>NZ_JAYKZZ010000004.1:0-402589 GCF_035818675.1 Parapedobacter flavus
TTACCAAACCGGAGAAACACCGGTATACCACTCGTCGCCGGTCTTCGCAGACCTGGCCCCGGGTGAATACCTGGTGCAGATGCGGTCGTTGACGATTGATTGCGAAGCATCGGCCGTGGCGGTAACCGTCAACGCAGCACCCGAGGTCCCTGCGGCCCCGATGGCCGAAGACCAGGCCGTATGCGCGGAAACGCCGCTGCAGACGCTGACCGCTGTGGCCACCGTTCCCGAGGGCACGACCGTGTTGTGGTACGATGCGGCGACCGGCGGACAGGTGGTGACCGATCCTACCCTGAATACGGTTGGAACCGTTACCTACTACGCGGAAGCCAGCAACGGCGACTGCGTGAGCGAGACACGTACGGCGGTAACGCTCACCATCCATGCATTACCAACGATCATCATTACGGATCCGGCGGTAGCCTGCGCTGGCGTAACCATCGATCTGACGGCTGCGGCCATTACGGTGGGCAGCGATGCCGGATTGACGTATAGCTATTACACGGATGCTGCGGGTACCAGCCTGGTGGAAAACCCGGCTACTGTTGCCCTATCCGGTGTTTACTACATCCGTGCGACTGATCCGGTGACGGGTTGCAGCACCATTGCACCGGTTACGGTAGAGTTTGTGGACCGGCCTGTGGTGGTTGTGACCCATCCTGATTGTGTAGTAAGGGCAGGAACGATAACCATCACCGAACCCTTGGGCGCTGGTTTCGAATATTCGATCAATGGCGCGGATTACCAAGCGGAGCCATTGTTTGAAAATATAGTCCCCGGCACCTACCGCGTCACAGCGCAGCATGTGTCGGTACCGGGATGCGTGAGCGGGGAAGTCGAGGTAACCATCAACGCGACCCCGACAACGATTATGCCCACGGTGGTGCATCCGGAATGCGGGGAGACCACGGGCGCCATCGAGTTCCCCGTTGATACGGATTACGAATATGCGGTGTACCGCACCGGAGAAACACCGGTATACCACTCGTCGCCGGTCTTCGCAGACCTGGCCCCGGGTGAATACCTGGTGCAGATGCGGTCGTTGACGATTGATTGCGAAGCATCGGCCGTGGCGGTAACCGTCAACGCAGCACCCGAGGTCCCTGCGGCCCCGATGGCCGAAGACCAGGCCGTATGCGCGGAAACGCCGCTGCAGACGCTGACCGCTGTGGCCACCGTTCCCGAGGGCACGACCGTGTTGTGGTACGATGCGGCGACCGGCGGACAGGTGGTAACCGACCCGGTTTTGAGTGCGGTTGGAACCATTACCTACTACGCGGAAGCCAGCAACGGCGACTGTATAAGTGAGACGCGTACAGCCGTAACACTGACCATCAGCGCAACCCCGGTTATCGATCCGTTGGAAGACGCCGTGGTATGCGAAAGTTATACATTGCCCGATATCACGGGAACGAACCTGACCGGGGATAGGGCTTTTTATACCGAAGAAGGAGGAGCCGGTACACGGTACGAAATCGGCGAAACGATCGCTACGGCAGGAACCTACACACTATATGCCTATGCAGCCACGGCGGCAGGCTGTACCGCGGAAACGGCGTTCACGGTGACGATCACGGAAACGCCGCAAGCGGGGCAAATAGGCGCTGACCAATCCGTCTGCGTTGGGCAAACATCGGCAGCGTTGGTTTCGGTCATAGCCGGCAGCGGTTCAGGCACGGTTGGCTATCGCTGGGAGCAATCTGCGGATGGAACGACTTGGTCCCCCATCGATGGGGCAACGGGTGCGGCATACCAGCCCAGAGTCTTGGAGGCGACCACGCATTACCGCCGGGTTACCGTGACGGTAGTGGGCGATGTGGTGTGCGAATCAGTGCCTACTCCTGCCGTAACCATTACGGTCGTGGAAGTGCCGGTAGCCAACGCGGGTGCGGACCAGACGAAAGCTGTGGATCCGGTGTTCACGCTAGACGGCAACAGCCTTGCCGGTACGACGGGAACCTGGACGGTGGTTTCGGGAACACCGGCCGTTACCTTTTCTGATATTCAGGACCCGCAGGCAACGGTGTCGCTCACACCGGGTACATCCGTAACCCTGCGGTGGACCCTTGGCAACGGCAGCTGCGAGGCTTTCGATGAGGTGGTGCTTACGTTGCTACCGGAAGTCAAAGCGGACCTCGGGGTTACCAAAACAGTGGACAATGAGTCGGCGCTGGTGGGGAGCACCGTGGTGTTTACCATCGAAGTGACCAACGTAGGGCCTGACGGCGCCACCGGTGTGGAAGCGTTGGATAAGCTTCCGTCGGGCTTTACCTTCCTGTCTGCGGAAGCATCGGCAGGCTCCTATGATGAGGCTTCGGGCATATGGACGATCGGTTCACTCGCCAATGGCGAAACGGAAGTACTGCGGATTACGGCTTCGCTAAATGCGGAGGGCGAATACCTGAATGATGCCGAAGTGTACGGCAATGAAGATGATCCCGACGCGGACAATAACGAAGCCCGGATTTCGGTCACCCCAATACATCCGCCGCAGGCGATTGATGACAAGATAGCCGGAAACTCAAACAAGGGCCTGATGATCTCGGTATTGGCCAACGACAATGAACGTAGCTATCCGCTGGATCCATCGACCGTGCAAATTGTTACCCAGCCGCAACACGGTACCGCCACCGTCGGTACGGATGGCACCATCTCCTATATATCCGAACGTGGCTACGTAGGTGAAGACCGGTTTACTTACCGCGTACAGGATAGTGAGGGCCATTGGAGCGATCCGGCAGAGGTGGTCATCGGGGTAGCCGCTAACCCGCTGCGCATACCGAATATTTTCACGCCCAACGGTGACGGCCAAAACGACCGTTTAGAAATCGAGGGCATTGAAGGGTACGACCGGATTGAGCTTGTGGTGTTCAATCGCTGGGGTAACGAAATCTATCGCCATAACAAGTATGACAATACATGGGACGGAGCAAACATCCAAGAGGGCACATATTACTATATGCTGACATTGCATAAGGGTAATGATAGACAGGTGGAAAAAGGATGGATCGTCTTGAAAAAGCAATAATAAGGGATAAGACGTAATCATTCGGACCAATCAATACGATGAAGATGAGATATATTAAGATAATCACATGGTTGTTGGCCATAGGGATGCCAGGTGCGCTCCGGGCCCAGCAAAACATCCAATTTACGCAGTACATTTTCAATTCAATGAGTATCAATCCTGCTTATGCGGGATATAAAGAAGAATGGTTTGGCCAGCTGGGCATGCGCAGCCAGTGGGTCGGCATCGACGGTGCCCCGCAAACGGCATTGCTGTCGGTAGACGGATTGCTGGACCAGGCCACCTATAAGCGGCACGGACTGGGTATACAGCTCACTACGGACCGGCTGGGGCCACAGTCGGCCAACTCGGCTTATCTGAATTACGCCTTCCGGCTGAGACTGGATGATGAAGATACCCAACGGTTGAGTTTCGGCATCGGGGCAGGAGTGACACAATACGGCCTGAACGGCGCTTTACTCGACCCCGTTAGCGTGGGAGACCCCATCGTACCGCCCAACCGCATTAATAACTTTATTCCGGATATCCGTTTCGGCATCTATTATTACAACCCCACCTGGTATGCCGGTATCTCGGTGATGGACCTGTTGTCTGGCGACCAAAGCAATAATATCTTCCGGTGGGATAACACCACCACAGATAATATCCGGCGTAAACGCCACATCTATTTCATGGGTGGAGCGCTTGTCAATCTCAGTGAGGGTACCCGCCTCCGGCCGAGCCTGCTCATAAAAGAGGATTTCAAAGGGCCAACCAGCTTGGATTTGAATGCGATGTTCGTATTCGGTGACCGCTTTTGGATCGGAGGTGGCTGGCGTACGGGTGTCACGGTATTCAAGAAGGATTTCGAACGCCTCTCAGGAAACAAGTTAAGTAAACAGAATTCGGTTTCGGCGATAACACAGCTCTACGTGACACCCCAACTAAGGGTGGGTTACTCGTATGACCATATCCTCAGCCAATTAAGTGGCGTGCAGAATGGATCGCATGAGGTGACGCTGGGCATCACCTTTGGGCCTAAAGACCGGCGACTATTGAGTCCAAGGTTCTTCTAGGAATTTTTATTGCATGTACCGGGTTATGTTATTGGAAAGGATTACACGGTTCTTAGATGGGACAAACGCGTTCAGGTACACCCGAAGCGGTCATTTGATAGAAATTTGGTTAGCACACATGGAGGAATTGCCTGTTGTCGTGTCTAAAATCAATAGCAGCCGATACATTGTCTCTTCGGGAAATTTGATTTATGAGATGACAGACGAGGAGAAAGCATACCGTTACATCCTTCGGGTATTTGTGGTCATGGATAGTACCCGTTGAAGCATTTTTACGATAATAGTAAATTAGTTATGAAAGCAACATTACAGCCAAGGATTCGTTTTTATCTCGTTTTCTTTCTTACCGTCATCCTGTTATTGACCAACGTATTCACATACGCCCAGGAGCAACTCGGTTTGCGCGACCGGGCGGAACAGGCATTCCGAAAATATGAGTATGCAAATGCCGCGGCACTTTATGTGAAACTGGTCGATAGGAAGAAGCCCCATGTGGCCGATTTGGAGCATCTGGCGTATTGTTATGTACAGATGAAGGACTATGAAGCGGCGGAGAACTGGTACGCCCGGGTGGTGACTACGGAATCGAGCGATCCGGAGAACCTGATACACTACGGAGAGGTGCTGAAAATGAACGGCAAATATGCCGAAGCGAAGAAGCAATTGGAAGCGTATGCCGAACAATCGAACGACCGGGACAGGGTAGCTGTACAGCTGGCGGGCTGCGATTCGGCCATCGTATGGATGGCCGACCCCACGGTGCATAACCTACGCAACGAGGGGATAAATACATCCCTGTCGGAGTTTGCCGTATTCCCCGTGGGTGATAAGGTGTACTACGCAGGCGAACCCGATGCGCATATGCGGGGCGTTGGGACATACGGTTGGACCGGCAACTCCTTCCTACGGGTCTACACGGCCGATCGGGGCACGGACAACATGCTTTCGGATGCGGTGATAGCCGTTGACGGCATCAACAATGCGCCATTCCATATGGGGCCTGTTGCTGCCAATGCAGAAGGTACCACGCTGTACGTGACGCGTACGTATGCCGGCAAAGAGGGGAACGTATCCCGGGAAGAACGGCGCAAGTACCTGACCAATACACTCGAACTTTATATATACACCCAGGGGGATGACGGTAGCTGGCAATCGGCCCCTTTTCCATATAATAACGTGGAGGAATACTCATTGGGCCACGCAGCGGTCAGTACGGATGGGAACGTCTTGTATTTCGTGAGCGACATGCCTGGTGGACAGGGCGGCACGGACATCTGGTACAGTGAAAGGCAAACCAATGGAGGCTGGGGAACACCGGTAAACGCGGGGGGAACCGTAAACAGTGCGGGCGATGAATTTTTTCCGAATATCGGCCCCGACGGCACGCTTTATTATTCGAGTGATGGATTTGCAGGCATGGGCGGATTGGATGTATTTGAAACAACAGGCAGCAGGCAGCAATGGACCTCGCCCAGGAACTTACGGTTTCCAGTGAATTCAGCCGGTGATGATTTTGCATATCTGCTCACTTACGAGCGCGAGGAAGGTTTCGCCGGTTATTTATCTTCGAACCGGAAAGGCGGCATAGGCGGTGATGACGTGTATTCGTTTACGTTTGAAAAGCCGAAAATAATCATCGTTCTAAGAGGTACGACAGCCGACAAGCATACCGGCCAGCGCCTGGCAGAAGCAACGGTAACGCTTTATGATGGCGACCGTGAAATCATCGCAAAACGGAATAGCGATGGTAAGGGGACCTTCGAGTTTATACTGGATAAAGGGATGTCGTACACGGTATTGGGACAGAAGGCGGGCTACCATGCCGACTCGGCCAAGGTGAATACGCTGGGCATCACCACGTCAGACACGCTAGAGGTGGCCTTGCTGCTTGAGCCGGTTTTCGAGGTGGGCAAGACCTTCGAACTGGAAAACATCTATTACGATTTCGATAAGCACAACATCCGTCCGGACGCTGCGGCCATATTGGATGAGCTGGTGCGCACACTGCGTGACAACCCCACCTTGAAAATCGAGCTTTCGAGCCATACCGACAGCCGCGGCAGCGATGCCTATAACATGGCACTGTCGCAGCGGCGTGCACAGGCCGCGGTGGATTATCTGGTTAGCCAGGGAATAGCGCGCGAAAGGATGGTGGCAAAGGGTTACGGAGAAACGCGCTTGGTGAACGATTGCGGCAACGGTGTGCCGTGTTCGCGCGAGCAGCACCAGGCCAACCGCCGTACGGAAGTGACCGTATTGGCGTATTAGGATGTCAACTGAATCGGGGATTTTTTAGATATTTTAACTGATGACAATTATGGCTTTGAAAATTGACGAACGGGATATAACGATCAATGGGCAGGCGAAACAACTGGTTTTTGTAGCCATGGAGGGACGCGAAGGTTGTCGGGTCGCTATCGAGGCCAATCTGGGGTTGACAGGGTTCGGAGCAGACAAGTCAGACCTCATTGCCGACATCAAGGATAAGGTGCGGCAGTATTTCAAAGCAGACTTCAAAGGCCAAATTCGGTTACGCGAATTCACCGACACCGTCATCGACTTTTGATGGCAGCTTTTCTCATTTACCGCCAACCCCCGCCCAACGCCTTATAAAGCGTTACCTTGGCGTTGAGCTGCTGCTGTTTCACACTGACCAGATCCAGCTCACTGTTGAGGGCATTGCTTTGGGCCGTAATCACCTCGAGGTAGGTCGCCTCACCGGCTTTGAACAATAAGTTGGCATTTTTGACGCCAAGCTGTGCCGTGGCTACCCGCTGCTGGGCGATACCGAGTTGCTCATTGAGCTTGTCGATCATCACCAGCGCGTTGGTTACTTCGTGCACGGCATCCATCACCATATATTGGAAGCCGATTTCGGCCTTATCACGCTCCAGTTTGGCTACCTCATGCTGGGTCTTGAGTTTCCTGCCGTTGAATATGGGCTGTGTAACGCCACTGATAAGTCCGCCAAACAACGCCCCGGGTATATTGAACCAATTTTGAGGCAACATGGCATTAAGGCCGCCCGATGCTTCGATGGTCAGCGTAGGGTAGCGGTAGGCTTGAGCCACGCCCACCTCGGCATTGGCGGCACGCAACGCGAGCTCTGCCTCGCGTACATCCGGACGGTTGGCCAGCAGCTGCAAGGGCACCCCACTATCGTAAGTTTCCTGCATGTGCCAGTCGGTCAGGGCGGACGACCGGTATACACCGCCCGGCATACGCCCCGTGAGTGCCATCAATGCATTTTCCTGAATAGCGATCTGTTGTTCCAGCTCGGGTATGAGCGATGCGGCCACCAGCTTTTGCGATTCGGTCTGCTGGATGGCCAACGAGCTCACCTCACCGGCGTCGCGCTGGAGCTTCACAATCTGCAAGGTGCTATCGCTGAGCCGCAGGTTGCGCTGGGCTACTTCCAACTGGCCATCCAGCGTGAGCAAGTTGTAATACCCTTCGGCGATAGCGGCCACCAAGCTGGTTTGGATGGCTTTCCGGGCCTCAAACGTTTGCAGGTATGAGGCATAAGCGCCCTCTTTCTGCCGGCGCAATTTCCCCCAGATATCCAGTTCCCAGCTCATATCGATGGATGAGAAATATTGCGACTGTAGCACGTAGAGATTTTCCGGTGGCGTACCGTTGCCCCCGCGTTCATACCAGCCCGAAGAGGGGGAGGAGTAATAGTCGCGCGACCGCCATTGATGGTTCGTGCCGGCCAGCTCGGCACCAATTTGTGGTAAGAATGCCGCGCGCGACTGCCGTACGGACTGGTTGGCGATTTCGATGTTCTTCAATGCCGTCTGCATGTCGAAATTGTTCGCAATGGCGCTGTCGATGAGCATGGTGAGCATGCTATCGGTAAAAAAGTCGTACCATGGGATGTCGGCGATGTTCACCGAATCATCAAGGGCGCTTTCGTCGACGACCGTACCACGGAAGGTATCGGTAAGGTCCGTTTCAGGGCGCACATAATCGCGCCCCACTTTACATGACGATATCAGCAGCGAACAAATCACCGCCATAAGACCAGTTTGCCAAGTTAGCTTCATTCTTCTTCTTTCGTAGTCAACTTATTTTTAACAACTTCGTCGAGGTGCTTGAAAACGACGTATAGCACGGGGATGATGAAGATCCCCAAGGTTACACCGAAGAGCATACCCCCGGCGGCGCCAAAGCTGATGGAGTGGTTGCCTTGTGCCGATGGTCCCACGGTCCACATGAGCGGCACCAGACCGGCAATAAACGCCAGCGAGGTCATCAGGATGGGGCGCAGGCGCATGCGCGATCCTTCCAGCGCCGACTCGACAAGGCTTAGTCCGGCGCGGCGTTGCTGCACGGCAAACTCTACGATGAGGATGGCGTTTTTTGCCAGCAGGCCAATAAGCATGATGAGTCCAACCTGCACATAGATGTTGTTTTCCAATCCCACGAGGTTCACCAGCGTATAGACACCGATAAGCCCTACGGGAACGGAAAGCATTACGGCCAATGGCAAGATGTAGCTTTCATACTGTGCAGCGAGCAGGAAGTAGACGAAGATGATGCTCAACGCGAAAATGAGGAATGTTTCGTTTCCCGATTTCCGTTCTTCCAAACTCATGCCCGTCCACTCATAGCTGTAGTTGCCGGGTAGGTACTCAGCGGCGGTTGCTTCCATGGCCTGCATGGCTTCGCCTGTGCTGTATCCCTCGGCGGGCGTGGCGTTTACGGCGATCGCATTATAAAGGTTATACCGGTTCACCACTTCGGGGCCCATTGCCTTCCGCAGGGTGATGATGGTGTTGGCGGGTACCATTTCGCCGTTGCTGTTGCGCACGAAGATGGATTTGAAGGACTCCGGGTCTGTGCGGTAATCAAAGTCGGCTTGCATATATAGTCGGTACTGACGCCCGAAACGGTTGAAGTCGCTCACGCGCACGCGGCCGTAGTATCCTTGGATGGTGCGCATCATATCGTTGATGCTCACGCCCAGCGCCTTGGCCTTCACAGGGTCGACTTCCAGTACATACTGAGGGAAGTTGGCGTTGAATGTGGTGTATGCCGACGCGATTTCGGGTCGTTTGCCCAATTCGTGGATGAAGGTGTCGGCTACGGCCCCGAAATCCCACATCGACCCACCCATGCGGTCTTGCAGTACGAACTCGAGGCCCGAGAAGTCGCCGAATCCTTGGATAGTTGGCCGTGGGAAAACACTGAACTTGGCATCGGTAATCTGGGAGAGGTCGCTGCGGATGGTATCCATGACAGCGTTGATGTTCCGGATGTCACCGCGCTCGCCGGCAGGCTTCAGCTGGATATAGCCCACGGCGAATGCCGAGCTGGCGCTGGCGTCGATGGCGTTATAGCCCGACACGGTGGTCATGCCGGCAATGGCCTCTCGCTTTTCCAAGATGCTGTCTGCTTTGGCCAGTGCGTCGGTGGTACGGGCCAGTGATGCCCCGGGCGGCATGGACAGCGAGTACGTCACGAAGCTGTCGTCTTCTGTAGGGATGAAACTCGTGGGTGTCCGGTTCATCAACCACACGCCAATGACGGTGACCAGCGCCAGCCCGCCAAAGGCAAGCACCTTGCGCCCGATCAGGAAACGGATGGCACCTATGTATTTGTGGGTCATGGTGTCAAATGCCGTGTTGAAGGCGCCGAACAGTCGTGAGGTAAAGTTGCGGCTCCTTTTTTTCTCCGCGTTGTTGCTTTCGTCCATGGCTTCCAGTTCGTGGTCCTTCGGTTTTTTCAGCAACAACGCGCACAAGGCGGGGGTAAGCGTCAGCGCATTCAATGCCGAGATCAGGATGGCTGTCGCCAAGGTATAGGCGAATTGTTGGAAAAACACACCCGATGGCCCCTGCATGAAACCCACCGGAAAGAACACCGCTGCCATCACCAGCGTGATGGAAATGATAGCTCCCGTAATTTCGCCCATGGCGGCGTGGGTTGCTTTGCGTGGACCCAATTTTGTGGAGTGCATCTTCTGGTGCACCGCCTCCACCACCACAATGGCATCGTCAACCACAATACCGATGGCCAGCACCAGTGCAAACATGGTCAGCACGTTGATCGAGAACCCGAACAGCTGCAGGAAAAAGAATGTGCCGATGAGCGATACCGGGATGGCGATGGCCGGTATGAGTGTGGAACGGAAGTTCTGCAAAAAAATAAATACGATGATGAACACCAGGATAACGGCCTCGAAGATCGTATGTTTTACCTGATCGATGGACTCATCGATCTGGTCGCGCACGCTGTAGGAAATCTCATGGTGGATATTGTCGGGGAAATCCTTGGAGAGCCGCTCCAGCACCTCCCGGATGTGGATGTCGATTTCGCGGGCATTGGAGCCGCTGGTCTGGAGGATGTTGAGCGTAAGTCCCGGGTAGCCGTTTACTTTGTTATCGCTGCCCAGGTTGGTGGCTCCCAGTTCGGTGCGGGCAATGTCCTTGAGGTAAAGCACCGAGCCGTCGGGGTTCGTCTTGATGACAATCTGTTCGAACTCTTCGGGCAGTGTAAACCGGCCTTCGTGCCGCAGGATGGTTTCAAAGGCCTCGTTGGAGGTTTCGCCGAATTTACCGGGGGCGATCTCGAAATTCTGGTCGCGGATGGCATCGCGTACATCCTGGGGTACCAAACCATAAGAGGCCATTTTTTCGGGATTGAGCCAGGTACGTATGGAGTAGTCGCGCGCACCTACCCGGCGTACTTCGCCCACGCCATCTACACGCGCAAGCTCACGCATCAGGTTGATCTGTGCGTAGGCCTGCAGGAACGTTTCATCATACAGCGTGTCGGGATGGTCGCTGAAGATGTTAATGGTCATGATGATGCCGCTTTGGCGGGGTTCCACCGTGATGCCCGACTCGATCACTTCGGCGGGAATACGTGAGCTGGCTTTAGATACCCGTGTTTGCACGTTTACCGATGCCTGGTCGGGGTTCGTTCCCGTTTTGAAAAACACCGTGATTTTACCAGATCCGGAGTTGGTGGCCGACGACCGGAGGTACGTCATATTGGCTACACCATTGATGGCTTCCTCGATGGGAAGCAGTACGGCACCCGCCACCGTCTCGGCGTTGGCGCCGGGGTAGGAGGTCGAAACCGTTACACTCGGCGGTGCGATTTCGGGAAACCGCGTGATGGGCAGTTGCCACATCGATACCAATCCGAGGATAACAAGCAGCGTAGAGATTACGGTAGCTAATACCGGTCTGTTGATGAATGTCTTGAGCATACAGTCGTTCTATGATAGCACACCGCAAGCGAGCGCGAAACGAGCCCGTAGCATCGTGCTATGAAGTCAATGAATAATAATCGGGAAACTATTCGGCCGTGGTGGCGGGAACATTCAGCGGTTTGATGACCATACCATCCGACAATTTGTCCACTCCGGAAAGGACAATCCGGTCGCCGATGTTGACCCCGCTATTGACCATATAGTGGTTGCCACTTTTGCCGGCAACCTCAATGGCCTGCCGTTTCACGGTGTTGTCTGCGGAAAGGGTATAAACGAACACCTTATCTTGCAAATCGGTAGTTGCCACTTGGGGTACGGTCAATACGCCGGGTTGGCGCTCTTCCATTTTGAGGGTGCCGGTGTTGCCCGAACGCAACACGTCGTTTGGATTGGGGAAGGTAGCACGCAGGCTGATAGACCCGGTGGTGCGGTTCACCTGGCCGTTGATGGCGTCGACCACGCCCTGCTCGGCATACGTCGACCCATCGGCCATCACCAACGATACATTCGGAATCAGTTGGGTGGTGTCGGTCGATTCCTTGGTCGAATCTTGCTTCCCGTATTTCTTCCGGAAGTAAAGGAAGTCAGATTCGCTCATGGCAAAATAAACATACACTTCGCTGATGTCCGAAAGCTCGGTCAGAGGGTCGCTCTTGCTCACCAGGTTGCCGATCCGTTTAGGAATACGGCCGATATATCCGCTCACGGGGGCCTTGATGGTCGTAAATTCTAGGTTGATGCGAGCACTGGCTACGGCGGCAGACGCCTGGTCGAGCGAGGCTTTGGCCACATCGTAATCTGATTTTGCCGTAAGCAGCCGCACTTCGGATATCACGTCGTTTTCAACCAATGGTTTCAACCGTTCGACTTCCAACTTGGCGTTTTCGAGTTTGGCCTTCTCCACGTTTTCGTTGGCCACGGCGTTGTTCAGCTCCTCTTGGTAGGGCTGTGCGTTGATCTTGAAAAGTTTTTGCCCTTCCGCAACGAAAGCGCCCTCGTCGACATATATTTCTTCCAGAATACCCTCAACCTGGGGACGTATTTCTACATTGACCTTGCCCTCTATGGTGCCCAGATAGTCTTTTACCGTCACGGCGGTGGTGGTATCAATGCGCTGCACAGGGAGTGCGATCGCGTTATCTTTGCCGTCGGTTGTCTTAGACGATCCCGTGGAACAGCTGAAAATGGCGAAGAGCAATAATGCCATTAAAACAATGGCTATTAGTGTTTTGGTGTTTAATCTGATGGATGTGTTCATGTTCGATTATTTTGTTGTCCTAGTATCTATTTGTTAACGGTGCGGCCATAGGGTGCTTTGTTTCCGTTGCCTTAGCCGCCTATGCAACGAAATTCAGAATGCATGCCAAAAGCGGGTGACGGCCTGTGGCAAACATTTCTTCATGTACTGGTGTTATTGCTTTCGACATGGAGTTGGTATATCATATACATAAAGCGCAAAGCCCAATTATCGCGGCTGCCATCCACGATGGCCATCTGATTGCAGCACCGTTGCTCGATTACATGCATTTGCAGGAACATGAGCGTTTCCGCGAGGAAGACCCCTACACGGCCTACCTGGCCAACATGCCCGCAAACCGCATCCTCGTACAGACCTCCCGGTTCCAGACCGATTTGAACCGGAGACGGGAAGAGGCCGTATACCGGGAGCCGGATGATGCCTGGGGGCTCACCGTATGGCAGCCCACGTTGCCTGAACGCATGGTGAACCAGCTGTTGGTGGAATACGATCGGTTTTATGCCGATGTGGCGGAGCTGATCCAGGGGACCATCGCTCGCTTCGGCAGGTTTGTGGTGCTCGATATACACAGTTACAACCACCGGCGCCGCGACCCTTCTACCGAGGCGACCATTGGCGAGAACCCGGAGATTAATATCGGAACGGCACACAACCATGAACAATGGAAGTGGCTGGGGCAGCAGCTCACCCGCTTTCTGGCCCACCACCAAATCGATGAGCTGTTTGTCGATGTACGCGAGAACGTCAAGTTCAAGGGAGGTGGTTTCTCCGAATGGATCAACCACCACTACGGCGAATATGGTTGCGTGCTGTCGCTGGAATTTAAAAAAACATTTATGGATGAATGGACGGGCCGCGTAGCCATTGGGCACCTCCGCCAGTTGAGGGCTATGCTCGCTGGATGTGTGCCATTCCTCTTGGATAAACTCGATGAGATCGTTAAACCCGTTTACCCGCATGGCCACTGACACCAACAAACACATAAGCCGTATCCGCGCCAAGTTGAAAAAAGGACAGCCCCTGCGCATGGCACTGCCTTGCGGGGGTGAACTTCACATCGACCGGCCGGTACCCTACCTATTGGTGTACCGCGTGCCGCCGAATGGTGAAGATGCGTTTACATCCACACTGGGGAAAACGGAATCGGCGTACTTGGTGGCGCCAGATACCGCCGAATGCCCTACCACGCCCATTGTACGTGAAATAGCGGGAATGATGGCCGACCAGTTCGGGGGCTTTATGCTGCTGGAAGTGTGGCTCTCCGAACAGAGCGACTCGCCTACATTTACCATCCACCTGGGCCAAAAGAGCGCCCTGGCGGTTGCCGAGAAGCTCCAGTCGGAATTGCAGGGGATGCGCCTTCCGCAACTGCCGAACATTGAAATCGATCTGGCAAAAGGCAAGAAATTGCCGGCACCGCCTTACTACAATCAACTTTTCGAAGCCGAAGAAGCGCGCAAACGTGAAATCATTGTCATCGGATTGGCCATTTCCCCGGTCTATATCAACGAGCAGACGGGTGCGCCGTATCCGCTGTTCCTCCGTGCACTGCGCGAAAGCTTCGGTAAGGCATTGCGAAAGAGCTTCTTTGAGTTTGTACGCATGAAAACCTCCTATAGCGCGGCGCACTTCGAAATGCTGGGTACTACGGAGTTGCACGACGGCGTATGGGATATTGACGAGCGCCTCGCCGAGTACAGTAACCTCTTTGACTTCCTGCTCCTGGTAACGCCCATCAATACGCAAGACGCATGGAAAGGCTTCGCCAAGAGCAAGTACCGTAGCAATCCGGTGTTCCACTACCGGCCTATGCCCATCGACCCCGAATTGATTAAGCGGAAACTGTATAACCTCCCGATAGAAGACCTCGCGGACCCGACCATTGGATACCTTTTCCGCGACAAGCGGAAGGAGGTAGACCGTATGCTCAACATGTTGAGCGACCGCGATAAGCCCGATTTTGTTTACAGCAGCCAACAGCTTTTTGGCAATATCGAGGAAGACCTATTAGAGACCGCGCAGGCTATCCTGGTGGCATCCGAACGGCCACAGCAACCGGCCGACGAACCCGAAATGATCGATGCCGAAGCGTTTGCGGCACTGGCCAAAGTCGAATTGGACTACCTGAAGCAACAATACGACGCCGTATCGACCGCAGTACGTGTGCGCGATGACGTGGAGGGTGTCATGGTGTCGCGCGGTACACTCAACATCAGCAGCCGCTACCGCATATCCAAAACGCGCGCATTCGCCCTGCTGCAGCACGAAGTGGGAACGCATGTGGCCACGTATTACAATGGCAAAGCACAACCATTCCGGCTTTTTTACGTGGGCGTGCCCGGGTATGAACAGCTGCAGGAGGGCTTGGCGGTGCTTAGCGAGTACATTACCGGTGGCCTCACCAACCAGCGCATGCGCATCCTTGCGGCGAGGGTCGTCGCCGTGCACCATATGCTCGGGGGGAATTCGTTTGCCGATACCTTTGATATGCTCACCGAGAAATATGGTTTTAAACACGAGACTGCCTTTCACATCACCATGCGTGTGTACCGCGGGGGCGGGCTTACCAAAGATGCGGTGTACCTCAAAGGTCTCCTGAATGTGATCGAATACATCAAACAGGGGAAGGATATCGGCCGGTTGCTCGTGGGGAAAATCAGGCAGGACTACCTGCC
This sequence comes from Parapedobacter flavus, assembly GCF_035818675.1. Taxonomy (NCBI): domain Bacteria; kingdom Pseudomonadati; phylum Bacteroidota; class Sphingobacteriia; order Sphingobacteriales; family Sphingobacteriaceae; genus Parapedobacter; species Parapedobacter flavus. The sequence goes on from NZ_JAYKZZ010000004.1 coordinate 15,239, forward strand.
CATCATCGATGAGCTGATGCATCGGCAATTGCTGAAACCATCGCCCTTACGGCCCAAGTTTTTGGAAAAACCGTACATCGATAAAATCGAGGAAATAAAAAAGGACGGTACGGTGTTCAAGATGATTAATTAACGGGGTCTGCGGGCACGAGGCAAACAAGCAAAACGGCAGATCAAAAAAAAACGGAAAAGCAAATAACAAAATAAAATGACCATCACATTCATTGTCAATCAGGTGCGTAAAGAAGTGGCTGGGTACACCACTACAGCGCTGGCTTATGAGGCCCATAAGCGTGGCCATACGGTGTATTACGCCGGGGTGGGCGATTTAGTGTATCTGGCCAACGGCAAGATCGGCGCGCATTGCAGGGAGGTGCCCAATCGGGAATTCCGCTCGCTGAATACCTTCTTGGAAGCAGTGGTTGCCGAGGAAAAGACGCTCAAAAGTACCAAAAACTGGGATGTGCTCTGGTTGCGGAATGACCCGGCCGCCGATATGGAAAACCGCCCATGGGCGCAGGATGCTGGTGTACTGTTCGGACAGCTGGCCAGCCAACAGGGGGTGTTGGTGCTGAATGATCCGGTAGGTCTGATTAAGGCATCCAATAAAATGTACCTGCAGTATTTTCCCGAATCCGTGCGGCCCCTGTCGGTCGTTACCCGCAACATGGCTGATGTGGAAGCGTTTTACCGCGACCAGCACCACCGGATCATCCTGAAACCCCTCAAAGGGTCGGGCGGGAAGAATGTTTTCCTCGTCGATAAAAAAGATAACAAAAACCTGAAGCAGATCGTTGAGGCCATATGCCGCGATGGGTTCGCTATTGCCCAGGAATACTTGCCCGCAGCGAAGAAAGGCGATACCCGCCTGTTTTTGATGGATGGCGAACCGATTGTAATCGGTAAAAAGGTAGCGGCGATTCAACGGGTGCAACAAGCCGGGGAAATCAGGAGCAACATCCATCGGGGTGCGAAGGCAAAGCCCGCTTCCATGACCAAAGAGATTCAGACCATCGTGGATGCGGTAGGGCCACTGCTGCGCGACGACGGGATGTTTTTGGTGGGACTGGATATTGTAGGTAACAAACTGATGGAAATCAATGTGTTCAGCCCCGGCGGACTTATCCATGCTAGTGAGTTCCACGGGGTGGATTTTATGGAAGAAGTGATCACAGCCGTAGAGAAAAAGGTCGCTGATATTGGGGGAAATGCCTAAGTTTGAGGATGCATGTGTTGGCGAAGAGCCCCATCGATATACTGCAGACCGTAGGCACCTTTATCTATCAATGGTATTGGATTCCGCTTTTGGTGGTGTATCTGGCCGTCATCGCTACCATCCTGATCGAGAACCGGAACCCATCGAAAACCATCGCTTGGATTCTCATCATTGTTTTCATTCCCATCGTGGGAGTCATTATCTATTATCTTTTCGGCCAAAAGTTCCGTAAAATTAAGGTGTTCCGGGTGCAGGACCGCGAAAGGCACGCCCGGCTGGTCCGCTTCTGGGAACAGCTCAGTCCGCTTATGGATGCCAACCTTGTCGTTTTAAAGCAGTCGATAGGCCAGCTGAGCCGCGTATTTACCTTTCTGAAAAACCAGCAGGTGGCACCTCCCACGTTGCACAATGAAGTAAGGTTACTGATCAACGGTGAACAGAAATTTCCGGCACTGATCGAAGCTATCAAGTCGGCGCAGCACCACATCCACCTGGAATATTATATTTTCGACACCGACCGCATCGGTAACCAGCTTATCGAGCTGCTTGCCGAGAAAGCGTCTGCCGGCGTAGCGGTTCGGATCATAGCGGACGACTTCGGATCGCCAGGCCTCAATAAGCAACGTAAGCGCTTGGCCAAGGCCGGCCTGGCGTTTGTCGCATTCCTGCCCGTTACCTTTACCTCGCTAGCCAACGGTAACTACCGCAACCACCGAAAAATAGCCATCATAGATGGCCATACTGCGTTTGTGGGGGGTATCAACATCAGCGATAGGTACATCAACGATGTCCAACAACCGTTGTATTGGCGAGACACAGCGGTACAGATCCGCGGGCAGGCGGTTAAGGGGTTGCAGACCCAATTTTGGGTCAATTGGCACTTGGCAAATGGACCGTCCTTCAGTTTGCGTGATGGTTATTTTTACACGGCACCCGTAGTGCCTACGGGCTCGGCAGCGGTGGGTTTCGCGTTTTGTGACCCCGGCTCCATTGCGCCGTTCAACATGGAGGCGCTCCTGATCGGGATAGCCGAGGCCGAAGCGTCCATCCAATTATGTACCCCTTATTTTATTCCCAGCGACGAACTAAGTACCGCCCTCCAGTTGGCCGCCGCGTCGGGGGTGAGGGTGGAACTCATGCTGCCCGCGCGGTCGGATTCCTTGCTCGTGCAGCATGCTTCCTTCTCGTTCCTGAAGCCACTGTTGGCGCGTGGCGTATCGGTATACCTCTACGAGAAAGGGTTTTTGCATGCCAAGACCGCCTGCATTGATGGTAAACTGGCGTATATTGGCACGGTTAATCTCGATATCCGTAGCTTCTACATCAATTTTGAGGTGAGCGCCATTATCCATGACGAGGCGCTATGCAACGATTTGAACAGACAGTTCGAGCAAGATAAGCTGGATAGCACGCATGTTACCCTGGGCGACTGGATCGCCCGCCCCCGATGGAAGCGTGGTATCGACTCCCTATGCAGGCTACTCGCCCCGTTGCTTTAAATCGCAGACCACACGCGTTATTAAATGTTAAAATTTGGCGAAAACGCCCGAAAAAAGATATATTAGCGGCTTATTGACTCGAAATATGATGGGAATGAACCGTATCGCGAAATTACTATGCTGTGCCTTTTTTGTCTGTTGCCAATCCATCCAGCTACAGGCCCAACAAGATAGTATCAGCGTGAACACCCTTGTTGAGAAAACGCAGAAATTGCTCGAAGCCTATCCCATCGAGAAGGTACATGTGCATTTCGATAAGCCATACTATGCCGTTGGCGATACCCTGTGGTTTAAGGTCTACCTTACCAGCAATATGTACAATTACGAGCTGAGCAAAGTGGCCTATGTAGATGTGCTGAACGGAAAGGATTCGCTGATGCAAACCATGCGGATCCCACTGACCGACCGTGCGGGCGATGGGCATCTGGTGCTCGATCAGGAATGGTATACCCAGGGGAATTACCGCTTCAGGGCATACACCAAATGGATGGCCAATTTTGACCCGGCGTATTTCTTCAATAAGATTGTCCCTATCGGTGATGTGCTCAACAACAACCTGCATTATACCATCTCATTCAACGATATGAGTAAAGGGAAAAATGCCCGTACCCAAGCAGTGATCCAATTCAAGAATAGGGAAGGAAAGCCGTTGGCCGACCGGAAGTTGACCTGGGCGGCCGTAGCCGGTTGGGAACCGATAGATGATGGGAAAGCGGAGACCGATGCCGTGGGTAATGTGATTATCAATATCAACGGGAAGGACCGGGACCTGCTGCGCGCGGGTAACCTCCATGTGTCGGTAGAGCCAGAGGGAAGTGGAGAACCCATGCTCGGCCGTTTCCCGCTGCGCAGTGCACTGTGGGATGCGGATGTACAGTTTTTTCCGGAAGGTGGTGATTTCATTGCGGGCCTGGCCAAGAAAGTAGCTTTCAAAGCGGTGGGGAGCGACGGGCGTGGCCTGTCGGTCACCGGAAATATCGTTGATCAAAGCGGAAACGAAGTGGCCGCGATAACCGGTACGCACTTCGGGATGGGTTATTTCACGATGGCGCCCGAGGCGGGAAACCAGTATACGGCAAAACTGACGTTCGAAAATGGGGAAAGCCGCGAGTATCCTTTGCCCGCGGTCGTCGACCAGGGAATCAACGTCACCGTGTTGAAATCGGATACTTCCCAATTGCAGCTGGGTATTGTCGCCAATAGCCGTTTCCATAGCGCAAATAATGGCAACGCCTATTACCTGATTGCCCAAGCTAACGGTATCCTCTGCTATGCAGCGCAGGCGGTTTTACGCAACGAAACGATAACGGTGAATTTGCCGACGGATCGCTTCCCCACCGGTATTGCCCAACTCACCCTATTCAACTCGGCGGGAAAGCCGCTCAGCGAACGGCTGGTGTTTGTGGAAAATCTCAAGCCGCTGGATATCGCCGTGAATACCGATAAAGCGGCCTATGCTGCTAAGGAGCTGGTAAGCCTGGGCTTAGCCGTGGACAACAACGGCACACCCACCGTGGGGAGCTATTCGGTGTCGGTGGTCGATGAGACCAAAGTGCCCGCCGAAGGAAGCCGTGAAACAACCATCTTGAGCAACCTGCTGCTCACGTCCGACCTTAAAGGTTATGTGGAAGCCCCCAACTATTATTTTATCGAACAGGATGCCGAAAAACGGGATGCTTTGGATGCCTTGTTGCTTACACAGGGATACCGTCGGTTTTCCTACGCCGATGTGGTGGCCGAAAACTACCCTACCGTGCACTTTTTCCCCGAGCAGGGCATCGAGATATCGGGCATTTTGCGACTCAATAACGGTAAGCCGGTGGCCAATGGCGGACTGTTGTTGTCCATCCCCGATAGGAGCTTCAAAACGGATATGTATACCGACGAGCGCGGGCGCTTCGTGTTCAAGGATTTACAGTTTACAGATTCCTCACGGGTAACCATCAACGCCCGTGGAAATGATAATTACCGCAACATGGTCATCAACGTTGATCCTACGCAATTTCCGGGGATAGATACCACTGCTTACCGGGCCAACAATGTGCTGAATATCGACCAACAGTTTGCGGGCTATCTGGATAACAGCCGCAACGAATACCGTACCTCTATCGTGCTGGAAGAGGTGGAAGTAACGGCGTCTGCGCGGCCCAGTTTTTCACATAAAGACTATTCGGCCCTTTCAGGTTTGGGCATGGCCGACCACCAAATCACCGCCGATCGGCTGAAGGGTTGTAATAACCTGATCATGTGCTTGCAGACCGCCCTCACCGGCATCACCTACGATGCGCAGAGCCAACTCTTTTTCATCACCCGCGATTACAACGCCGGTGGCCGCATTCCCGTGCAGTTTTTCGTGAACGGCATGGCCATGGACGTGCCCGCATTAAGCGGAATCATGCCCACGGAGGTGGAGGGTATTGAGATTTTCCTCCGCGACGAGCTGGGTACCGTGAGCCGCATGTACCAGAATAACGGGGTGGTATCTATTTACACTAAAAAGGTGGAAAAAGCACCGCGCATGTCGCTCAGCCAGATAGAAAGTTTGCTGCCAAAAAGCAACATCATTGACCTGACGCCCCTCGGATACGTGGAGGAACGCAAGTTCTACACGCCCAAGTACGATACCCCCGAGCGACGCGCGGTTAATGACATCCGTACAACCGTTTACTGGAATCCCGACGTGAAGACAAGCGAAGACGGCAAGGTTCAACTGACGTATTATAATGCCGACGGCACGGGCAGCTATCGGATTGTGGTAGAAGGTGTCGACGTGAACGGCAATATCGGTCGCGCGGTATACCGATATACCGTTAACTGATACAAGTATAGATGATATGCGGAAAATCATCCATATCGATATGGATGCGTTTTATGCCTCGGTAGAACAACGCGATTTTCCGGCGTATCGGGGCAAGCCACTGGTGGTGGGTGGCCCGCCCACGAGCCGCGGGGTGGTCGCCACGGCGAGTTACGAAGCCCGTAGCTACGGCATACACTCCGCCATGCCATGCAGCAGGGCGATTAAGCTATGCCCCCATGCCTTGTTCGTGCCGCCACGGTTTGATGCATATAAGGCTGTTTCTGCCCAAATACGTGAAATATTCAAGCGCTATACCGATCTGATCGAACCCCTGTCGCTTGATGAAGCCTACCTCGACGTAACCACCGATAAACAGGGGGTAGGCTTTGCCATCGACATCGCCCAGCGCATCAAGGCGGCTATCCGCAGCGAGCTCCGGCTTACCGCATCTGCAGGGGTGTCTGTCAATAAGTTTGTCGCAAAAATAGCTTCTGATATGGACAAGCCGGATGGCCTTACATTCATTGGACCATCGCGGGTGGAGCGATTCATGGAACAACTTCCTGTCGAGAAGTTTTTCGGCATAGGTAAGGTTACGGCCGCCAAGATGCGGCAGTTGCAGCTGTTCACGGGTGCGGACCTTAAACAAATGGCCGAGGCGGATCTGGTACGGCTGTTTGGAAAGAGCGGTCGCTTCTATTACCGCATCGTGCGCGGCATAGACGACCGCGTGGTGCAGCCCAACCGCGAGCTGAAATCGCTGGCGGTCGAAGATACGTTTTCTGCCGACATCGACCGGTTGGATATCATGGAAGACGAGCTGAATAAGATTGCCGTAAAACTCACGGGCCGTTTGCAAAGCCGCGACCTGAAGGGGCGCACCTTTACGCTGAAAGTCAGGTTTGCCGACTTCCGGCTAATTACCCGGAGCCACTCCTTGCCTTACTATACCGATGCCTTTGACGACGTGTTTACATTAGCCTCCCAGTTGCTGGGGGCAGTCGTCATCGAAAATTCCATGCCGATACGGCTCCTCGGTATCTCCGCAAGTAATTTCGATCGGGTGAAGCTGGCATCCGCTCAGCTGTCGTTGTTTTGACGGTCTGTGATTCGGAGCGGCTCATCTTCCACTTCTTTTTCGGTCGTGACTACCTTGACTGCGTATGACGAGGGCCACACACCCTTGCCATATTTTAATGCGTAGGCTTTCGTGAATTCGGCCCCGAAATACAGGATGGCCGCTGAATAATAAACCCACAACAGGAGGACGATAATGGCACCGGCAGCGCCATAAATAGAAGCAGGTGCACTGAATTGCATGTAAAGGGCAATAAGATACCTGCCCAGCATAAACAGGGCCGCGGTAAAGAGGGCTCCGCCGACCACATCCCTGAACCGCATCCGTGCATCGGGAAGGAAATGGAAGATAAAAGCAAAAAGAGCCGTAATCACCACGAGTGTGAGCCCAACGTTGACCCACTCGACGACGATGACCGATATATCGGGGAAATAGCTGGTAATCTGCGAGCTGAGGGCCATTACCAGCCCATTGGCAATCAGCGATACGATCAGCAGGAAGCCGAGCCCAAGTACCATGGAAAGGGAGAGGGCCCGGTCGATCAGCATTTTCAGCCAGCCTTTTTTTGGCTTCGGGCGCACGCCCCATATCCGGTTCAGGGAATCTTGTATCTCAACGAAGATGGTGGTCGACCCTACAACCAACGTGCCGATGCCCACCGCGATACCGATGCCTGATTTGTCCGAAACGCTGATGTTCGTAATGATTTGCTGGATCTGGGTGGCGGTTTCCGGACCGAAGATATTGGCGAACTCATCGAAAACCTCGGCTTGCGCATCCTGTGGACCGGCTAATAATTCACCGTAAAAAAAGCCGACGGTCCAGATCACGATAAGCAGCAGAGGGGCGATGGAAAAGATGGTGTAATAGGCAAGCGAGGCACTCATCTTCATTCCTTTGTCATCGGAAAACCCCGCTGCGGTATCTTTAAGCAGGTGAAAACTATCTTTGTAGAATTGGGCACGGAAAAGTTTCATATCGTCAGCTGTACGTTCAGTTAAGAAACCATTGAACCGCGAATTAGTTTTCTTCGTAGATGCCGTTAATGGCTTCTTCGTGCCGCTGCAGTATCGCTTTGCGCTTCAAGCTAAGCTTCGGCGTCAGCTCGCCGGCATCGATGGTCCACGGGTTGGCAAGCAGGATGAATTTCTTCACCTTTTCCCACTGACCGAAACCTTGGTTCAGCCGGTCGACCTCGCGCTGGTATTTTTCGATCACAGCGGTGTTCTTCACGGCTTCGTCTTTTGTGCCGAAAGGGATGCCCTTGATGGTGCACCACTGTTCCAACACGTCGAAAGCAGGAACGATAAGGGCTGCGGGGAATCGCCGGTTTTCACCGATAACCATCACCTGAGCAATCATGGTCGATTCCATGAATTTGTTTTCCAGCACCTGCGGGGCCACGTATTTGCCGCCGGCGGTCTTGAACATTTCCTTTTTGCGATCCGTTACCCGCAGGAACCCTTCGTCATCCAGCTCCCCGATGTCGCCCGTATGCAGGTATCCGTCAGCGTCGATGACCTCGGCCGTGGCCGCTTCGTTCTTATAGTAGCTGCTGAATATGCTGGGGCCCTTACACAAGATCTCGCCGTCGCCGGCAATCTTCACGTCTACATGTTCCAACACTTTGCCCACAGTGCCAAATTTTACGCCGTCAGCTTCCAAGGTGTTCACGGCGATGACGGGCGAGGTTTCGGTAAGTCCATACCCCTCCATCACCGGCATGCCCGCCGCCCAGAATACCCGTGCGAGGCGGGGTTGGAGGGCGGCACCGCCCGAAACAATCAACTGGATATTGCCGCCGAGGGCCTCCTGCCATTTCTTGAACACCAATTTGCGGGCAATGCCCAATTGGAAATCGAACCAGCCGCTGTTTTTGCCAGGCTCCTTATTGGTGAGGCCCAAGTTGAGCGCCCAGAAAAAGAGGTGTTTTTTAAGCCCTTTGAGCGTCTTGCCCTTCGAGACGATTTTGTCATAGACCTTTTCCAACACCCGCGGTACGGTGGTAAACCCGTGGGGTTTCACATCGTTGATGTCTGCCACAATGGTATCCAAGCTCTCGGCATAATGCACTTCCACACCCTTGGCAAAGTATAGGTACACCACCATGCGCTCGAAGATGTGGCATAGCGGCAAGAAGCTGAGTGCCTTTTTGAAGGTGTCGGGCAGCAGGTCGAAACAGTCGTATACGTTGGTCAATACGTTTTTATGGGAAAGGCACACGCCTTTCGGCTTGCCCGTGGTGCCCGACGTATAAATGAGGGTAAGGAGATCGTCTTCACCAACGGCCTCGCGGTAGGGTGTCAAATCGGTGTTGTGCTGTCGGCCTTCATCCACCAAGGTTTGCCATGAGGGTTTACCCGCTACCGGGTCGAATGTATAGATCGGGATGTCGAGGTTGTTTTCGGCCAATGCCTCGGCAATCTTTTCGTGAAGCTCCGTATCGCTGAGGAAAATAATCTTTACCTCGGCATCACTGATGATGAACGAAAGGTCTTGCTTGGAAAGGGTTGGATATAACGGCACCACGGCGGCCCCCAATTGGTTGATAGCGAAGTCGCAGAAGTTCCATTCCGGACGGTTGTGCGACATCAGCGCGATTTTATCGCCCTTGCCGATGCCCTTGGCCACTAATCCTTTACTGAGATCGTCTACGGTCGACAAAAACACTTCGGTCGAATAATTCGTCCATTCGCCACCCGACTTTCCAGCTACCATGAGCGGCTTGGCATAGTGGTTTTTATAATACGTTAATATGTCGAAGATACGGGTGGGTGTTTCCATAACCATTTAGCTAAACTGGTGTCTAATCTCGCCGGAAAAACCATGTCGGCGCATCTAAAGTTAATAAGAATTTCGACGAAATCATAGTTTTCAAAAAAATAGCAGATCTCGGCATCATCTGCCCCTATATTGGCATCTGTTTTGCGCAGATAGCGGCATGAAAACAAAACGGTTGGCCTTATTCATCGCGGTTATTTTTTTAGGGATTGGTAGTCACGGGGCGCTCGCCCAAGAATCAGATAGCTACACGCGGGCGATAGGGGGACGCTTCGGCGTTGCGAATGGGATCACGTACAAGCATTTCCTCAACGACAGCCATGCCATTGATGGCATTATGAATTTCCAGGGCAATAGGAACTTTACCATTTTTAAATTGCTGGGTCTTTACGAAATCCACCAGCCGATCAATTTCGTCGATGTGGAAGGCTTGCGTTGGTACTATGGCTTTGGTGGTGGGTTGGGACATTACCGGTATAAAGATACGGATTCAAGTGGGTTGGCATGGAGTTTCGATGGGGTATTAGGGGCCGATTACAAAATCCCCGAAGCGCCTATCAACCTCTCGCTCGACTGGAAGCCGACCATGGAGCTTACCCCCGAGTCGGGCCTGCGGTTCGATGGTATCGGTTTGTCGATACGGTTTGTGTTTTAATGGTCAATGGTTAATGGTCAATGCCTTTTAGCCGAACGGCAACAATTAATCATTGACCATTAACCATTGACCATTAGTTCAACGAAAGCCAGATTTGCCCCAATTCTTTTTGTTCAGGCGAGGCGTTGGGCATCGGTACGATGCGGAACGACCCTTTGGTGCTTTCCGTCAAGGTGATGGTCAGCTCCCTGATCTTCCCGTCCCGGGCGATGAGCACATCGAGTTGATCGCCTACCGCGACCATTTGCATCAGCCGGTTCAGTTCGCGGCCGTTGGCATCCAACCGTTCGCCATTGATGGCCAGGATTTCATCCCGCACATTGACGCCGCCAACCCAGGCGCCGGTACCGCGGGTTACACCGGTAACCACGATGCGGCCGTCGTTTGCCGATGTGCTGAAACCGAGGTCCGGTACCGAAAGTCCCTTGTTGTAGTCGACCAGCTCGTAGCCCACTGCGCTTAAGTAGCGGTTATAATCCAATGGACCCACGGCGTGGGCCGCATCGAAGATATCTGCTACGGAGGTGCCTGCAATCTGCTCGATCAGCGCTTGGAGTTCGGGCACCTCGAAACCACGTTGCTCCTTGACATAGAATTGCTCATAGGCCGTTCTCAATACGTCGTCCAGTCGCTTTTCGCCCTGGGTGGTGGCCAGGATCTTGAGGTCGAGCAACATGGCCATCAGTGCGCCTTTGTTGTAGTAAGATACGCTTGTGTTAGCCGAGTTTTCATCAGGCCGGTAATATTTGATCCATGCATCGAAGCTGGCCAGCGCCACGGGCTGTACGTCGTTTCCCGGGCGGTTCTCTACGGCATTTACATCGTTGGCAAGTGCTTGCAGGTAGTTGGTTTCATCCAGGAAACCACTCCGCCGTAGCAACAGGTTGTCGTAATAAGCCGTAAAACCTTCCATGATCCATAAGGCCGAGGTGTAATTTTCCTTGTCGTAATCAAATGGTCCCAGCTCGCGGGGGCGTAGCCGCTTCACATTCCACAGGTGGAAGTATTCGTGTGCAACAAGGCCCAGAAAGCCGACATAAGAGCGCTCGCTCTGGTAACCGTTCCTGCTCGCGCCCAGCACGGTTGAGTTTAGGTGTTCCAAACCGCCGCCGCCCGACTGGTAATTGTGCACAATGAATACGTACCGTTTGTTGGGGTTTACACCGAATATGGCGGTTGCTTCTTCCACAATGGTGGCGCAGTCCGTCTTCAGTTGCTCCTTATCGTAATTACCGCCACCTACCATGGCGATTTCGTGATGCACACCCGCGGCCTCGAACGTAAATACATCTTGGTTGCCCACTTCAATCGGTGAGTCAAACAGGATGTCGAAATCGGCCGCGTGGAACGTGTTCGGTTTGCCCGCAATGGCTTCCAAACCCGTCGATATGGTCGCCCAGTTAGCGTGCGGGATAACGGTTACGTCTACGGGGTGGTCGATCATTCCATCGACATACATAAAAGTAGCGGCCGGGGAGAGGAAGGCGTGGCTATCGTCAATAAAGTTGGTACGTACCGATACTTCAAACCCGTAAATACGGTAGCTGAAAACGACTTTGTTTGCCTTATCCGATTGGATACGCCAGGTGTTTTTGTCGATTTTTTCCACGCCGAGGAGATCGCCATTGGCATCGCATGCTTCCACACCCTCCACATGCCTTGCATATTCGCGCACGAGGTAAGATCCCGGCGTCCATACGGGCATCTTCACATCGATATGGTCTTTGCGGAGGTCTGAGATTTCCATTTTTATCTCGGCATAGTGGGCCTGAGGTTCCCTGAACGACACCTCGAAATGGATGGCCGGTGCCGCGAAGGCAGATGTGGTCACAGTGGTCATAAGGGCGAGCAAATTAATACGGATTCTTCTCATGATGGTGCAATTAGGAAATGCGAAAATACAAGTATCCGACCAAGCATCAAAGAAATAAGCAGGTTAATTGAAAATCGCTATTCCCGTATCGTCGTGGTGGCATTAGCCTGCATGGTGGGCATGATCAACATGTCGTTGACATTGACGTGTTTCGGGCGGGAAGCAGCGAACCATACGGCCTCGGCGATATCTTCGGACAGTAGCGGTTCGATGCGGTCGTACACGGCGGCTGCACGTTCCGTATCGCCCTTGAAGCGAACCTCCGAAAACTCGGTTTCCACCATGCCGGGGTGGATGGCGGTGACCTTGATGTGTTTATCGAGCAGGTCGATCCGCATGCCTTTGGTAAGGGCATCGACGGCGTGTTTCGTGGCGCAATACACGTTGCCATTGGGGTACACTTCCTTGCCAGCAATGGAGCCGATATTGATGATGTGCCCCTGTTTCCGTGCCACCATACCGGGAGCTACCGCACGGGTGATGTACAGTAAGCCCTTGATGTTGGTGTCTATCATGCGGTCCCAATCGCCGATGTCGCCCTGGTGTATGGGGTCGAGACCCTGGCTCAGGCCGGCGTTGTTTACCAGAACATCCACCTGGCGCCAATGCTCGGGAAGATTGTTGAACGACGTAAACACCTCATCCACATCGCGCACATCGAGCGCCAGCGAATGCACCTTTATGCCAAATGCTGCGGTAAGCTTGGCCGACAATGTCTCCACCCGATCAATGCGGCGTGCCGCCAATAATAAATCGTATCCCTCGCGGGCGAATACCCGTGCGCAAGCCTCGCCGATGCCCGCACTTGCTCCTGTAATGAATGCTGTTTTTTTTGCCATGAGACGTTAGATATTAGACACTAGACACTAGACATTAGACACTAGACATGAGACAAGAGATTCCTCACAACCTCACATGCTCACAACCTCACATGCTCACAACCTCACTCAAAATACAAACTCACCTGAAAGCTTCGCATGTAAAGCCGCTCCAGCGGCGAGTCGTTATTGAACGTGTTGTTCGGGCTGTCATGCAACATATTCCCAACGCTTTGGACCCACCGGATCTCCGGCGACATCTTGAAATAGTCGAAATAGATATCGAAGCCAATACCGGCGGTGTAGGCCAAGTAAGCGCGATTGGTCATGATGTCAACATTGCGATCATATCGCTTGGCGGAGGAAACGTTGAATGACAATTCACCACCACCGATGAGGTAGCCCCTCATATTCGTTTTCCGGTCGGATTTGAATTTCAATAGCAGCGGTATACCGATGTCGGAACGTTGTACCTTGTGCGCCGCGTCGTCGATTTTCACATCAATGTTCATGAACCGTAGATTCGGTTGGAGCCGGAGATTAACGTTCTCGGAGAGTCTCGCATCGGCCAGCAACCCCAGGCCCACATTGTGCGAGAAAGGCGAGGTTACACTACCTCCTTGCCAGGAGTCCTTCAAATCAATTTTATAATCCGCATTGATATAATGGAAACTAAAGCCGAAATGCAGGTACTCATCGTCTACGCCGCCGCCCCACCGCTGGTACCGTTGTTGGCTGTGCACGGCAGCCGAAGCCAACAGCAAGGTGGCCATACAGCATATCACGTACCGGCCCCAACATTTCATTTCGTCGCGATGTAAATCGTGCAAATACCGAATGTCTGGGGCCGCGATAACGCCTTGTGGAACCCTACACGCCGAAGGATATCCGTGAACTGCTTTCCATCAGGAAACTGCGCAACGGATTCGGGTAGGTAGCTATATGCCCGGTAGTCTTTAGAAAACGTTTTGCCGATTAGGGGCGTGACACGGTTGAAGTAAAAATGATACAGCTGCTTGATGGGGAAACTTTTGGGTTTCGAGAACTCGAGCACAACGGCCTTGCCGCCAGGCTTGAGTACCCGGTGGATATGAGCGAGGCCCTTCTCGAGGTTTTCGAAATTGCGGACGCCAAAGGCCACGGTTACCGCGTCGAATGTGCCATCCGAGAATGGCAGGCGCTCCGAATCGGCCAGTGCAACTTCAAACTGGTCCTCAAGACCCTTTTTGGCGATTTTTTCGCGGGCAATATCCAACATGCCCGATGAAATGTCGACACCGATGACTTTCCGGGGCTGCAGGATCTTGATGGCTTCCAACGCAAAATCGCCCGTACCGGTAGCCACATCGAGCAATCGCTGGGGCTTACTCGCTTTCAGGGCCTTGATGGCTTTCTTCCGCCAGATGATGTCGATACCCAACGACATGAAATGGTTGAGGAAGTCGTACGTGCCCGAAATGTTGTTGAACATATTGGCAACCTGCTTTTTTTTGTCGGCGCCGGTATCTTTATAAGGCTTTACTGTTTGCGATGTCGTCATGATAGGCAAAGATACAGTTTTACCGCGTACGTGGGCCATGCGCTTCAAACTTAATAACTTATTATGTACCTTTGCGTGAGGCAAACCTGTTCTATCGCTCTTTCGCCACGGCGGAAGGGAGGAAAGTCCGGACAACGCAGGGCACCCCGCTTCCTAACGGGAAGGGTTGCGCCTCGCCTCGGTGGGGCGCGATACGGAAAGTGCCACAGAAAATATACCGTCACGCCAACGGCGCGATAAGGGTGAAAACGTGGGGTAAGAGCCCACGGCTTTGCATGGCGACATGCATCGCGGTAAACCCCGGGGGTTGAAAGGTCAAATAGGTTGCGGAAACCAGGGGGCTGCTCGTCTCCATTCCGTCTCGCCCAAAGCAAGACGGGAACCGCAACGGGTAGACTGCTCGAGCCTGTCAGTGATGGCAGGCCCAGATAAATGATAGAAGCCCGATGAATCGGGATACAGAATCCGGCTTATAGGGTTTGCCTTTTTTAGACAAATTGAGACATTAGATAGTAGACATCAGACACTAGATTTGAGACATGAGACAACTCTCACAAGCTCACAAACTCACAAGTTCACAACTCACAAACACACAAACGCACAACGGAATAAATGACCAAAATATTAATTATCGACGACGAACGGGCCATCCGAAGCACGTTGCGTGAAATTCTCGAATACGAAGATTATAAGGTCGTGGATACCGATAATGGTATCGATGGATTGGCCATCATCAAGAAAGAAGACATTGACCTGGTGCTCTGTGATATCAAAATGAGTAAAATGGACGGTATGGAGGTGCTTACTGAAGCCCTGGCCATTAAGCCGGATTTGCCATTCATCATGATATCGGGGCACGGCACTATCGAGACTGCCGTCGAAGCCAGTAAAAAAGGCGCTTACGATTTCATCTCCAAACCGCCCGACCTGAACCGGTTGCTGATTACCGTACGGAATGCGCTCGAACGCGGTACCTTGGTGACCGAAACCAAGGTGCTGAAACGTAAAGTCAGCAGAACACGCGACATATTGGGCGACTCCGACGCGATCGGGCGTATTAAGGAAACCATCGAACGGGTGGCACCCACCGATGCGCGCGTGCTGGTAACCGGGGCAAACGGAAGCGGTAAAGAACTGGTGGCCCGATGGCTCCACGAGAAGTCGGCACGGGCCGATGCGCCTTTGGTTGAGGTGAATTGCGCGGCCATACCTTCCGAGCTGATCGAGAGTGAGCTTTTTGGGCATGAAAAGGGTTCGTTTACTTCGGCGATAAAGCAACGCATCGGGAAATTCGAACAAGCCGATAACGGTACGCTGTTTCTTGATGAAATCGGCGATATGAGCCTCTCGGCCCAAGCTAAGGTGCTGCGGGCTTTGCAAGAGAATAAGGTGACGCGCGTGGGCGGAGAAAAGGAAATCAGTGTGAATGTACGCGTCATTGCGGCTACCAACAAGGATTTGCTCAGGGAAATCGATGCCGGTAATTTCCGGATGGACCTCTACCACCGCCTGAGTGTCATCATTATCCATGTGCCACCATTGGTGGAACGGAAAGCAGATATCCCGGTGCTAGCCAAGCAGTTTTGCGATGAGGTCTGTGGGGAATATAATATGCCCGTAAAGAAAATCACCGACGACGCGATGGAAGCGCTGAAAGGGTTACCGTGGACCGGTAACATCCGCGAGTTGCGCAATATGGTGGAACGGTTGATTATCTTGAGCGACAAAGCGATTACCGATAAAGATGTGCGGGCATTTGCCAACCCAAGTGCGATAACAACGGTGGTTGAGCATACGGAACCTGTCAGTGTCAATCGGGAACGGCCTGCCGCAGGAGGTGCCGCTGCCAATTACGATGATTTCCCGTCGTTCCAGGATTTCAAGGACCATACGGAAATGGAATTTATCAAATATAAGCTGGAAAAGAACGGGTGGAATGTGTCTAAGACCGCAGATGAAATCGATATCCAGCGCAGCCACCTGTATAGCAAAATCGAAAAATTCGGATTGAAACGGGAACCGTAAACTTTATTCGTTGAATTTCCGGTACTGTTTCCTGATGAGGACCACCACAATAATGGCCAGCACAACCACGGCCAGGGCAATATAACCATAGGCCTGCAGTGGGTCTTCCACAGCGGTCGTGTCGCGCGGCTGGATAACCGCCGGAACGCTAAACAAAGAAATAAACAGGGCAACGGTGCTGAGCATGGTGCAATGTCATTTAGACCTATTACAATTCCTACAATATACTAATTATAATGCATAAAGCCCGCTCGATGTTTGGTTTGCGCCGGTATTGTTACAAATCGATGATTATCCGATTTCTGCGATGAATACGCCATCACGGTCCACCTGGTCCTTGTTTTCAAGAATATGGCCTAAGTTGACCTTGCCGATGACATATTTGAAATCCTGGGCATAATACCGCTCGCTGATGGATGTAAACCCAAGCTTTTCGATAATCTGCTCATCGGTATAGCGGAGGTATACCGAAATTTCCCAATCGGTGCTATACCGTAATCCACCGGCATCGATGTGCTTTTTGTACTCATACCGGTACCCATAACGAAGGGCGGCGATATCCGAAAGTACAGCCGATCCGGTGGGGTGGCCACCGGCACCCTTTCCATAGAAAAACTGCTCATCGGCAAAGGCGGCTTTCACCAATACACCGTTGTACTCGTTTTCCACGTTGTAAAGGATGTTGTCTGGGGTAACCAACTTGGGCAATACGTATAGGATGACGGCCTTATCGTCGATTTCCCGCGCGGTTGGTACAAGCTTCAACCGAAGGTTTTTCTCGTTAGCAAAGCGGATGTCGGCATCACGTAGTTTGTCGATTCCGATGTTGAGGATGGTATCCGGAGAGATATAGAGCCCATAAGCGTGCGAGGCAACAATGGCTAGCTTAAACTTGGCGTCAAACCCGCCCACATCCAGGGTAGGGTCTGTTTCAGCAAACCCAAGATCCTGGGCCTGCCGCAGGGCCGTGTCGTAGGCAAGGTTTTCATTGAATATCTTGGAAAGGATATAATTGGACGAGCCATTGAAAATACCCGATACGGAGTGCAGCAATTCGTTGTCGTAATATTCTTCGAGGTTCCGGATGATGGGGATGCTTCCGCACACGGCACCTTCATACAGCAGGCTGGTGCCATGCTGGTTTTGGATTTCTACCAGTTCAGCGAGGTGTGTGGCAATCATTTTCTTATTTGCCGACACCACATTTTTGCCCGCACGGAGCGCACGTGACACAATATCGAAGGCCGCATCGGCATCGTCTATCAGTTCAACGACCGTGTTGATTTCCGGATCGTCCAATACCGCGTTGGCATCTGTGGTGAACAACTCAGCTGGTAGGCTGCGTTCCTTTTCGGGGTGCTTAATGACGAATTTTTTAATGGCTAGGTTGAGGTGCTTGGTGCTGATGATATCATAGAGTCCTTGGCCTACCACGCCGAATCCGAAAATACCCAAGGTCAGTTTGTTGTCCATGTTTGCTGTTGAAGTTGTTTGGTTACTCTTGTGGATTGGAAAAGGTTTCGCCGGACCCTCCGTCCGGCGAAACCGTCCTTATTTTACTTGTTCAAATGCCTGTTGCAGGTCGCCTTTGATGTCGTCGATGTGTTCGATACCAACGGCCAGTCGCAATTCGCCCGGGAAAACACCGGCTTCTTTCTGATCCTGCGCCGACAACTGCTGGTGGGTAGTGGCAGCCGGGTGGATGACGAGGGTTTTCGTGTCGCCCACGTTCGCCAAGTGGCTGATCAGTTTCAGGTTATCGATAAATGCATCTGCTTTTTCAGCGCCACCTTTAATCGTGAAAGAGAGCACGGAGCCGAATCCGTTTTTGAGGTACTTCTGTGCGTTGGCATGGTTGGGGTCGCTTTTCAAACCGGGGTATTTCACTTTTTCCACCTGCGGGTGCTGCTCAAGCCACTTCGCCACTTCCAGCGTATTGTCTACGTGGCGTTGTACCCGAAGTGAAAGCGTTTCCAATCCCTGCAATAACAGGAAGGAGTTGAATGGCGATAGGGCGGGGCCGAAATCGCGCAACCCTTCTACCCGTGCCCGGATGGCGAACTGGATGTTGCCCAGCGGACTATCCACGCCGAAAACATCACTGAATACAAGTCCGTGGTAACCTTCCGATGGTTCGCTGAACTGCTTGAATTTGCCATTACCCCAGTTATAGGTGCCGCCGTCTACGATGATACCGGCGATGCTGTTGCCATGGCCGCCAATCCATTTGGTCGCTGCCGCAACCACCACGTGCGCACCGTGTTCCAAGGGTTTGAATAGGTAGCCGCCGCAACCGAAGGTGTTGTCTACGATGAGCGGCAGGTCGTATTTCTTGGCGATTGCCGCGATGCGGTCGAAATCGGGGATGCTGAAGCTGGGATTTCCGATGGTTTCCACGTAAATGGCCTTTGTTTTATCGTCGATTGCCGCTTCGATATTTTCGGGCGTTTCGTTTTTCGCAAACCGGGCCTCGATGCCGAGCCGCTTAAACGAGACCTTGAATTGGTTGTAGGTGCCACCATATAGACTGGTTCCCGTGACGAAATTATCGCCGCTTTCCAGGATGTTGGTCAGCGCGATGAACTGTGCCGACTGGCCCGAAGCCACGGCTAAGCCCGCTACGCCGCCCTCAAGCGCGGCCATCCGCTTTTCGAATACGTCGGTGGTCGGGTTCATGATCCGAGTATAGATGTTGCCGAACTCCTTGAGCGCAAACAGGTTCGCGCCGTGTTCGGCACTGTTGAAGACAAACGACGTGGTTTGATAGATCGGCACTGCACGCGAGCCCGTGGTAGGATCAGCTTCTTGTCCGGCATGGACCTGCAGTGTTTCAAATTTCAGATTTTCATTAGCCATGATTCAATGATTTAATATATTTAATTTTTATGATAGATTAATGCGTGTGCACATTTGGATACGCATTGCCCCGCAGCGTATCCACCGTTTCGCAACAGACCGCAATGGACCATGCGGGTGTCGGATCAACAGCGGCCAACATGCCGAACGGTGTCCTCACCGGGTGTTCCCGTTATTCGGATAAGGGTATTGGTTTCTGGATGCTTATTCATCGTCTTATCATTTATATGCTCCCAATCCATATCGATTGAGACAGGAATTGGCACCTTTTCCACCGCTTGTGGATGGTTGCCAGCGGGTCATTGAGCCAGTCTCTCGCCACTTCTTTATAAACCAAGACCCTGTTTTGAAGAGGGATTGATTTGTGCGTATGTAAACGCAATGGATGCAAATATAGGCCGCGCGCTCGGTTTGTCCAAATTTTTTGATAAAAAGGTCCTTACGTTGGCTAAGGAAATAAGAAAGCACCAAGTACAACGACCACCTCGGAGGACGGTAGTTGCACTTGGTGCATTTGTAGTTAAGAACCGGTTGCCGTAAACGGCTTACCGGACAAACAAGAGTTCGCGCAGTTTGGGCAACGGCCATTGGCGGTCATCCACAATCTGCTCCAGCTTATTGAGGTGGTAGCGGATTTGATCGAAATAAGGTTTCACCTTTTCGTCGTAAGCAATCGCTTTCTCGCGGGTGTCCTCGAGCACGTTTGCCTTTTTACGTTCTTGGCGCATCGCTTCCGCATCGATCAAAATGGTGTTGATGTGGCTGGAGATACGTTCCACCAAATTGGCCTGCGATCCATACGCCTCGCTTTCCAACCCCAGGTCTTTAAGTCCTTTGATGTTCGTGATGAGGGTGTTCTGATAGTTGAATGCTGCCGGTGCCACAAGGCTGGTTACAATCTCGCCGATCACACGGGCTTCTATCTGGATTTTCTTGAAGTAGCTTTCTAGTAGAATTTCATGACGGGCCTCACTTTCGCGCCGACTGAATACGGCCAGTTTTTCGAACATCGCCATCGACTTTTCATCGACATACACGTCCAGTGCTTTCGGCGTGGTTTTAATGTTCGAAAGTCCACGTTTGTGCGCTTCCTCTTCCCATTCTTGGCTGTAGCCGTTGCCCTCAAACCGGATGGCTTTCGATTCCTTGATGTATTTGCGGACCACATTGAGCAGCGCAAGGTCCTTTTTCGTGCCTTTTTTGATCTGCTTGTCGACCTCCGTCTTGAAGTCGACGAGCTGGTTGGCCACGATGGTGGTGAGTACGGTCATCGGGCTCGCGCTGTTTGATGCGGATCCCACTGCCCGGAACTCGAATTTATTGCCCGTAAATGCAAACGGAGAGGTCCGGTTGCGGTCGGTATTGTCGAGGGTCAGTTGTGGTATTTTCGGTATGCCATGCCACAACATCGCTTCATTCTTCACCTTTTTGGCCACCCTTGCAGTCTCCACCTCGTCGAGTACGGCATTGAGCTGGCTTCCGAGGAAAATCGAGATGATGGCCGGCGGTGCTTCGTTGGCGCCGAGTCGGTGGTCGTTGCCGGCGCTGGCAATGGATGCGCGCATCAGGTCGGCATGGTCGTGCACCGCCTTGATGACATTCGTGAAAAACGTCAGGAACATCAGGTTCGTCTTCGGCGTTTTTCCCGGCGAAAGTAAATTCACACCGGTGTTGGTGATCATCGACCAGTTGTTGTGTTTGCCAGAGCCGTTGATTTCCGCATACGGCTTCTCGTGAATCAGCACCTTGAATTTGTGGCGTAGCGCTACCTGCTCCATCAGGTTGAGCAATAGCTGGTTGTGGTCTATCGCCAAGTTGATTTCTTCAAACATCGGCGCACACTCAAATTGTGAGGGTGCCACTTCGTTATGGCGTGTCTTTAATGGAATGCCTAGTTTGAGGGCTTCTTGTTCAAGGTCTACCATGAACGCCAGCACCCGCTCTGGGATCGCACCGAAGTATTGGTCTTCCAGCTGCTGTCCCTTGGCCGACATATGGCCGAATAATGTACGGCCGGTCAGTTGCAAGTCGGGCCTGGCATTGAATAGCGCGAGGTCTACCAGGAAATATTCCTGCTCAATACCCAGCGATGACGTTATTTTGGTGATTGATTTATCGAAGAAATTGGCCACGTCTACTGCAGCTTTATCAAGCGCATTGATCGCTTTCAATAACGGCGCTTTGTAGTCCAATGCCTCCCCGGTGTAAGAAACGAAGATGGTAGGGATGCAAAGTGTTTTGCTGCCACCTGTTTCATAAATAAAAGCAGGGGAAGAAGGGTCCCATCCGGTATAACCGCGGGCTTCAAAGGTGTTGCGGATACCGCCGCTGGGGAAGCTGGAAGCATCGGGTTCTTGCTGTACCAAGGCACTGGCCGTGAACTTATCGATCGCCGAACCATCCGGTAGCGGCTCGAAGAAGGCATCGTGCTTCTCTGCGGTGGCACCTGTCAACGGCTGGAACCAGTGGGTGTAATGGGTTACACCGTTACTGATTGCCCAGCTTTTCATGGCCTGTGAGATGTGCTCGGCAAGATCGTGTGTAATGGGCTTTCCGCTGTCAACAGTCCCAACAAGTTCTTCATAGGCATTCTTCGGAAGGTAATCCTTCATCTTTGCCGTTGTGAACACGTTTTTTCCAAAAAACAAGGAGGGTTTGGTTGTTTCGTGGGTCTCATTTCGGTTTAACCGCGAAACTGCGGTCTCTACCGCTTTGAATCTTAAGCCTGACATTTAATTTTTGTTAGTTTTATCTATATGTTGTATTGTTTCTTTGTTTTCGGCTCAAAATTCGTTAAAAAAAATTATATTTCACTGTTTTTTTTGATAAAATTTCAATTTTTTCTATAAAAAAATGAAAATTCACCTTGTGGAATGGTGTTTTGCTGGTGTTTTTCGAAAAGTCGGCGAGCGATGAAGCTTCATTGTTCGGTGCCAAACCCCCAGTCTATGCCTTTACGTATGGCTGGTACGCCATGCTCAATCCATGGTGCAGCGGGTTTGCCTTTCAGGAAATGGTCGAAAAATTCCAATTCGCGCCGTTGGATGTCTTTCCGGTTTTGACGATGAACCAGGTTATGGGCTTCGCCATTGTAGTTCAACAGCCAAACGGGTTTTTGCAGCCGGCGGAGGGCCGTAAACATTTCGATGCCTTGGTACCAAGGTACCGAACCATCTTCATCGTTGTGCATGATGACCACCGGGGTTGTTACGTTAGGAAGGTGGAACAATGGGGAGTTTTCGATGTACAATTCGGGCTTTTCCCATAGCGTGGCCCCGATGCGGCTTTGGGTGCGTTCATATTGGAACTGCCTGTTCATTCCGCTTGTCCAACGGATGCCGCCATAGGCGGAAGTCATGTTTACGACCGGTGCACCTGCCCATGCCGCTGCATACATGTTGGTGCGTGTAATCAGGTGGGCCACCTGATAACCACCCCAGCTTTGCCCTTGGATGCCCAGCTTATCGCCATCAACCCACGGTTGTTTTTTTAATTCCTGCATGCCCGAGTTAACGTACTCTTCGGCCGAACGACCGGGGTGGCCGATTTCATAATGGATGTCGGGCGCGAATACGAGATAGCCATTGCTCACGAAGAAGCTGATGTTTAGCCGCGAGGGCGTAGGGGTGGGCGGCACATAGCTATACAACCCATCGGATAACACTTCGTAGAAATAAGAGATAACCGGGTACTTCTTGGCCGGATTAAAATCTTCGGGTTTGTAAAGTATCCCCTCGGCATCGTGGCCGTTGGGTGTTGTCCATCGTACCAATTCGGCGGTACCCCAATTGTATTGCTGCTGTTGGGGGTTGGTACTGCTCAGTTTGGTTTCTTTTACAAAGTCTGTCGATACATAGACATCGGGCGACGAAACGTAGTTCTCCTTAATATAGATATAGGTGTCGACATCCGCTGCACGTTTGGCCTGGCGATAGCGGTAGGGGCCAGTCACCATCTCTTTCGGGTCCCTGCTTTTGTCGCCATTGGTCTGGAACCAGCCGTTTTCTTTCGTGATGTGGTTGAAAGCCGATAAGATGAGCGGTTCTTTGGTATCGATGATGGCAGTGGTGCGTCGTTTCCGATACCTCGCCATCCGGTTTTCTTCCATATGCTCATACCTGAAGGTAATTTGGTTGCTCCGCCCCGCGCCATTGGTAACGAGGCGTCGCTCGGACCCATCCGGATGGAACGCCCAGATGTCGTATTTGTCATAAAGGAAGATTTCCTCATCGTTTTCGCTCCAGCCAGCTATGCCGTAGTCGCCCGGATCATCGGGAACGTCGTTGTCTTCATCTGCGAAACTTACCGGCAGATCAACGTTTAGTTGTGCCGTTTTACCCGCTTGGATGTCGTGGCCGTACCAATTGCCTTCGGTGCGGTCGAACCAAACGACGTAGTCCCCTCCCGGCGAGATGCTGACGCGGCCGCGGATTTCTTCGGCGATCTTCTTCCGGCTACCGTCTACGGTGGAAACCACATAAATATCTTGGAAAGCCCCCGTGCGCCATTGGGTCTCCACGCGGCGGCCCACATCGGTGGTGGCCAGCACGTAGGTGTTATCGGCATCATCGGTCAACCACGTGTAAGGTAGCAGTTCGTCGGCCAACGGAATCACTTTGCGGCCCTGCTTCGGATAGGTAACGGCCAGGTAGCTCCTGTTTTGCTCCCGGCGGAGGTTTACCAACTGCTGCGTTTGCAGGTAGTCGTCCTTCCAGTGCCAAATGTCCACGTTCGCGTGTTCAAATTCAACCAGGGTAGTATCTTTCACCGGTGGGATGGGTGCGATACCGAAGAAGAGCTTTTCCCCATTTTTACTGAACCGGACGCCCCCCTCGCCACTTACATACCAGCCCTCCGGTACGCCGTGGGTCCGACGCGAGGCGATGACGATGGCGCTGTCTTGGCCGGGGGCGTAGTAATAAAGTTTAAATGCTTTTTGAAGGGATTTCTCGGGGCTCTTGTCCGCCGTAAAAGCCAGCTGTACCGATGCGTCGTCAAAAGTTATGTTTTTATAGGAGCCCTTGCCGCTACTGATGTGGCGCGATTGCCGCGTGGTCAAATCGTAATAATATACGCCAGCGTCGGCACCGATGCTGTCCTTTTCCTCGGCTTTCCTGACATAGGTGAGCGCATTCCCATCGAAGCTGAATGCGTAGTCTTCCACACGTTCGATGGTGGTCTCCGCGCCACTCGGCAGGTGCCTGATGTGTAACGTCGGTTGGGGTTTCTTACGGGCTGCCTTCTTGGCGTCGGCCGTGTCGGCCGCCGTGCTATCTTTTGGCGCCTTGGGCTTTTCGGTGATGTAGGCAATGTATTCTCCCGGCTCCGCCGGTATTTTATACGACTTTACAAAAGGTATCTTTTGCAATGCAGCCGTCTCCAAGGTGAATATGGCCAACGAGTCTTGAGGCATCTCGTCTGCTTTTTTCTTCTTTATCTTGGCCTGCCGGGTTTCTTCGTAAAAGGGTTTGATGTGTGCCAGAAGGTAATGGCCGTCGGCAGAAAAACGGGCATCGGCGGCGCGTTCAATGCGGCCGATGGACTGGTTATCCGGATTCGTCACCACCAATCGCCCGTCGCCCGCCTGTGGACTGACCATATAATAGATAAAGCGCCCATCGTCCGAGATGGCGGATGAGCTGATGGCTTCCCAGCCGTCATAAACATCGTGGTTCAGCGGCTTCTTCTGTGCCCACGCCGTGTGTACGCTGCATATCAATAGCAAAAAGGCGAAAAATCGATGCTTGGTCATTGTCGTATGGAACTTCATGGTGCGTTATAAGGATGCAATATTGAAATAAAACGGTGACTGGCCGGAGCTGTAATATCATTTTTACAGTAACCCGGCCCGCATTTTCATGCGTAAGACGGTCGGCAGCGTAACAACGGGGGCAGCCGGCCGTCAAAACTACGTATTTCTGGTCTATTTGGCACGCGGCTTCTTGTATGCCGGGGCAACTTTAGCTAAGTTTACGGAAATAAGGATTGACAAAAGGATACATGACTACGATATTAAGCGTGAAAGACGTCGGCAAAACCTACCCCAGTGCGGGTAAGCCGCTCGCCGTACTGCAAGCAATTAGTTTTGAAGTGGAAACGGCATCCACTGTGGCGATTGTAGGGCCCTCCGGCAGCGGTAAAACCACTTTACTGGGGCTTTGTGCAGGGCTAGATCGCGCCAGTGCGGGCAGCATCGTGTTGAACGGGGTGTCGTTGGATACGCTCAATGAAGACGAACGGGCGCGGGTGCGCAACCAATATGTAGGCTTCGTATTCCAGAATTTCCAGTTGCTGCCCACGTTGACTGCTTTGGAGAATGTAATGGTTCCGCTCGAACTGCGCGGCGAGGCCCACAGTAAGCGGGTGGCGCTGGAGCTGCTGGACAAAGTCGGGCTGGCCGATCGTGGCCACCATTACCCCCTGCAGTTGTCGGGGGGCGAGCAGCAACGGGTGTCCATCGCCCGTGCGTTTTCCAATGCACCGCAGATCCTGTTTGCCGACGAGCCAACGGGTAACCTCGATGCCGAAACCAGCGAGAACGTCGAAAAACTGCTGTTTGACCTCAACCATGATGCCGGCACAACACTGGTGCTGGTTACCCACGATTTGGAGCTGGCATCAAAGACCCAGCGCATCATCCGCATGAAAGGGGGCAAGCTGGTCTCGGATTCGGCAGTAGATCATACGCTATGATGACTTCCGACCGCCAAAAGATCGCTTTCGGCTGGGTGTTGCGTATGGCGTGGCGCGACAGCCGGCGGAACCGTTCCCGGCTGTTCCTCTTTATATCATCCATCATTATTGGCATCGCGGCGCTGGTAGCCATCTTCTCGTTCGGCGATAACCTTGCCAAGGACATCGACAAACAGGCGGCCGGTCTGGTGGGTGCCGATTTGGTGATCCATAGCAACCGTGAGCTCTCCGAAGAGGGGCAGGCGATTGTCGATTCGGTACGGCGACGCAGTACGGATCATTCTGTCGAGCAGCGCTTCGCTTCCATGGTGCTATTCGCCAACAGCGGAGGTACCCGCTTGGTTGAGGTGCGCGCATTGGATGGTGCGTTTCCTTATTATGGTGCGTTCGAAACCGTGCCCGAAGGCGTTGGCGCCACGTTCAGAAAACACCGGCAGGCATTGGTCGATAAAACCTTGATGCTTCAGTTTGGCGCCCAAGTGGGCGATTCGGTGAAAGTGGGGGCGGTTATGTTCGAGATTGCCGGCAGCTTGGCGCAGGCGCCGGGGCAGAGTGGTCTCTCTACTGCCGTGGCACCGGCCGTGTTTATCCCATTGGAATACCTGCCCGCCACGGGGTTGAACCAGAAAGGGAGCCGCATCAATTACAACTACTATTTCCAGCTGGAAGAAGGCACCGATGCCAACAAACTTGCCGACGGCCTCGATTCGCTGATGGAAGTACAGCGGATGGGGTTTGACACCATTGCTTCACGGAAGCAGGAAACAGGACGGTCGTTTGCCGATCTGAACAACTTCCTCTCGTTGGTGGGCTTTGTGGCGTTGCTGCTCGGATGCATCGGCGTATCGAGCGCTATCCATATCTATATCAAAGAGAAGCTCAATACCATAGCGATATTACGGTGCCTGGGAGCGAGTTCGCGGCAGGCATTTTTGATTTTTCTCGTGCAGGTGTTGGGCGTCGGCTTGGTCGGTTCTATCATCGGTGCGCTGCTGGGTACCCTGGTGCAGCAATTGTTGCCCTTGGTGCTCCGCGATTTCGTTCCGGTGGCCATCAGCAGCGATATCTCGTGGTGGGCCATTGCGCAAGGGATCGGACTGGGGGTCTGTATAGCGGCACTGTTTGCTTTGCTGCCCCTTGTTGGTATCCGTAATATTGCTCCGCTGAACACGCTGCGGTTATCGGTAGACACCTCAAGCCCAATCAGGGATCGTTGGAGTTGGCTGGTATACGGCCTCATAGGGCTGTTTATTTTCAGCTATGCCTATATACAGCTGGATGGGCTTGGGCAGACACTCGCATTTACCATGGGTGTGGTGCTGTCGTTTCTGGTGTTATATGCCGCCGCGAGCCTCCTTGTTTGGCTGGTTAGGCGCTTTTTCCCGTCGTCATGGAGCTACCTATGGCGGCAGGGGCTTTCCAACCTGTTCAGGCCCAACAACCAAACGGTTATCCTGATCATCGCCATCGGGCTAGGCACGGCATTTATCGCTACCCTGTTTGCCGTGCAGGGGATGCTGATTACACGGGTATCCCTGTCGTCGAGCGAAAACCAACCGAACATGGTGCTATTTGATATCCAATCGCCGCAGAAAACAGCAGTGGCCGACCTAGTTGCGGCGCAGGGGCTGCCCGTATTGGACCAGGTGCCCATTGTGACGGTGCAGTTGGAAGCCATCAATGGCGTTACTGCCGACGATGCACGGCGCGACAGCACCATCGAGGTATCCCGACGGGCGCTGGGCGGTGAGCTGCGGTCTACCTACCGGTCGGAACTCAGCGATTCGGAAAAGGTGACCGAAGGCGAATGGATAGGCGAAACTGCTGCTGGCGATACCGCTCGGGTGTCCCTTGAGGAGGGGTATGCTCGCCGTATCCGGGTGGATATTGGCGACGAACTGTTGTTCAACGTGCAGGGTGTGCGCATACCGACCATCATTGGTAGCCTAAGGGAGGTCGATTGGAACCGTGTACAGACCAACTTTCGATTGATATTCCCAACCGGCGTTATCGACGATGCGCCGCAATTCCACGTGCTGATGACCCGTGTGCCGGATGACGCAACATCTGCCCGTATGCAGCAGGCGGTGGTAACGCAGTTCCCCAATGTATCTATCATTGATCTGGGGCTGATCCTATCGGTGCTAGACGCCATACTTGAAAAGATTGGTTTCGTGATCCGGTTCATGGGCGGTTTCAGTATCCTCACCGGTTTTGTGGTATTAATCGCCTCTGTGATGATCAGCAAATATCAGCGGATAAAGGAGAGTGTACTGTTGCGTACCATGGGGGCAACGCGGAAACAGATTTTGGCCATTACCGCACTTGAATACTTCTTCTTGGGAGGCATTGCCGCGTTCACCGGTGTGCTGCTGGCGCTTGGGGGCAGTTGGGCATTGGCCGTTTTCAGCTTCGAGATACCGTTTACACCCGATATCGCCGTTATGCTCCTGTTGATGTTGGGGGTAACGCTGCTGACGGTATTGATCGGACTGGTGAATAGCCGGGGAATTACCGAACGCCCGCCATTGGAAATTCTGGGTAAAGAAGTGTAGGGCGCATGGCGCCTGTTATCGCTTGGTTTCCAGAATGGAATTCAAGATAGCGACCCCTACGCTGTCAACGGGTTCTGCGGTATTCGATAATACAATCACCGCCATCTTTCTGTCCGGCGAAAAGGCCATATAGCTGCTGCTCCCGAAGGTGCCGCCATTATGCCAATAAATAAGCTCGCCCCCCATCAGGTTCATGTGCCACGCCAACCCAATGTCCGTATCTGGCGGATTGAAGTAGGTGAATTGGCGGGTACGGGCCAGGGAATGTTCCAAATCGCTCTCAGGCATTTTGAAATGGGCTTTTGCATAGGTAAGCAGATCTTTTACAGACGATTTCAACGAGCCGTGGGCGGTGAACGCATCGAATGTCCACAATGGGGTCTCCAAGCCATCCTTGTTATACACCTTGGCCACGTATTGCGAATCCGGATCGGGAAACTCGGTGGTGTTTTTCAGGCCGAGCGGTTGGCAGATGATTTCCTGTACCATCTCATTGTAGGGCTTGCCGTAAACCGAGTCGAGGACACTGCCCAACAGGCCATACCCCAGGTTGCTATATATATAGATGGAGTCGGGGGGCGTGGTCGCTTTGTACGATGCCAGGAAGTTGTATAACTCCACTTGCGTGTAATCTTTATACGGGTTCAGCGGGTGGGCAGCTGCCGTGGCATCGATGTTTGCCGGCATGCGTGGTAATCCCGATGTATGGTTGGCAAGCTGTTTCAGCGTAATGCGCTGCAAATCCGGATTTGCCGCAACGGAGTCGGGGAGGTAATTGGTAATCGGGTCGTCAACGCTAAGCTGCTGGGTCTGCGCCAGGTAAGCGAGCAATGTAGCAGTGAAGGTCTTGCTGATGGATCCGATTTCAAATAACGTGTTTTCATCGGGGAGCCGGTTGTTTCCATTTTCGGTTTCCCCGTAATAGTAGCTGCTGGTTTTACCGTCGTATACCACACCAATGGCCAATGCATGGGTATGGCCCTTCCGGCTGTAGGCTAGGGCGATGGAATCGATGTGAAAATCGAGTTTCGAAGTCGCCGGGCTGCGAGAGGCAAGTACGTCCGTCTTTTCAGGCACCGGATCGCCGGCATAGGGTTGGAAGAGGAAGGTCTCGATCTGGTTCAGGCTATCCAGCCCCAACACCACCTGCAGTGGGGTGCTGAGGAAGTTGAGTTTGTAAATACCGGTTCGGTTATCATAGCTTTTCAACTCGGCCGACTGTATCTGCCCCAACGGGTATAATTGCTGGGTCATTACCGTTTGGAACGCCTGTAAAGAAAGCGATTGCTTGAACCGTGGGCCGGCAAGCGCATAAATGGAATCGGTTTCCTGCAGGTTGAAATGATATTCGATTTTATTGAAAACCGCTTGGTTGATTTGCTGGGCACGGTTTTCCTCTTGCGTAAAGGCCGGGAATACAGGCAGCAATAA
This sequence comes from Parapedobacter flavus, assembly GCF_035818675.1. NCBI lineage: Bacteria > Pseudomonadati > Bacteroidota > Sphingobacteriia > Sphingobacteriales > Sphingobacteriaceae > Parapedobacter > Parapedobacter flavus. The sequence continues at coordinate 45,059 of NZ_JAYKZZ010000004.1, forward strand.
GATGATGCAGATGATCCTGTTTATGGTTTCGAACATGGCGCAAAATTACGTGAAACCTATTTACATTCCTAATCTTTGTTTGAGACGAGTGTAACCGTTTTTACTGATGCTTACCCGGTTCCCGTCGGCAAGTACCGCAACGTAGCTGTCTTTCTCGTGGGGCTCCAGCCGGGCGATATGGTCTATTTTGACCATGAACGACCGGTGTACGCGCACAAACAGGGATGGATCGAGCTGCTCTTCAAAAGACGCCATCGTTTTATTCTTCATAAACACCCCCTCGTCGGTATGGATTTTCACGTAATCGTCGTCGGCTTCCAGGTAGATGATGTTACCTACGGGGATGATCTTGATTTTTGTTCCGGTTTTTACCACGATGCGTTCCAGCTTGTCGTCCGATTGGTGCATTTTATCGAGCAGGTTACGGGTGTTTTTCTTGCCCGCCTCCAGGTGCTGGCTATCGAGGAATTTGGCCATGGCACGGTCGAACCGCGTTTTGGCGATGGGTTTGAGCAGGTAATCGACCGCATGGCGTTCAAAGGCCTGGATTGCATATTCGTCGAAAGCGGTGGTGAAAATAACGGCGGGTTGGTTGTCGATGATTTCCAACATCTCGAAGCCGTTGATTTTAGGCATTTGGATATCGAGGAAGATGATGTCCGGCTGGTGTTGCATAATGGCTTTCGCTCCTTCAAAGCCATCGCCGCATTCGGCAACTACCGTTATTTGGGGGTAAGCTTCAAGGTACTCGGCAACCATGCCCCGCGCCAGGGGCTCGTCATCTATCAATACCGCCTTCATCATCGTTGTGGAATCTTGATTATGCTGGTAAAGATATGAGTTGTGGCTTTAGTTTCCAACAGGTCGGTGCGTCCGAATAGTAAAAAGAGTCGGCGTTGAATGCCGCGGAGCCCGAATCCCGTACCCCGGCGGGGCTTATTGCTCTGGCTGTCGTATGGGTTTTCGATCTGTATTTCCAAGAGGTGGTCGGTGCATGTACAGGCCACGCAGATGGTCACCTTTCCGGTGGTATCATAAAGGCCGTACTTAATTGCATTTTCTACCAGTGGCTGCATAATCATGGCAGGCAGCGTCATGTCCAGGCACGCTTCGTCAAAATTGATCTGTGTTGCCAAGCGGTGGCCAAATCGGACTTTTTCGATTTCGAGGTACAGTTGGAGGTGCTCCAGCTCGTCCCTGAGCGCAATCAGTTGCTGATCATCCTTGCGCAGTGTACCCCGAAGGAAGTCAGACAGTTGAAAGGTCATGTTCCGGGCCTCGTCGGGTTTCCGCCCGATGAGGGCGATGATGGAGTTGAGGCTGTTGAACAGAAAATGGGGTTGGAGCTGTTGCCGGAGATTGTACAGTTCCGCCTCGCGGGCCAGTCGCTCGGCATCGGCCTTCCGTTGTTCGTTTTCTTTATACTCCTGCTGGATATTCCAGAGGATGTTGATGATCGCCATCCAAGCAATCAGTAGCGCATTGATGAAAAAGCGCAGGGGTAATGACACGTCGATGCGATCGCGGTAGCCTTCGTTTTGGATGATGTATTGAAGTATCCATCGGTCTACAGATACACTGATGGCAGCCAGCACCAACCCCCAGATGACGATGTAAAAGTAACCTTTGCGTTGGGGGAGGTAGTGGGTGAGTGCACTTGCGATGATGTAGCAGCATAGCGTGATTACCGTAGCGCTGACCAAACTATCGTTCAATGCGAAGTTGAAATCAACATCGAACCACCACAGCAAGGCCGTTTGGATGAGCGCATAAGCCATCCAAATGACAAAGCAGCTGATGTTGATGAGCCGTTGTTTTGATGAAGTGTATGTTGCGGCACTCACCCGGTTAGCTGTTTTTGATGGTAATGCCCCCAAACAGGGAGGTACCTTTAATATAAACCACTTTCTGGTCATCGTGGGGCGTGCCCTGCGAAAAACGGCGGTCATCCACCTCGCCGAATACAGATACCACTTCGGACTGGATTTTCCAATGGGAGGGAACGATGATTTTGGTGCCGGCAAACAGCTGGAACACATCGATAACGACGGGCTGTTGGATGTCTGCTTGCACGAGGTTCACATCGGTGCCTCCGCATACATTCACGATCTCGCCACCCTGGAACCGTTTGGAGATGACAATCTTTTTGATATCGCTGAATATGGCGGTCGATTTAAGGTAATCCTCACTGGTAAGGCTGCTTGGTCCGCCACCAGCGGTGTCTGTTTCGTCCAACGGACGGCCTTCATCGAAATTGCCTGTTCCGCCAAAAGCGGTAGCCCCGCTACTTGCAGGGCTATCGGGTTGGTCTTTTACACGCTTGTCCCATTCATAATCACGGTACCGCGCACGGTAGCGATGGCGTCGATCTGGCGGCGGTGGACACGGCCCACGCCGGCTTTTCCCCGAGAGCAGCCACAGGCCGATGCCGATGATGACCACAGGCCATACAAATGCGCCGATGTCGAAATCGGTAATGTTTCTCAGCAAAAAGAACGCGCCTAGCCCCATTAAGATGAACGATGCCGGGTTACGGAAGTTGGAGTTGCCCCCGATAATCAGTCCTACGGTAACCAATATCATGGGCCACATATTGTGCCAACTGAATAGCCAATCGGGGAAAAGCCAATCCAACCCGAGTCGCCCAGCGAGTAGTACCGCACCGATACCGATGATGATGATGCCTGCCCACATGCGACCTGTGCTGGAGTGCTGTTTTGCTGGTTGGCGTTGTTCGTTCATTATCTTGTTGTTTGTGAAATTTCTGCCTTAAAATCGTTAATCAACTACCGTGTTGATGGAACCAAAGGTATAGGGAATATATACGTTCCGCAACAACCATTAGGCCACAACAGCTATTTTCTCGGTGAACGGCCGTTTTATTTCGGTAAAACAAGAGGGAGTGCTGCCCGAATCGCCCGCTCGGACATAGGAGCGCTAATTTATACAAATTGGATGAATTACTTGTATTAATCGGCTAAATTACTTTATATTTATCCCGATTCTGAGAATGCAAAAATAAATAAGCTTAACAATGGGAGATTTTGACAACAAAGAGCGTGAAGAGGTTTTTTCAAAAAAGGTAAGGGCTGGTAAGCGCACTTATTTTTTCGATGTAAAGGCGACTCGGTCCAACGACTACTACGTTACCATCACAGAGAGCAAGAAACGGTTTGAAGACGGCGTGTTCATCAAGCATAAGATTTTCTTGTACAAAGAAGACTTCGAGAAGTTTGCCGAGGGACTCAGCGACGTGGTCGAGTATATCAAATCCCATCAGGAAGTGGTTGAGAAGCGCTACGAACCCGGGTTTGAAAGCAATGGGGTAGGGGTTGCTGACAACGGCGGGTCAAAGGACGATTTCTCGTTTTAGGTTGATCATAACAACGTATTGATAATAAACCAAGCCTTGCTCACCGTAAGGCTTTTTTTGATAGCCAATAAATTAAACCATTATGCGTTGGAAAGGCGGTAGAAAAAGCGGTAATTTCCAAGACCGACGCGGGATGTCGTCGGGTGGTAAGCTGGCATTGGGTGGCATGGGCGGCATCGTCGTACTCGTCATCGGACTACTCTTGGGTGGCGATCCCGGGGATCTGCTGCAGCAGATGCAGGTTGGCGGGCTACAGCAGTCGGAGGGCCCCGTTGAGATCAGTGCCGAAGAAGCCGAACTCACGGAGTTTGTACAGGTGGTGCATACGAGTGTCGGTGACGTTTGGGCTGACATTTTCCGCAACGAGCGGTTGCAGTTCCGGCCGGATACGCTGGTGGTCTACTGGCAGCAGACGCCTACAGACGGGTGTGGTATGGGAGCCTCGGCGTATGGCCCGTTCTATTGCCCGGCCGACGAGAATGTATACATCGACCTGAGCTTTAACGAAGAATTGAGGAACCGATTTGGCGCCACGGGCGAGTTTGCGATGGCCTATGTGATTGCCCATGAAGTGGGCCACCACGTGCAGAACCTGTTGGGTGCCATGGATAAGGTAAACCGCGCCCGGCAGCAACTGAGCGAACGCGACTATAACAAAGTGCAGGTGATGCTGGAGTTGCAGGCCGATTTTTACGCCGGGGTGTGGGCACACCATGCCAACCGGACATCGGACGTGCAACTGGAATACAACGACATCATCGAAGGGATGAAAGCGGCGGAAGCCGTTGGCGATGATCGGCTGCAAATGCAGGCACAAGGGAAAGTCGTTCCCGAAGCGTTTACCCACGGTACGTCTGAACAACGCGCATACTGGTTCAAAAAAGGCTATGATACCGGCGATATCCGCCAGGGCGATACGTTTAGCGACCCCAGTTTGCAGTAAAAGTAAGCACCTATTGCACCAATAGGTTGCACCCCCGGATGTCGCTCTGATCGAAACGGCCCAACACCTCGAACGATCCATCGGCCTGTTTCCGTCCCAGGTCCTGCGTGGCAATGAATGCGCACGAGTGGATATTGGCCAAGTCGATGATATTGATGGCACCGGTGCGGTTTGTCGACACGGTGTCTAAGGGATCGTTGGTGTCGCGGATAAACACGTCCATCCATGGCGGGCAGCGGAATATGCCCCCGCCCGCGGAATATGCTTGGGATAATAGCTCGGTCATTCCGTATTCGGAATGGATTTCCGATACGCTGAACCCCCGGCATAGCCGCTCGTGCACTTCCTCGCGGATCATTTCCCGCCGCCGGCCTTTCATGCCGCCCGTTTCCATCACGATCAGTTCGGAGAAATCCACGACGTGGTTTTCCACAAAATCGAGCAGCGCATAGGTGACGCCGATGAGCAGCGTCGGCGTGCCGGTGGCCTTCAGCTCCCGTAGGGAATCTTGCAAGTCATCGTGGTTGTATAAGAAGTAACCGCTTCTCGGATGGGCGCTCTGGCGGATGAGGTCGTCCACCATATAAATAAGCGACGACCCTTCGCGCTCGGAGTAGGCGGGTAGCAGCGCTAAAATGGCCATATCGCTTGGGTTGCCGTAAAACTGGTTAAACGCGGTACGGAAGCTATCCTCATAAATGGTGATGTCTGCCACGTAGTGCTTGCTTTGCACGGTGCCCGTGGTACCCGAGCTGGTAAATACCTGCTGCGGGGCCTCGGGGCCGGTGGTTATCCGATGGTTCTTGAAGAAGTCAATGGGTAGGCAGGGAATGGCTTCGGGTCGCTGTATGGTCGCGGGGTCTACATGGATGAGCGACAGGTACTCCTTGTAAACCGCACCATGCTGCGCCTGGTGACGAAATGTCTTCATGCATACCTCGTCAAAAGCTTGGCGCGTCTGTATGGAGAAGATTTCGTTATTCATCCCCGCAAAGGTAGTGTTTTGGTGCGGAAGGCGATTGGTTCATTTACCCTGCTATCAAGGTTTCTTTCGGTAATGTTTTTCCTTCCTTTTTGAATAAAAAAGCCTGATTTCTTGGAGTTCTATTCCTTATGTCTTAGTTTTGTTGTGAACCACTAATTGTGAGCCCCTTATGATGGTAGTATGCTTGCCGATTCTACTTTTGTTTCTGCTGTTTCCGCCCGTGGAGATTAAAGCTCAAGTTGAAACCACTTTTATCGTTAAAGGCGTCATCGATACGGTTCCCCATGCAACTTATTTTATCAGCTATCGCCAAGGGGACGTTTGGATCGATGATACCGTGTCGTTGGATGACGAACGCAGGTTAGCATACACAGGGGAAATTTCTGAGCCGACCATATTTAATCTGAATATCGAAAATATCAATCCGAAATTTATTGGTGACGCCACCGTTTACTCCTTTTGGGTGGAGCCCGGGGAAACGGCTTCCTTCAGAGGAAAGTCCAATTGGAAGGCCAAAGGTGCCCAGGGGATATTCACTTCGGGCAAGATTGAACGTTTGACGCCTTCGAAAATAGAGAAAAGTGAACAACGTCATTGGACAAGCGTTAGGAAAGCAATACGGGTACAAGAGGAAAATACTACAGGGTCTTTAAGTCGCACGGACCGGCGCCAGATAAGTGATTCCGTTGCGCTCGATTTCATCCGCCAGCATCCTACCGATTTTTTTGGCTTGTATTTGGTATATAACAGGCTGCTTGGAGGGGTGGAGGCGTTTCCTTTCGCAGAGAAAGCAATGAAACGACTCTCTGCTGACCTCAAAAGCACGCCCACGGGACGTTTAGTCACTCAAAAAATCATCGTAAATAATTTGGTTGGCATCGGCCAAGTAATGCCCAATTTTGAACAGCCGGACACCGCATCAAATGTGGTTAAGTTGTCGGACTTTCGGGGAAAGTATGTGCTGGTTGATTTTTGGGCCAGCTGGTGCGGCCCTTGTCGGAAACAAAATCCCTTTCTGGTTGAAGCACATGAGAAATTTGCGTCGAAAGGTTTCGATATTTTTGGGGTTTCGCTTGATGATGCTAAAGAGCGGTGGCTGGAAGCCATACGGAAAGACGGATTAAATTGGACACATGTATCCGACTTGAAAGGATATGACAATGCGGTAGCCAAGCGTTTTTTCATCCATGCCATTCCCGATAATTTTCTTTTGGATCCTGATGGCGTCATCATCGCCAGAAACTTGGATGGACGTGAACTTTTAAGAAAAATGGAAACCATTTTTGACAATTGACATCCGAACGCCTCATAAACTTAATGAGAAGGTAAGGACTATAAAACTTCTAAAAGGGGAATGTCCGGATGGTTATGCCTTAGTTTTGTTGTGAACCGCTAATTGAGAACTCTTTATGATGTTAGTATGCTTACCGAATTTTTATAATAGAAAAAAGGGCACTTTACCTGCCATATTCTCTCTTCTACTTTTGTTTCTGCTGTTTCCGCCCATGGAGATTAAAGCTCAAACTGGCACCACTTTCGTCGTTAGCGGAGTAATCGATACGATTCCCGGTGCAACCTATTTCATTAAATATCGCCAAGGAGATGCCCTGTATCACGATACCGTATCACTGGATGAGGAATGCAGGTTTACTTATTCTGGCAAAATTACGGAGCCAACCCTATTCCATCTGAACATCGAAAATATCAATCCGAAGTTTGTTGGTAATGCCACTGTTTACTCCTTTTGGGTGGAGCCAGGAGAGACGACGTCCTTCAAGGGAAAGTCCAATTGGAAGGTCAAGGGTGTCTACGGTCTGGTAGCGTCTGGTAAAATCGACCGCTTGATACCTTCGCCGACTGAAGAAGCTCATCATCGTTACCGCGAAATGGCCGCCAAAGCGAGAAGGCAAAAAAAAGAGCGCACTACAGGGTCGCTGACTAGCGCGGATTGGCGGCAATTAAGTGACAGCGTTGTACATGAGTTTATCCGCCAGCATCCGGAGAATTTCTATTCATTGTATTTGATATATTGCTTCCGCGGAAGGATAGCTAGAGGAGAGGTGCGTGCGCGTGTATTAGCTGAGGAAGCACTTAAAACGCTTTCAAATGACCTAATGAGTACACCTACGGCAAAGGTGATCACGCACCGTATTGCTGTTGATAAGCTTGTTGGCATCGGTAGAGTAATGCCCGATTTTGAACAAGCGGACACCGCATCAAACCCAATTAAACTATCAGGTTTCCGTGGCAAATATCTTCTCGTAGATTTCTGGGCGAGTTGGTGTGGTCCCTGCCGTGAAGAGAATCCCTATCTTGTGGAAGCACATCAAAAATTTGCATCGAAGGGGTTCGACATTTTGGGCGTTTCACTTGATCTTTCTAAAAATCGTTGGTTGGAAGCGATACGAAAGGACGGATTAAATTGGACACATGTATCCGACTTAAAAGGATTTGACAATTCGGTAGCCAAGCGGTTTTTTATTCATGCCATTCCCGATAATTTTCTTTTGGATCCTGATGGCGTCATCATCGCCAGAAACTTGAATGGGCGTGAACTTTTAAGAAAAATGGAAACCATTTTTGACAACTGAAACGCGGTTTAAGTTTTAGCCAAGGCATTTTCGGTGTTCTGTGCCGGTTTTCTCGCAGAGATAAAGACGTCTATTTGCCAAAACCGGCTGAAAATTGGCAAAAATAGAAACCTTTTTTTACTTGCTTTTTTGTTGTTTGCTATGAAAAATCGATGCACAAGGTGGTGTAGCGACGGTTTTTATGCTAAATTGATTGGACGCATAGAAATGCATCATCAGATAGCGTTACTGGTCCGCCGCGAAGTCATCGCTTGACGCTCTTCGCTCGGCGTCCGTCCGAAATGTTTTTTAAACTGGGTGGTGAAATGCTTGGCATTGCGGAAATGTACCATAGCGGCAACCTGAGCTACCGAGAGGTTGCGTTTCCTGCGCAGGAGTTCTTGGCTTTTGTACAAACGCATTAATTGGATGGCGACGTTTAATTTAACGGGCCGCCCCTCAAATGCCCGACTCAGCTGCCGGGTGGAGCACCCCAACCGCAGCAACCGTTATCCGATCCACTCCTTCATCCATAAAGTGCTGCTGGATATACGCAATCGTCTTATCGTAAAGCTGAAAGAGATTTTTTTGAGGCATATTTGCGTTGTTACATTGGCTTAAACTTTATACCTTTGGGTAGAAACCGTGTCGTTATGGACAATAGATATAATCCCGAACATTGGAAAATGGGGTTCTTTTACGTAAACCCCAAAGACCGGTTACTGGTCGTGCCGAAACTAAACGGCTTGGGCTGGACGTTGAACTTCGGCCATAAAGCGCTATGGCAATATATGCTGGTCCTGTTGGTGCTTCTGGTGGCCTATGTCGCGGTTCGCTATTACGCCGCCTTTTAAAGCATGCCGCCGCACACCGAAAGCACCTGCCCGTTGATGTAGGCCGATAGGTCCGATGCAAGGAATAAACACGCGTTGGCCACGTCTTCCGTTTCGCCGGCCCGTTTCAATGGGATGCCCTGTTCCCAGCCTTCCACCACTTTAGGGTCCAGCACTTCGGTCATCTCCGTGCGGATGAAACCCGGCGTGATCACATTGGTGCGGATGTTCCGCGAGCCCAGTTCCTTGGCGACCGATTTGGAGAAGCCGATGATGCCTGCCTTGGATGCCGCATAGTTTGCCTGACCGGCATTCCCCTGTACACCAACCACCGAGCTCATGTTGATGAATACCCCCTTGCGGTTTTTCATCATGATGCGCGATGCGGCTTTGGTGACGTTAAATACCGACTTGAGGTTTACTTCCAACACATCGTCCCACTGGTCTTCCGTCATGCGGAGAAGCAAGCCGTCTTTGGTGATGCCGGCGTTGTTCACCACAATGTCGAGCGTGCCGAATTCCGATACGATGTCATTGACCAGCTGCTCAGCCGCGTCAAACTTGGAGGCGTCAGACCGGTAACCCTTTACTTTGGTGCCATGGGCCTGCAATTCCTGCTCCAATGCCTGGCCTTTTTCTACGGAAGAGAGGTAGGTGAATGCCACGTTTGCGCCTTGCTCGGCAAACTTCTCGGCTATGGTGCGGCCAATGCCTTTTGAGGCCCCGGTGATGAGTGCGGTCTTTCCTTCAAGTAGTTTCATCATAGTACGTTGTTTCTATGCTTTCGGATTTAAGATGCAAACTTAGCTAAAATTCGCATAAAAATGCGAATGCATTGCTCACAAAAGGGTTCACGCGACGTAGCAACTTTAGGAGGTTCACGCAAAGTTCGCAGAGACGCTTCGCTTTATCGCAAAGTTCGCTGAGGTGTGTCGCTTATCGCAAAGAAATGTCCTCTGCGTTCTTTGCGTAAAAAACTCCGCGCTCTTCGCGTGAAAACGAAATGGTTCCTTTGCGTGAAAAATAAATAAATGTGTGAAGCTAAATACTTTTAGCATTTTCCTTTTCCGATATTTTTACCATATTAGCGGACGATAACATAGTTGTAAAGATATAAACCCTAAAAACAAACACGTACTTCAATGAAATCACCATTAACCCTCATGCTCTCCCTGCTCACCTTCGTTGCTACGGCGCAGGACGTGGGCCGCGTTGAAAATCCACTCGATTACGTAAACACCTTGATGGGTACGCAATCCGTGCACTCCCTTTCCAATGGCAACACGTATCCGGCCATTGCACGGCCCTGGGGAATGAATTTCTGGTCGCCCCAAACCGGGAAAATGGGCGATGGATGGATGTATACGTATACTGCCGACAAGATCCGTGGGTTCAAACAGACGCATCAGCCATCGCCGTGGATGAATGACTACGGGCAGTTCTCCATTATGCCGACCACCGGCAAACAGACGTTCGATCAGGATGAGCGGGCTAGCTGGTTTTCCCACAAAGCCGAAATCGCGAAGCCGCACTATTATAGTGTGTACCTTGCCGACCACGACGTGACCACCGAAATCACGCCTACCGAACGGGCAGCGCGGTTCCGGTTCACATTCCCGGCCACCGACAGCGCATTTGTGGTCATCGACGCGTTCGATAAAGGCTCTTACATAAAAATTATCCCCGAAGAGAATACCATCATCGGTTACACCACCCGCAACAGCGGCGGCGTGCCCGACAATTTCAAAAATTACTTCGTGATGGTGTTCGACCAGCCCTTCGCCCACGCGGGTACTTTCGCCGATTCGGTGTTGGTAGACGACCGGATGGAAATCCAGGCCAACCATGTGGGCGCCATTGTGGGCTTCCGCATCGCCAACCGGGGCGAACAGGTACAGGCAAAAGTGGCCTCGTCTTTCATCAGTCACGAACAGGCCAAGCTGAATCTCCGTGAAATCGGAAACAAGGATTTCGAAACCATCAAACAGGAAGGCGCCGACCAGTGGAATGCCGAGCTGGGCAAAGTGCGCGTAGGTGGCGGCACCATCGATCAGGTGCGCACGTTCTATTCGTGTCTGTATCGCACCATCCTCTTCCCACGGATGTTTTACGAGTATGATGCCGATGGCAACGTAATCCATTACAGCCCGTATAACGGCAAGGTGCTGCCCGGGTATATGTTTACCGATACGGGTTTCTGGGATACCTTCCGCGCACTGTTCCCGTTCCTTAACTTGGTATACCCCGAGGTGAACCAAAAGATGCAAGAAGGCTTGGCGAACACCTATAAGGAAGGCGGCTGGTTGCCGGAATGGGCCAGTCCGGGATACCGTAACATCATGGTGGGCAACAATTCGGCCTCCGTGGTTGCCGATGCGTACATCAAGGGCCTGCGGGGCTATGATATCGAGAAGCTGTACGAAGGGCTTCTTAAAGGTGCCAATAACGCCGGTCCCATCACCGCGGTGGGCCGGGCAGGGGCGGAGTATTACACCACCCTCGGATACGTGCCTTACGACGTGGGTATCAATGAGAATGCCGCCCGGACGTTGGAGTATGCCTATGATGATTTCGCCATCTACCAGCTGGCCAAGGCGCTGGACCGGCCTGCCGATGAGATCGCGCTATACCGCGAGCGGAGCTTCAACTACAAGAAGCTCTTTGATAAAGAGACCGGGCTGATGCGCGGAAAAAATAAAGACGGTAGCTTCCAAACGCCGTTCAACCCCTTTAAATGGGGCGATTCATTTACCGAAGGCAACAGCTGGCACTACTCGTGGTCGGTTTTCCAGGATGTGGAAGGATTTGCGCAGTTGATGGGAGGATACGATGCATTTGTAACCAAGCTCGACTCGGTGTTCTCCTTGCCGCCTGTGTTTGACCACAGCTACTACGGATTCACCATCCACGAAATCCGCGAAATGCAGATTGCCAATATGGGCCAGTATGCCCATGGCAACCAGCCCATCCAACACATGATCTACCTCTACAACTATGCGGGGGCACCGTGGAAAACCCAATACTGGGTGCGCGAGACGATGGACCGGATGTACCTGCCCACACCCGATGGCTATTGTGGCGACGAGGATAACGGGCAGACCTCGGCATGGTATGTTTTCTCGGCGCTGGGATTCTATCCGGTAACCCCGGCTACCGACGAGTATGTGATGGGAGCACCGCTTTTCAAGGAGATGACCATCCAACTGCCCAACGGCAAAGCCATCGAAATCCATGCGCCCGATAACGGGAAGGAAAACCGGTATATCCAGTCGCTCACCCTGAACGGCAAGAAATATGGTAAGAATTACCTCAAGCATGGTGATCTCATCAACGGCGCTGTGCTGCATTTCGATATGGCAGATAAGCCCAATAAGCGGCGGGGAACCGACACGGCCGATTTTCCATTTTCGTTGAGCCTGGAGGAAGAATAACCAGGCAACAATTTATTTTAGGTAAGCCCGCCGATAATTCAGCGGGCTTTTTCCGGTTATCTGCTTAAAGTATTTGTGAAAGCCAGCGAAGTTATGGAACCCGGTTTCAAAACAGATTTCTTTGACATTGAGGTTGTTTTCGATGAGCAGCTTGCACGCATGGCCCACCCGTAGCTCGATAAGGAACTGCGAGAACGTTTTTCCGGTGCGCGACTTGAAATACCGGCAAAAGGCATTGTTGCTCATGCCGGCCACCTCGGCAATTTCGTCCAGGGTGATCCGTTTCCGGAAATGTTGGAGCGCAAAATCGTAGATGTTGTTTATGCGGTTGTTTTCGCCCCGCTCGAAATGTGGTGTGAAACCGACAGACGAGAGGGCCTTGCGTTCGCTGGTATGTGCAATGGTGGTGAGGGCTTCAATGAGCAGGAGGATTCGCTTTGTGCCTTCGGTTTCCAATAACTCGGCAAGTAGTTTCTGCACGTGGGCACCGGCGGCGCCATATACCGAAATGCCTCGCTTGGCCTCCTGAAGCAATTGTTTGACCGGCGTGTTCTCTGGAAGGTCCAAAAAAGCCATACCCCAAAAATCGACATTGAAATGGGCCACGCGGACGTCCGCCGGCGTGCCGGTGGCGGCATCTAAATAGCTGCTGTCGAAACTCCAGTAATGCGGAAGGTTGGAACCGATCAATATCACGTCGCCCGACGAGAAGTGATGAATGCTATCGCCGATAAACTGCGTTCCGCTGCCCTTCTCGAAATGGATGAGCTCCACCTCGCTGTGATAGTGCCACTGGTTGTTGGCATAGGGCACCTTATCCCGCCGGACACTGAAAGAATGTGCAGGGTTGGTGCTTACTTTTAGCAATTGAGGTTTCATGGTGCTAATATAGCTTAATATATCGCTAAAATGGTGGTAGCCTTTCTATACAAGGTTTGTTATGTTTGTGTTTTCTAACAGTTGATGGCCGATTAAGAACAGGAATGAAGAAATATGCACTGGCGCTGGATCTAAAGAACGACGCACAGCTCATCGCCGAATATGAAAGGCTGCACCGGCATATTGCGCCGGAAATCAGGCAATCGATTACCGACTCGGGTATTACCCGAATGGAGATATACCGATTTGCCGACCGGATGTTTATGGTTATTGAAGCAACCGATGATTTCTCGTTCGCCGAAAAGGCAGCCGCCGATGCGGCAAACCCGCATGTGAAAGCATGGGAGCAACTGACCTGGCAATTCCAACGGGCCATACCCGGATCGAATCCCGATGAAAAATGGGTCGTAATGGATAAAATTTTCGAACTTAGCACCGCTGAATAAAGATGGATACGAACAGGTCTTTTTTACAGATACACCCCAATGATAACGTGCTGGTTGCATTGCGCGACCTGCCTCGGGGTATGGAGATCGACTTCCAGGGCGAACGGTTCGCTTTGATCGGCGGGGTTAAGGCGAAGCATAAGTTTACCATTGAACCGCTTGCCGCAGGGGGCGATGTGTACATGTACGGTGTATTGGTGGGTAGAACCAATGCCGCATTGGGCAAGGGCGAAACACTGACTACCCGGAACATCCACCATGCCGCGGAGGCATTTGAGTTGGGCGAGCGCCGGCTGGAGTGGCGGCGGCCGGATGTATCGGCTTTTGAAGAAGAAGTATTTCTGGGATACCACCGTGCCAACGGTACCGTGGGTACCGCCAACTATTGGCTGGTTATCCCGCTGGTATTTTGCGAGAACCGCAATGTGCTGGTGATGAAAAGCGCATTGGAAGAGCAGTTGGGCTATGGTAAACGGTCGCGCGATTACGAACCCGAAGTGGAGCAGCTTATCCGGCTGTACGAAGCCGGTGGTACCGTCACCGACATCCTGAATGCCGATATCGCGGCGGAACCGGAACAGGACGATGGCAGACCGTTATTCGAACACGTTGATGGCATCAAATTCCTTAACCACCAGATGGGCTGCGGGGGCACACGCATCGACTCGGATGCACTCTGTGGTCTCCTTGCCGGATACATCACGCACCCCAACGTGGCCGGGGCCACGGTGTTGAGCTTGGGGTGTCAGCATGCGCAGGCATCGATACTCCGTGACGAAATTGCCAAGCGCGACCCGCAGTTCGATAAACCGCTGTATGTTTTTGAACAGCAGCTCGTGGGTACGGAGACCGAGCTGCTTCAGCAGGCGCTTAAGCACACATTTGCTGGTTTGGTGCAAGCCAATGCCTTACGCCGGCAGCCCGCACCGCTCAGTAAGCTCTGCATCGGCCTGGAGTGTGGAGGGTCTGATGGCTTCTCGGGGATATCCGCTAATCCGGCATTGGGCTATGTATCTGACATGTTGGTGGCATTGGGCGGATCGGTTATCTTATCCGAGTTTCCCGAACTGTGCGGCGTGGAGCAGGAGCTGAGCGATCGTTGTGTGGACGAGGAGATGGCCTTGCGGTTTATGGCTTTGATGAAGACCTACAACGAGCGGGCGGAAGCAGATGGCTCCGGGTTTTATGCCAACCCATCCCCGGGCAATATCCGCGATGGGTTAATTACCGATGCCATCAAATCGGCCGGTGCGGCCAAGAAGGGCGGAACCTCACCGGTAACGGCCGTAGTCGATTATCCCGGCGTGGCCAATAAGCCGGGCTTGAATTTGCTGTGTACGCCCGGCAATGACGTGGAAAGCACCACAGCCGAAGTCGGTGCAGGGGCCAATGTGGTGTTGTTTACCACCGGACTGGGCACACCCACCGGCAATCCGATTGCTCCCGTCATCAAGTTGGCAACCAATACCAAACTGTTTGGGCGGATGCCCGACATTATCGATATCAATTGCGGTACCATTATCGAAGGTGAGGAAACCATCGAACAGGTAGCCCATCGCATCCTCCGTTACGTCATTGATGTGGCGAGTGGTAATGCCCAGCCCAAGGCCGTGCAATTGGGGCAGGATGATTTTATTCCCTGGCGAAGGGGGGTGTCTTTGTGAGATGTGACATTAGACAACTGACACTAGACAACAGATAGGTAGTAAAGAACAAACAGCAAAAATAATGACGAAAAGACTAGCTGGAAAAACAGCAATCATTACAGGTGGCGGTAGCGGCATCGGTCGAGCCATCAGCTGGCGGTTTGCCGAAGAAGGGGCTACGGTACATATCCTTGAACTGAACACTGCGGCAGCGGAGGAATTGGCGGCAGCCATCGGCGGCTTTGGGGGCCAGGCAATCGCCCATCGATGTGATGTGAGCGTGCAACGCGACGTCCAAGATGTGGTGGCCGCTATTGGCCCTGTCGATATCCTCGTCAACAACGCGGGTATTGCACATGTAGGTAAGCTGGAAAACACGTCGGAAGACGACTTCGATCGGGTTATCCGCGTGAATGTCAAAGGGGCCTATAACGTGTTGCATACCGTAGTGCCGTTGATGAAAAAACAAGGTGGCGGTGCCATCCTCAACCTCGCTTCCATAGCCACCCTCGTTGGTATTGCCGACCGTTTCGCTTATTCCGCAAGCAAAGGGGCCGTACTCGCCATGACGTTGTCGGTGGCCCGTGACTACCTGCACGATGGCATCCGGTGCAACAGCATTTCACCGGCCCGTGTGCATACACCGTTCGTGGACGGATTCATCGCCAAGAACTACCCCGGCAAGGAAAAGGAAATGTTCGAAACACTTTCCAAAAGCCAGCCGATCGGCCGCATGGCCCAGCCCGAGGAAATCGCTTCCCTGGCGCTGTACCTGTGCTCCGATGAAGCGGCATTCATCACGGGCAATGATTACCCCATTGATGGTGGGTTCGTCACGTTGAATAATTGATTAAGTGCATAGCTATCAGTACGTAGTCGTTAGATTTGACAGCCGACGAGCTAAGTACTAACTACTAAAGACTAATTACTAAAAAAATGAAGTTAATCCGATACGGCGACTCCGGCCGTGAAAAAATAGGAGTGCAGCGAGATGGTGTGAACTACGATGTATCCGCTTTCGGCGGCGACTACAACGAGGCTTTTTTTGAAAACAACGGCATTGCCCGGTTGGAAGAATTCATCAAAGCCAACGAAGGTAAACTGATTGCCGTACCCGAAGGCACACGCATCGGCAGTCCGATCGCACGCCCCTCGAAAATACTTTGCATCGGACTCAATTACCGCGACCATGCGAAAGAAACCGGCGCTAAAATCCCCGAAGAACCCATTATCTTCATGAAATCCACCACGTCTTTGTGTGGGCCGTACGATGATGTCGTCATCCCGAAAAACTCCACCAAGACCGACTGGGAAGTAGAGTTCGGCATCGTCATCGGCAAACGGGCATCCTACGTTTCCGAAGCCGACGCATTCGACCACGTGGCCGGCTACGTGTTGCATAATGATGTTTCCGAACGCGAATTTCAATTGGAGCGTGGCGGCACGTGGGACAAAGGGAAAGGATGCGACACCTTTGCGCCAATCGGTCCCTTTTTGGCCACCAAAGATGAAATCAAAGACATCAACAATGTACGCCTTTGGCTCACGGTAAACGGAACAACCTACCAAGATGGCACAACGGCCGATCTCATTTTCAACGTGCCCTTTATCATCAGCTACGTAAGCCAGTTCATGACATTGCTACCCGGCGACGTGATTTCCACCGGCACACCGGCTGGCGTGGGGCTCGGGTTCAATCCACCCATCTACCTCAAACCCGGCGACGTAGTCGAGCTGGGCGCTGAAGGATTAGGTACTTCGCGGCAGGTGGTTAAGGCTTATCAGCAGTAATTGGGATAAGCATTTCGGTATAGGGGCGTTGTGGATGGGTCGGTTACTCAACCACGACGCCCATGTTGCTGAATTTGTCGATACGGTCGCTCACCAATTGGTCGACCGTTTTCTTTTGGAGGATGGCCAAATCACTCAGGAGTTGCTGTTTTACCGATTCGGCGATTCCTTGTGGATGGTGATGGGCGCCGCCAAGGGGCTCTTTAATGATGCCATCGATGAGCCCGTTTTTCGACATGTCGTCGGCGGTTAGTTTTAGGGCCTCAGCCGCCCGTTCTTTATAGTCCCAGCTGCGCCAGAGGATGGAAGAACAAGACTCGGGCGATATCACCGAGTACCACGTATGTTCGAGCATGTATACCTTATCGCCAATACCGATACCCAGTGCGCCACCCGAGGCCCCTTCACCGATAACGATACAGATGATGGGTACTTTCAGTACGGCCATTTCCATAAGGTTGCGCGCAATCGCCTCCCCCTGGCCACGCTCTTCGGCCTCTATCCCGGGGTAGGCCCCCATGGTGTCGATGAGTGTAACCACCGGTTTCCCGAATTTCTCGGCGAGTTTCATCAGCCGCAATGCCTTTCGGTAGCCTTCGGGGTTAGCCATGCCGAAGTTACGGAATTGGCGTTCTTTGGTGTTTTTGCCTTTCTGGTGACCGATAACCATCACCGATTGGCCGCCAATGGTGGCAAAGCCGCCTACCATGGCTTTGTCGTCGCGCACGTTGCGGTCGCCATGAAGCTCAATGAAGTCATCGCAGATCATATTGACATAGTCGAGGGTTTGTGGCCGGTCGGGATGACGCGACATCTGTACCTTTTGCCAACCCGTCATATTATTATATATCTCGTGCTTGGTCTTCTCCAGCTTGTCCTGCAATTCCGCCAAGGTAGCGCTCATGTCTACCTTCGTCTTGTCGGCTACCTGGTTTACCTTATCAATCTGCATCAGCAAATCGGCAATGGGCTTTTCAAAATCAAACGTTGTTTCCATATATGCGGTATCGCGAAAATCGGCTGCTAAGGTAGGGATTTGTCGCGACTAATAAAAAAGTAGGTCCGCAGGCACTGGCTTGGTTTTTGCGTTAATTTGTGCTGTTCAGTTAAATCATACATTTTCGATGACGCTTATGGTCAGATCCATTACCTTGTCTCTTCTGGTTTCGTGTATGTTTGCCGTTACTACCCAAGCGGTTACCTATCCCGGTGTTTTGTTCGAAAACAGTGTGCTGGGCGGGAATTACATGCACAGCAATGTCTACCACGACGAATACAGCTGGGTGGAAAACGCGGCTGGAAGATTGCCTGTGTCGGATTCCATTTTCTTTACACCGGGCAATTCCCTTTCGTTGAAATACATCTCTGCCGGAAACGGCGATTGGCGTACGCAGATTACTTTTCCCGAAGGAGCAAACAGCTACCTTCCCGATGCCGGTGACGTGTTGACGTTCAAATTGTACGTGGTATCCCATACAGAGAGCCGCGTGTTGCCCAGAATGGCAGTGAACCAGCGCGATACCGTGAGCAACGCGTTTGAGCTGGCGGACTATATCGATGGCTTCCGTACCAATATGTGGCTCGATGTACGTGTGCCGGTAACAGCCATCGGCGGACTCCAGATGGGGCAGCTTGTTGACGGGGTACAGTTATCGCAGGGGCAGGCAGACACCGCCACCCATTGGTTATACATCGATCAAATTGAGTTCGTTTCGGCAAATCCACCACGGGCGAAACTCTCGTCGCCGGCGGTGCTGGCATCCGCTACGGCTTACGACCGGCATGTCGACCTCACCTGGCAATTGCCGCTTACGCCCAGTATCCGGTATATTAAGGTTTATCGGGCCGAGGATAATGAACATTTCGAACCCATAGCCATTCGGCCGGTGTTTGTACAGAAGTACACCGATTTCGTTCCGTATCCGAAGAAAACGTATTACTATAAAATTGCGTGGGTCGATTACGATTACTTGGAGTCGCCGTTTTCGGACGTGGTGGAAGCCACCACCCATATCGCCAACGATAGCACCTTGCTGAACGTGATGCAAGCTGCCCATTTCAATTATTTTATGGAGCGTGCTGAGATAAACAGCGGCATGCATGCCACCCACTTCGGGGTGGATGACGCTACGGTGTCGGTTATGGAAACCGGATTGAGTATACTGGCGCATGTGGTTGCGGTGGATCGTGGTTTTATATCGCGAAAAGTGGCCGTTGGCCGCCTGCGGCGGATGGTCGACTTCCTGGCAAAGGTGGAGCGTTATCACGGGGCATTCCCTGCGAAGATCGACGGGCGTACCGGAAAGGGCGTTTTCAACGTGGACACCATACCGGAGGCCGATCTGGCAGCAACGGCTTTCCTCATGCAAGGCTTACTCGTTGCCGAGCAATATTTCGGAACGGATAGTACGGTTGCCGATCTTACGGGCAAAATCAATGGTCTATGGGACTGCGTTGAATGGAACCAGTTCGTGGTGGCCGGCCAACAGCATATCCTCTTAGATCGGTGGTCGCCGGTTACGGGGTTCAAAGACGCACGCCCCATGGGTGGGTTCGGTAGCGATTTTATCAGCTATATCCTTGCGCTGGCCTCGCCGCGGTATTCGGTACACCCCGATGCCTATACCCAAGGATTCGGCATCCCCCGGGAACTCGCCGATTCGGCGTATGTGTTGGAGCTGGCCGAAAATGACGTTTTTTCCGTTGATTTAGGAAGCAACAGCGAGCCTAGCACAAGTACATTGCCCCGTTATCGCGAATTTCCCTACACGGCCGATACCACACTGTATGGTCTGCCCATAACCGTTGGCTCGGTAGACACCACATTGCTACATGCCTATACGCCTTTCTTTGCTTTTGACCCGCGCGCAAAACGCGATACATTTGCGAATTATTTCATCAATAATGTGAATTTGACCAAAGCCATGCGTCGGCGCGATAATGAGCAGGGCTACGGCGGCTTTTCAACCAACATATGGGGTGGTACCGTCATAAAAGTCGACTCCTTACTAGGAACGGACTCGCTAAAAACGGACTCGCTAAATAGGTTGCATGTGATCAATCCGGCAATTGCGAGCGCAAGTTATGCTTACTTGCCCCAAACGGCCCTGCGTTCCATCCGTGAACTGTATGAGGGGTATGGCCGGGCGCTCTTCACCGAATACGGTTTCCGTAAATGGATTGCCCCCGAAAGGAATGCCGTGGCCGACGGTTTTGATGCCCTGCAACAAGCAGCCGTTGTGGTAATGATTGAAAACGGGCGCAGCGGTCTGATATGGGACCTTTTCTCCAGCCATCCCGATATCAAAAAGGTTATTGGAAATCACTTCAACATTGAATAATTTATCTTAAATCACCCGTTTTAACATGAAGAAATACATTGTCTTTCCGCTTTTAGTTGCTTTTTCAACGGTACTCTTCTCATGCAAAAATAAGAAGATGGCAGTCAACCCCGGTGCGCAGGTAACCATTGACGGCACCCAGGACGGGCTGCAGCATGTGCAGCGCGATTTTGAAGATGCTGCCATGACCGATCGCGGCATCATGGTTACGTTTGATTCGGATGTATTGTTCCCGCTTAACTCGTCCTATCTGACCGACCAAGCCAAAAGCGAAATAGATAAACTGATTGGCTTATTAGCCGATTATCCGAATGCTTCGTTGATTGTAGATGGCCATACCGACGCTACCGGCACCGAAGAGTACAACCAGTGGTTGTCTGAAAAAAGGGCCGAGTCGGTGAAAAAATACATTGCCGACCATGGCATCAACGGCAGTCGGATCACCACCAATGGTTATGGCCAGGCCAAGCCGATTGCGGCGAACAATACCAAAGAAGGCCGGCAGCAGAACCGCCGTGTGGAGGTGACCATCGCAACGCCGAAAAAATAAGCTACAACGTTGGCAACGGTTTCATATTTTCATCTGGGTTGCCGTTACGCGTTCACCATAGAAGGTTTCTGCCTTTTCCTCAAAATCCATCGCATGGTCTGTGGTAAAGAAGCGGATGTTGCCCCCTTCGGCACATAGGCGCTCCACGTCGGGGTGCCGTACGAGGTAGTCGGCCAGGCTATCGGCCACCAGCTCGCCTTGGGCCAGTAGCCGGATATGGTCGGGAAGGAAACGCCGTATAAGCGGGTATAGCAACGGATAATGCGTGCATGCTAGCACCACGGTATCGATACGTGGCGACTGCCGGAGGAGGCGATTGATTTCCCGTTCCACGAAATAGGCGGTGCCGGGTGAATCGAGCTCGGCATTTTCCACCAACGGCACCCACAAGGGGCAGGCCTGTTGATGTACGGAAATATCGGGGTAGAACTTCTGAATCTCCAAGGGGTATGACATCGACTTCACGGTGCCCGGTGTAGCTAATATCCCAACGTGCCGCGTTTCGGTATGGTGGCCGATGACCTCGGTAGTGGGCCGGATAACGCCCAGCACCTTGCGCAAGTCCCCGTGCTTCGGCAAATCCTGCTGCTGGATGGTGCGAAGCGCCTTCGCCGAGGCGGTATTGCAGGCCAGTACCACCAAGTGGCAGTCCAATGCGAAAAGCTTTTCCACGCATTCTTTGGTATAAGCATATACCGTCTCGAACGACCGTGTACCGTAAGGCACGCGGGCATTGTCGCCCAGATATACGTAGTCGTATTGCGGCAACCTGCGCACAATGTCGCGGAATACCGTCAACCCGCCATAACCCGAATCGAAAATGCCTATTGGACCCATTTTTTAGACACTAGATAACAGACATTAGACAATAGATAATTAGACACTAGACAGGTCTGTTGTCTAATGTCTAGTGTCTCATGTCTACATTTCATTTCAGCAAATATGGCTTTTCTTTATAGGTTTTCCATAAAAATTCGCCAAATAAGGTGTTGGCCCAGGCAAACCACTTGCGTGTGAAATTCGTGGGGTCGTCTTTATGGAAAGATTCATGCATAAAGCCGGTGTCGCCGTGTGTACGTTTCAGTAAGTCGATGCATTTTTTTACTTCATTATCATCAGTGGCCGTTAGCCCCCGCATGGTGATGCCCATTGGCCAGATCATATCCCTGCCGATGTGCGGACCGCCGATCCCTTCGGCGGCCGATCCTTTAAAGAAGAAGGGGTTGCTTGCAGATAGCACATATGCCCGGGTACGCTGGTAGATCGGGTCGTTCGTTTCCACCGCGCCGAGGTAGGGCAGTGCGAGCAGGCTCGGGATATTGGCGTCGTCCATCATCATGTAGCTGCCGAAGCCATCGACCTCATACGCATATACACGGCCGTGCATGGGGTGGTCTACAATACCATACGCATCCACGGCTTGTTCCACCTCGTTGGCCAGCTCAAGCATTTCCAGCGCCAGTGGCTGCTCATCGGCGATATTGGCGAGCATTTCGGCCGACTGGCGTAGGCTCACCACGGCAAATAAATTGGATGGGATGAGGAACGAGAAGACCGTTGCATCGTCGCTCGGCCTGAAGCTCGAACAAATCAATCCTACCGGATTGACCGGATAGCCGTACCCGTCTACTTGCAGGGTGTCGGATCCGCGGGCGGTGGTACGCTCAAACCGGTAAGGGCCGAGGTTCTCTTTCCGCTGCTGCTCCTTAAATGTTTTCAGGATGTTTCGTTGTGCTGCCACCCACTCGCTACCAAAAGGCGCGGTGTCGGCGGTGGCTTTCCAATACGCATAACCCAAGCGGACGGTGTAACAAAGCGAATCGATTTCCCATTTGCGTTCGTGGATGCCCGGTTTCATGTCGGTATGGTCGCTGCCCCATTCGCCCACTTTGGTGGGGTCGTTGTAGAACGCATTGGCGTAGGGGTCTATATTAATGCATTCGCTCTGCTTATTTACCAAGCCGGCGATGAGCCGTTGCAATTGGCTGTCGTCCGCCATAAAGGGCAGATATGGCCATACCTGTGCGCAGCTGTCGCGCAGCCACATGGCGTCGATATCGCCGGTGATGACATAGGTGTAGGGTTTTCCACCCTTATCTTCAGGATATACGGTGGTATCCAGCGTATTTGGAAAACAATTACCAAAAAGCCAGCCCAGTTCTTTGTCGGTGGTGAATTGCTGGAACTCCCGGATCGCCTGTTCAATGGCATCGCTCGAAAAATGCCGTTCGCCCTGGGCAACACGTACGGTTGGGAATTGCTGCGATGCGGAAGCCAGCGAAAATTTGCCGGCCAGCAGACCTGCGCCGAGCAGGGAGGAGTTTTGGATGAATGTTCTTCGTTTCATGCCTAATCGTATTAGTTGGTTTGTCAATGTTATAATAGCGCGCCTTTTGTTTTATGCTGCGCGTTGCAATATGCAAAAAAAGTAGCAAATAGGAAGAGGGGTTGTATTATGGCTCAATTCTTGGTGGGCAAATGTTATCTTTACTGACTGATACACGATGAGTAGACGTTTATATTTTCCCGGCTTCCGGTTGTTGTTGGTTATGGCATTCGGTTGCGGCTTTGTGCACCGGGGCGTAGCCCAGGCCACATACCAGCCCTATTCTTATCATTTTTACCAAAAGCTGAACAGCACACTATACCATACCGATACGCGCCTGCATACGGCCGTCAAACCCATGATTATGGCGGGCGAGCTGATGCCACGGTACGATTCGCTAATGCAATTGGGGGTGCGGCAGCGGCAATCGTGGGGCGGGCGCAAACTATATAACGAGCACCTCATAGAAGCGGGCGACGAGGATTATACGTTTTATGCCGATTTTCTGCCCGATTTCCAGATCGGCCGTGATTTTGCCGGAGGCGGACGTACCACCTGGCTCAACACCCGTGGCGCGCAGGCCGGTCTAACCATCCAGGACAAGTTTTCGCTGTATGTGAATTTCTTCGAGAATCAGGGGGTATTCCCCGATTACCTCGATAAATACATCCTTACGCATACCGTTACCCCCGGCCAGGGGTACGGCAAATCCATGCCCGATAACCCCCGTAAAAAGGACTGGATGTATGGGTCGGCCGTGCTATCCTACACGGTAAATGATTACCTGAACGTTACTTTGGCCTATGATAAAAATTTCATTGGCGACGGCTATCGGTCGGTGTTGCTGTCGGATGTGTCGTCCAATTACACGGCGCTGAAATTGACGGGCGAGATCGGTAATGTGCAATACATGAGCATGTGGGCCTATATGCTCGACCCGATGCACCCCCGTTCGCTCGATTCGGTAAGCCGCGCAGGCGATAACTGGAAGTGGGGTGCCTTCCAATACCTCGATTGGAATGTCACCAACCGGTTCTCCGTAGGGCTTTTCCAGTCGGTGGTATGGGGCGCCCGGAATGCTGCGGGGCGGCGGGGTTTTGACTTCAATTACCTCAATCCGATTATTTTCATGCGACCGGTGGAGCTGACCAACACCTCTTCGCCCGATAAGATGCACCTCGGACTGAATACCAAATATAAGGCGCTGCGCAACCTCACCGTGTATGGACAATTCCTGCTGGGGGAATTTACGGCGAAAGAATTTTTCTCCGGCAACGGCCATGTGAATAATAAATGGGCGGCGCAGCTCGGTTTCCGCGGTTTTGACGCATTTGGTATCAAAGATTTGAACTTCCTCGCCGAGTACAACACGGCGCGTCCCTATACCTATACGCACTTTGACCCGGTAAGCAACTACAGCAACTACGGGCAGCCGCTGGCCCACCCCTGGGGGGCCAATTTCAGGGAGTTGGTGGGCATCTTGAATTACTCGTATCAGCGGTTCGACTTCTCTTTCAAAGGCACTTGGGGGCAGTATGGCACCGATCCCGATTCGACCACCAACTGGGGCGGTGATATCTTTAAATCGTACGCCACCCATCAGCAGGTGTATGACAACCGCATCGCCCAGGGGGTACGCAACAACTCACTTTATGCCGACGGACGTATATCGTATCTGTTCAACCCCAAGTATAACCTGCGGGTAGAAGCGGGAGCGGTGTACCGGCGGCATGGGGTGCCCGAACAAGGCAAGCACCACCAAACGGGCATGCTGACGCTCGGTTTACGTGCATCTTTCCGCAATTTGTATTACGATTTTTAAACAGGTACCCGGTTTATCTCCAATTTTTTTTGGATATTGTGCCCTTATGAGCAGGATCATCATCATCAATGGCCCCAATTTGAACCTGTTGGGCGTGCGTGAGCAAGGTATTTATGGCGAGCAGCGATTCGAGGATTATTTCGAGACGTTGAAATCGCAATACCCCGGGGTGGAGCTATCCTATTTCCAGAGCAACCACGAAGGCGCGCTTATCGATAAAATCCACGAAGAAGGCTATTCGGCCGATGGGATTGTCTTCAATGCCGGAGCGTATACGCACACGTCGCTGGCCCTTGGCGATGCGATAGCCGCTGTTACCACACCGGTGGTGGAGGTACACATTTCCAACGTGTACGCCCGGGAGACGTATCGCCACCATTCGTACCTCGCTAAAAACTGTAAAGGGGTTATCTGTGGCTTTGGCCTTGATGGTTACCGCTTGGCCGTAGCGAGTTTATTGCCAAAATAAGCATCGCCAGACTGGCACAGCCGGCCATCACTGCCGCCATGGGCACGGTGGTGCCGTTATGGAAATAACTCACCAGCGCCGAAGACAGCGCCCCGCAAGCCATCTGCAAGCTACCCAGTAGGGCAGAAGCGCTACCGGCCAATTTACTGAATGGGCCAAGGGCCAATGCGGAAGTGTTGGGGAAAACGAAACCCTGCGAGCCGAGAAACAGGAAAATCAACGCCACCATCACGATGAGATTGATGTAGCCCGTAAGGCAGAGGCCAACGAGCAGCAGCCCGATGGAAGATTGCACGATGAGCGCTATTTTAGCGATTTGCTCACTGCTATATTTGGTAAGCAGGTACCTGTTCAGTTGGCTTGCCGCAATCAGTGCTGATGCAATCAACGCGAACACCAGGCCGTACTGGCTTTCATCCAGTCCATAGAGGTTAATCATCACATAGGGCGACCCAGCCAGGTAGGCGTACAGGCCCGATGAGGCCAGTCCACCGGCAAAGGCATACGTGATGAATTGCCGGTTCCGGAATACCTGCCAATACGATCGGGTAATGGGCCGGGGCATCAACGACATGGCCGGATTGGGCCCTTGGCTTTCGGGTAGGAAGAAGATGACCGCAGCCAAGATGCCTGTGGTGATGAGTGCCAATACCACAAATATACCGTGCCAGTCCCAATGCGCCATCACAAAGCTGCCCACCGTAGGGGCCAATATGGGCGATATGCCGATGACCAGCATCAGCATGGAAAAAACCTTTGCACTTTCGGTGGGTCCGAAGAAGTCGCGCACCATGGCACGCGAGGCGACCATGCCGCCACAGCTACCCAATGCCTGTATAAAGCGGTAAGCGATGAGGTGGTCGGCCGAATTGGTCAGGGCGCAGCTAATGGATGCCGCGATGTAGATAACCAACCCAACGATAAGCGGTACCTTGCGGCCAAAGCGGTCGAGCAGGGGCCCATAAACAATCTGGCCGGAAGCAATACCGATGAAAAAGGAGGTCAGTGATAGCTGGATATGGGCTACCGTGGTATCGAGGCTTGCCGCAATGGCATCGAAGCCCGGCAGGTACATGTCGATGGAAAACGGCCCGATGGCCGAGAGCAGCCCGAGGATAATGAAGATGAGGAACCGGTGCCGTTGTGTAACTGTCATTCTTTTGTTCCCCCATTGTCAAAAACGAAGCCGGGAAGCGCAATGCCGGCGCCTCAGTTTTTCGCCGTGGTGGCCGCTTTATGCGGCCTGAATAGTAAGTATACGCCTATGGCAATAAAAGGGAGGCTGAGCAGCTGGCCCATATTGAACCGCATGCCTTCTTCAAACGCCTCTTGGTTTTCCTTGAGGAACTCCATCCCAAAGCGGGCTCCAAAGAGAAGAATCAGGAACAAACCGAAAAGGAAGCCGGGCTTGAGGTTCGGTTTGCGGTGGAAAACATTCCATAGAATGATGAATATGAGGATGTAACAGATCGCCTCATACAGCTGGGCCGGGTGGCGCGGTACGTTATCGAAGCGTTCAAATACGACGGCCCAGGGGAGGTCCGACGGCAGCCCGATGATTTCGGAATTGAAGAAATTGCCGATGCGTACGAATGCTCCGGCCAGCGGAACGACAACGACAAGCCTATCCGCCAACCAGAGGAAGTCGGTTTTGGTTTTGCGGCAGAAGAGGAAGAGACCGGTTAATATACCCACTGCGCCACCATGGCTGGCCAGCCCGTGAAACCCGGTAAGCATGAAATTACCGTTGGCGTCAAAAGTGTACGGCAATATCATTTCCAACGGGTGGGCCATGTAGTAATCAAACTCGTAAAACAGGCAGTGGCCCAGCCGTGCACCGAGTAACGTACCCACGAAAATATAGATGCTCAGTTGGTCCAGCAGCTCCTGCGACTTGTTTTCGCGTTTGAAAAAGCGTAGCATCAGCACATAACTGCTAATGAAAGCTAGGAGGAAACATAATGTGTAATACCGCACCTCGAAACTGCCGATACTAAAAATCTCCGGACTTGTACCCCAATGGATTGCGCTTAATATACCGTCTATCATGGTTATGATATGTTTAGGTCGGTAAATATAGCGTTATCCCCCGACAATCGGCAAATCAACCTCAAAATTGTCAAACGCGATAGGGGGGCTAAAGCTTCTGCCCGCCTTTCACTTTTCGCTCTTTCTTCGCCTGCTGTTTGATGATGTATTGTTTTTCGAGGAAAGCGATGATCGTGCCGGCGATATCCTTATTGGTTGCTTTTTCAATCCCCTCCAATCCGGGGGATGAATTGACTTCGAGCACCAGTGGTCCGCGGTCTGAGGGCAGCATATCCACGCCGCAAACCGTGAGTCCCAGTTCTTTCGCTGCGCGTACGGCTGTTTCGCGTTCGGTTTTGTTCAACTTGATCAGTTCGGCCGTGCCGCCACGGTGGAGGTTGGAGCGGAATTCACCCTCTTTGGCGGTACGCCGCATGGCGCCCACCACCTTGCCATCTACCACAAATGCGCGGATGTCCGTACCACGGGATTCCTTGATGTATTCCTGTATCAGGATGTTGTTGCCCAAGCCATAGAACGCTTCAATGACCGATGATGCTGCTTTTTTTGTTTCGGCCAGTACCACACCGATACCTTGCGTTCCTTCGAGCAACTTGATGACCAGCGGCGGGCCGCCCACCATTTTGATGAGGTCGTCCACGTCGTGTGTGCGGCGGGCGAAACCGGTAATGGGCATGCCGAGGCCTGCGCCAGATAGGATCTGCATGCATCGCAGCTTGTCGCGCGAGCGGGTGATGGCCTGGCTGGGGTTGGCGGATATCACGCCCATCACCTCAAATTGCCGTACGATGGCCGACCCGTAGAAGGTAACGGAGGCACCGATACGCGGAATGATGGCGTCGATATCCGTGAGGTGCTGCCCTTTGTAGTGGATGCTGGGCTGCCCTTGCCGGATACCTACATAACATTGGCCATGGTCGATCACTACGCATTCATGGCCGCGCAACTGGGCGGCATCCACCAGCCTGCGGGTGGAATACAGGCTTTTGATTGTTGATAATACTGCTATCTTCACGTGTGCTGTAATAAACTACTGATGGGTAGGAACAATAACGGTGCCCGATTGTTTGGTGTTATTTACTTATGGTTAGTCGATTTGGTAGCTAGGTTTGTCCGCGATACATCGACGATGAACTTCTTCCGGAGGAAACTGCGGCCGAGCAACATCGGAAACTCCATGCCCGACCGGTCGCGCAGTGAGATTTCAATGGGGTGCGGCTCACCGAACAGGGAAACCGTGGTGTTGATGACGTACCGGTTTTCTTCCTGCCCGAACGAGTTCTTTATCCTCCGTTCGCTGTGGAACGGAAGGGTGTATGTCACGGTGGGCGGCTGGCGGAAATCGTCCAATGGCCGGAATTCGACAAACTGCTTACGTCCCTTTTTTATCAACTGGATATGGCTGCAATGCAACACAGAAGTCCGTGCTCCGGTGTCAACTTTCGCCGGTACGCCGTAGATATCCAGATCTGGCAGGTCTACGACCTCTTTCCAGCCGATGGTTTTGAGCTTGTTCGCCATTAATGATAATGAAATTCGCCGACTTGCGATTTAACGGTCACCTGCTTGGTGGCGGCAGCTTCAACGCGGCCGATCACCTGCGCGGCAATACCGAATCCTTCCGCGATGCGAATGATGTCGCCAGCGATAGTTTCCGGCACATACAGTTCCATGCGGTGCCCCATGTTGAACACCTTATACATTTCCTGCCAACTGGTGCCTGATTCTTCCTGGATGAGCTTGAAGAGGGGCGGCATGTCGAACAGGTTGTCTTTGATCACATGGAGGTTATCGATGAAGTGCAGCACCTTGGTCTGCGCACCGCCGCTGCAATGCACCATGCCGTGTATCTGCGGTCGGTGGTTGTCGAGCACCTGTTTAATCACGGGGGCGTATGTCCGCGTAGGGGAGAGCACCAGCTTCCCCACAGTGGTCGGCCCATGGCCGGGGATTTCGATGGCGTCGGCAAGACCCTTACTGCCGGCAAATACCAACCCGTAAGGCACCGCGGGGTCGTAACTTTCGGGGAACCGCTCTGCGATGGTTTTGTTGAATACGTCGTGCCGTGCGGAGGTTAGTCCGTTGGAACCCATGCCGCCATTATACGATTGTTCGTAGCTGGCCTGGCCATACGATGCCAATCCGACGATGACGTCGCCCGCCTGTATACGGTGGTTCGAAATAACGGCATCGCGCTTCATCCGGCAGGTCACGGTGCTATCTACAATGACGGTCCGCACCAAATCACCTACGTCGGCGGTTTCCCCGCCGGTAGCGTGGATGCCGATACCCAGTTCGCGGAGTTCGGCCAGAATCTCCTCTGTACCGTTGATGATGGCTGCGATGACTTCGCCCGGGATGAGGTTTTTGTTGCGGCCGATGGTGGATGATAATAAGATGTTGTCTGTGGCGCCCACGCACAGTAAGTCGTCGAGGTTCATCACAATCGCATCCTGAGCGATACCCCGCCACACGGAAGCATCGCCCGTTTCCTTCCAGTATACATAGGCGAGCGACGATTTGGTTCCGGCACCGTCGGCGTGCATGATGTTACACCACGCCTCATCCCCGCCCAATATATCGGGGATGATTTTACAGAAAGCTTGTGGAAATAATCCCTTATCGATGCCTTTTATGGCATTATGGACATCCTCCTTTCCAGCGGATACGCCCCGCTGGTTGTATTTAAGCTCCGTCATTCCCTCAATCCACATGCTTGATTTCCACGCGCCGGTTCTGTGCACGTCCGGCCTCCGTATCGTTCGATGCAGCCGGCCGGGTGGCGCCATAGCCTTTCACCGTAAGGTTGTCTGCGGGAATGCCCGAGTTAACGAGGTAAAGTTTCACGGCGTTCGCACGATCAATGGAAAGCTCCATGTTATATTCGGCAGTTCCCTCGATCGAGGCATGCCCATCGATGATGAACTCCGCATTGGTGTTTTTACGCATTTCTCTCGAAACATGATCGAGAATGGCATAAGAATTCGTTTTCAGTACGTGCGAATCGTATTCAAACAAGATGTTCTTGAAATCGTAGTTCGGCGGTGTTGTGGCTACAGGTTTTACGGTCGTAGGCGCTTCTTTCGGAGCCTCTTTAGGGGTTTCCGAGACCACACGCTCGGCAGGTGCTTCCCGTTCTACTACTTCGGCCGCAGGCTGCACAACCACCTGTTTCGGCTTGCAGCTATGGGTTGAGATGGCGATTGCACTTGCGCATACTGCTATTAAACAGCTGTTTATGGTTTTCATATTGAATAATTTTGCTGGTGTAAACATAGGAAATATCTATCAATTATAACGTATGGTGTCCATGCATCACACGGGGTTTTTACGCAATGATGGTGCCAATGCGATTCGCATGGTGCCTTGGTACTATTCAATATGGCTTTGCAAGAGGGCGTCGCACCACTTTCTGTATGTTTCGGGCGTAAACTGCGCTTCGGGAATGGTCAGTTCGACGGTGTGCAATGCTGTAGGGCCTTCCACCACATAGGTAATCAGGTTGGCCGATCCGCATGCTGCATCGGGCATCTTCGTGGATTTAATCGCGTACAGGATGGCGGTGCGGCCATCCACAACCTTTTTGTCGACTACTTCCAATGTGGCTTCCGGACAGCCGGACTTCTCGTATATCCACTTTTCTTCGGGCGAGCCTTCGGCTTTCATGGGGTAGTATCTTCGATCTATCGTGGTAACCGTAACCTGCTTCACGGCGGCGTCATCGGCAGCGCTACCTCGTATGGTGTAGGCTGTGCCACGTATGCCTTTGGTGTCTTTCGGTATTTTATTGCTTTTCCACCGGTAGTCAGTTGGGAGGTTTACCACGATTTTCTCCTTGCCCGGCTTAATCTGGGCCTCGGCCCATAGTGTAAAGAAGCTTCCCACGATGAAGCATGCCACTATCCGTATCATCTCTTGTTCGTTGTGCGTTAAATAATCGGGTCGAACCGCATGGCAAATTTGTTCCGGTAGGCCTTCGGGGTCATTCCGGTAGTATCTTTAAACAGTTGCCTGAAGTTCTTCATGTCGTTGTACCCGGCCGATAACATGATTTCAAGTAGCCCTTTTTCGGTGTTTTCAAGTAATTTCTTGGCTGCCTCGATCTTTGTGCGCTGCAAATACCGTATCGGGGTCATCCCGGTGGCCTGCTTAAAGCGTCTCACCAGATTGCGCCTGCTGGCCGGGATATCCACGATGGCTTCCTCTACACTTCTGATTGCATTGAACTCGGCCTTTATTTTTTTCTGCAACCGCATCACCAGTTCGTCGTCGTGCGCCTCGGTCGGGGCGAAATGCCCGAAATATGATTGGTTTTCGCGGTCCAAATCAATAGAAAACATTTTGGCCATGCGAACGGCCATTTCGCGCCCGCAATGCTTCTGTATCAGCGCCAGCATGAGGTGGAAGCCGCTTGTGGCGCCACCGCTGGTATAGATGTTGGCGTCGTGTGTTACCACGGCATCCCGCATGAGCTTGATTTTGGGAAAACACGTGGCCAGCTTATCGGCTGCGTCTACATGGGTGGTAGCTTGCCGGTCATCGAGCAATCCTGATGCTCCCAATAGAAAGGCACCGGTACAGTTGCTGGCCAGTGTGGCTCCCCGGGCATATTGCTCGTGCAGCCAGGGGAAAAAACGGCTGTTTTCCGCCACCGTTTGGGCCAGGTCTACCGATCCGAAAGCAGGTACGAAGATCATGTCGTAGCGCTGCGAGCCCGTAATGGGCATATAGGGGATGTGGCTGACGCTTTCGGGAATAGCCTTGGTATCCGTGGTGCCGGCAAAATAAATCTCGTAGCCGTGGGGTTTTCCGTCTTCCCGCAGGAGCCGGTTGGCCGTTTCAAAGACATCGACGATGGCTGCGAGGCTCAGCAATCGGTACTTGCTTGTTAAAATAATAGCCAGTTGCATGGTGCTTGTGTTGTTCCTATCTCAAAGGTAATAGATTTTTGTTGTACGCTTTTCCTTTTTTACCAAACAAATTTTTTCTTTCCTAACGGTGTGGAATATTTCACGTAAAGAGCGCGGAGTTTTTCACGCAAAGAGCGCCAAGGGTACTCCTTACCAATTTGTATTAGCACACTTTCCGAGAAATGTATCTATGGAAATAGTTTGGACTTTTGGAAAAGCAATCTGTTTTAGTACATGGAAATGCTTGTCCTGGGTAACGATGTACTCCGCCTGGGCGGCTATCGCGCAGTCGACATACTTATTATCATCTGTATCCCCTTCGATAAGTTTCCAATTAAAATATACTGTAGTATGCAGTACGTTGGGTAGTTCTCTCAGCAGCGATACAAATGCCCGGGCTGTCCGGATATTGTATTTCCGTTCAATGACTTCTTCATATTCCAGCATAATCTCACTGGAAACGGCTATTTTGAAATCACCATTAACTAAGGCCCGATATATTCGGTGATAGGCGGACCGAGAGGTCAGACTCATTACGATGATATTGCAGTCAAGAACGACGGTCATCTATTGCGGGAGCTGCGAAAATGTTCGGCCTTCCAGCTTGAGAAAATCTCCTTTGCATAGCCTTTTTCATCGAATGCTTGGTCCGCTTCACGGGTCACCCTGTCAGCTAGATAGGCAATCAAGAGGGACTTGATTTCGCTCAATTCCTGCTCGGATTGTTCTTCACTAAACAGTTTTAGAATTTCAAGTTGGGTATTATTCAATGCCGTAGCCATGGCTTTCTTTGCAAATATCAAGCAATATTGCTTGATGCGAAATTAATCAAAATTACTATTATATGCAATGATTGCCGATTCCTTGCATGGGCGATGTGGATAGGTGGTCGCACTAGGCAAAGCATGGAACGGCACAAAACGAAATACGATCGCATGGTTAGCAGCTGTTATGGATACACCGTAAAGGTAGCTTTATCGGAACCGATTTCCAAATGTTGGCCGGGGTGTAGCGTTCTGGGGCTGAGATACGTTCATCCAATAAACCCAACGACTCGTTGGAAAATTGAATACAAAAGGCTAACTTAGCTGATACTAACAATTACGAGCCGATACCTGTCGTTTTTAGCCAATAACTGAAAATTAATTTCATTTGTTAAAACTATGAGACTTTCTATTATCCTTTACACGCTATTGCTTTGTATACAAATGGCGTGCGAAAAGAAAGAAGCAAACCAACCCATCGAAATGGCGTTCAATTTGCTTAAAGAGGACGGGGAGCCATCAACAACTTTCAAGGAAGGTGAGAATTTTCGGTTTCTTTTCGTAATCCGAAATAATTCGTCATCGCCTATAAATTTTGACCCTACTTTCGTAGGTGAAATTTTTTTTAAGGTGTTTAGAATCGATTCTCAAGAAGGGCTTATTTCCGTCGGCAAACCTTATCAGAATGTTTTCTGTTCATTTGACGGTATGCAATTTGTCATCTCACCAAACAGCGAGTATCGTTTCGAAATCCCCTGGACTCCTCCGCAAGACAATTGCTGCCTCCCATTCTGCCTTATTAGTAAAAATGACCCACTTTCTCCAGGCAGTTATCGAACAACCATAGAAGGACCTTTCAATTTTACCTATGACAATGAATCTTTCACTATAGATGAAAAATATTCGATTAATTTTGAAATCGACTAAACGCGAAACCTGATTGCAGTTATGAAAAGAATTATCCTAATTTTTTGTATCATGCCGGCAGGAGCCGTCGTTGCGGGGCATACTGGAATGGGAATGGTCGACAACGTCCACCAACATCAACATCATCGGAACCTACGAACATACCGCCCAAATCGTCGGGACCTCTCCCGGTTTCGCAAACATAAAGGTCCGCACACGGAATGCATGCGGCTGGAGTCAATCCGCCTATTTAATGGTGCAGGTCGAAAATTGCAACTTTTTAAATTCGGACATTCGGGTATTCCCCAACCCGGCAAACGAAACGCTTACCATATCGGTGGGAGATGACGGCGCTTCCGGGCAGGCACAGCAGAAGAACCAACCGACCGTATTCACCGCCATCGTCTATGACGGTTCCGGGCGGCAGCACCGGCAGGGCGAAAGCAAGGACGGCGCCATACAATTCGACACGGGTAACCTACCCGAGGGCACCTATTTCGTCCATATCCACAAAGGCGGTGAGGTCGAAAAACGGCAGGTTGTCAGCCGGCATTGAGGCACGACGAAAGCCCTTACCACCCGTAATGCAGGCCGAAACGCAGCGTATTCCGTAGCGGGTTGTAACTTGCGTAGAGGCGAGGTACTTGCACACGAGAGAAAATTTATCTTACTTTGTATTTAAAACAATGTCATTATGAATACAACAAGTTTAAAAAAGTCAACTTCTTTAAGGCTGGATAGAGCGTTGTACGATTACATTGAAAAGCTAGCAAAAAGAGAAAACAGGAGCGTAAACAATTTCATCGAAACGGTACTGGCCGACGCTACCCGTTTCCACGAGCCGAACGAAGAAACAAAGCGGGCCATTGAGGAAGCAAGACAGGAAAGACCCTCGTTGAAAAGGTACAGCAATTCAAAAGATCTGTTGGACGATTTGATGGCTGATTGATGGCAGTGTACAACCTAACCTTTTCCGGTAGGTTCAAGAGCAGAGGCCATCCCAAAAAAAATGAAGCCACATACCTTGGTCGGTAATTACAAAGGGGCATGGGAATGCCATATTTTCCCAGACCTATTGCTGATATGGGAACAGGAAGATAATCCGGTTAATGAAATACACCTAATTAGGGTAGGAAGCCATTCGGAACTGTTTTAATATTGGAAACTTAAACAAGATATACAGCAAGGGCAAGTTCAGAAATGATGAATGGGCAGCATCTTAGCTAATACTCCTTTTCAATCGGGTCAAAAAGCAACAGTTGATCGCCCGGCATGGAGCTAACGACCAAAGCCTTTACCATCCGTAATGCAGTCCGAAACGTAGCGTTTCGCGTAACGGGTTGTGGCGTTGCGCGGAGACGAGGTAGGCCAGGTCTATTCCCAGCCCGTCGAACGCCAGCCCCAGCCCCGCAGTGAAATACCTCAGGTTGTCCTTCCGGGCGCTGGTGTGGTAGTAGCCGCCACGCAGGGCGAAAAGGTCGCTGGGCGCCCATTCGATACCCGTTGATACCCGTACCTCGCTGAGTTCTTCCGCCAACCCGCCCGGCGCATCGGCAAACGAACCCACCACCGCACCGAATACCGAACGGCTGGGTTCCTTCCCCCGGATAATACGGCCATCGGCGTCGCGCTCCGGCTCGGTGGGCACCAGCA
Source organism: Parapedobacter flavus (assembly GCF_035818675.1). Taxonomy (NCBI): domain Bacteria; kingdom Pseudomonadati; phylum Bacteroidota; class Sphingobacteriia; order Sphingobacteriales; family Sphingobacteriaceae; genus Parapedobacter; species Parapedobacter flavus. The sequence continues at coordinate 80,746 of NZ_JAYKZZ010000004.1, forward strand.
GCTTGTTGAGGTCGAGGGCGACGGTAAGGCGGCCGACACCTGAATACTGGGTATACGCCGACCCCACGCGCAGGTTCATGGGCAGGAAATGCTCGCTCGCGCCGTATTGCATCCGCGTGCCGAGATTGGATAGCTGTACGCCGAAGGCCAGGTCGGCATCCATGGCATGCGGGGCGACGGGCTTGCGGCCGTACCAGCCGATATCGAACGCGATGGCCCTGCCTGGGAACGCCTCGCCGGTGAGGTAATCGCCCGCCCCGATGCCCGAATGGATGTAGCGGAACGTAGTGGCCAGGGCCGATTGGTCCGATAGTTTCAGGATGTACGCTGCATCTAGGGCGGCCTCGAACGCCCGGTATTGGAGGTATTCGTTTCCCTGCGCATCGGCGAAGCGGACCTCGCCGAGGGAGAAGTATCTGAAGGAGGCCGCCACGGCCTGCCTGCCGCCCAGCTTGGCATAGCCCGAAAGGTGCGACAGGCTGATGTCATCGGCCAGCTGTTTGAGCCAGGGGGTGAAGGAAAGGCCGACACCCGCCTGGCGGGGCGCGAAAGCATACTTGGCGGCGTTCCAGTGCATGGCATGGGAGCCGGGTAACGTGGCCACGCCCGCATCGCCCATTCCGGCAGCCCGTGCATCGGGTGCGATAAGCAGGAAAGGTGCGGCGATGCGCACGTTGCTGTGCCGGCCGCCATCGGTACGGATGGGCTGGGGGTAACCCAGTATTGGGCAGAGCACAGAACAGGCAAATAAAAAGAGACGCGACCGCATGGTTAGTAGCTGTTACGGGTACACCGTAAAGGTAACTTTATCGGAACCGAAATCCAAATGTTGGCCGAGTGTAGCGTTCTGGCAATGAGATACGTCCAATCAATAAATCTAACGAATCGTTGGATAATTTGATCCAAAAGGCTAATTTAGCTGATACTAACATTTACGAGCCGATACCTGTCGTTTTTAGCCGTTCAACAATTAAACTTATATGTTATGAGAATTATCAGTGTTATTTTGGTTTTTTTAGCTGTGGCGTGTCAAAAAGAACAAGACACGCGTCCTTTTTCAACAGATGAGATCAATCTTCTACTGGATACCAAACCAACTGCCATAAGCTTTGCTGACGAACATACGGGGTTTATCACCACCGCGTTTTCACCCAAATACGCCAGTTCACTCATACTGAAAACCACGGATGGCGGTATTAATTGGCATGGGGTTCCTATTTCAATAGATGGTTCGGTAGCTATCAATTTAAGAAGTGTATATGCCCATACCAGGGATACTGTTTTTGCCACCTTCAATACGCGAGACCGTTGTGGGGTCTGCATAAGTACCGATGGGGGAAGCACTTGGAATAGCCTGCTTAGCGCTGATCAGACCTTGCCCTACACCGATGTGCTTTACCACAATGACCGAATTTTTGTCACGTTGTCCGGTGGGATTATTAGTAGCAGTGACCTGGGTAAAACATGGGCATCGGTCTACCAACCTGAAAAACCGGGAGGAAATATTGGTGTGAAGATGTTTGCTAATAAAACGATTGGATATGCTTACGGAATGGATATGGTTTATTGCGGTTCCGATTGCCCACCGTATAGTGTTGGAACGCTTATAAAGACCATCGATGGGGGCGAAACATGGGTGCGCCTCCCGGATATGCCCAGCGGGCCCACGGACCTTAAATTCATGGATGAGCAAAATGGTTATGCGTTTACCTATGGTGGTAATCTTTACCGCACTATCGACGGAGGGCTGAACTGGCAATTAGCTGGCGAAGTATCGTCCGAAGGCTCATATTTTGTGTCCGTACGCCAAGGGCCAGACATTTACTATAGCACGGGTGCATCTCGCATCTATCGAAGCCCATTAGATTTAAAGACTAAAACCATCGTATTTCAAGATGACGGAGGCGAAAGCTATAATTTCAAGGGTCTTGCGATATCAAACCAGAAAATATTGTTCCTCTCACGAGATGGGCGCATTTTGATTATAAACCTGAAATAATGAAAAGAATTATTGTTACTTTATTAGCGTTATTGTTCGCTTGCTGGGTTTTTGCCCAGGAGTCCATGGTTGTCATTGATTCCACTTCAAATGGTATTGTTAAGTTTGTTGTAATCCCCGAAAACAGCAAACTTAGCGAGGTACAGGATTCGAAGATATTCCTTAAACAACTATTAAAGGCCAGCAAAGAGACGGATTTCATTTTATACAAATCGACTGTGGATAGAATGGGGAGGACCCATGAAAAATATCAACAATATTATAAGGGAATTGTCGTGGAGTTTCAGGAATATATCATTCATCGCGATAAAGACAAAAGACTGTATGCTGCAAATGGAGATTTTAGTCCTGTTCCGGCTTCATTTGACATTGTTCCAAGGTTAACTTTTGAAAATGCCATCGAAACCTTTATTAAGTCTGAAGATATTAACAAATATGAAATCGGTGAAATTAAACCAGGGCTCTTGGCATTTAACCAAAAAGAACTTAGGCCGTACGAAATCGTTATTATAGAAAGGGGTGATGATGTTTTTCACCTTTGTTATAAGGTGAATATGGCGTCAGATAACACAAGAGGTGACTATCTTGCTTATATTGACTGTCACAGTGGGCAAAAAGTTTATACCCATCCGCTTATAATGGATGCGAATTCGCCCGGAACGGCAAATACGCGGTATTCGGGGACTAGGAATATCATTGGGGATTCCTTTACTGGGGGATTCAGATTGAGAGAAGGCTCCCGGAACGGTACAACCTCAATCAACACACTCAATTACCAACAAGCACCAGCCTACTATGTTTCCGATTTCACGACAAACTTACCTAATGCGGTAGATTTCGTAGATAACAACAATAATTGGACAGACGGTGAGCATAATAATGCAAATATGGACGACGCCGCGCTGGATGTTCATTGGGGAGCAGAGATGACTATTGATTACTTTAATAGTATACACAATAGAAATAGCTATGATGACAATGGAGGGACGATTACTAACTATGTACACGTTAGAACAAGGAATCCGAATAACCCGTCTGTGATTGTCGATATGGATAACGCATTTTGGAGTAGCACATATTCCGCAATGTTTTATGGTGATGGATTATTTTTTGGACCCACGGTAAGTTTGGATGTCATTGCCCATGAAATAGGTCATGGTGTGTGCAATACCTCGATAGGGAGTACGGGAACGGGCTTGGTTTACGAAAAGGAACCCGGAGCGCTGAATGAGAGCTTATCGGATATTTGGGCGGCCTGTGTAGAGCAGCATAGTACAACGGGAAAACAGACTTGGTTGCTCGGTGAAGATATTGTTGGAGCTGGAGGTGCTTTTAGATCGATGATTGACCCGAATGATTCTAATCAACCGGACACCTATACGGGAACTTTTTGGTTTAATACTACGGGCTGCATTCCCGACGAGAATAATGATAATTGCGGAGTCCACGTTAACAGTGGCGTTGGTAATTTCTGGTTTTATTTATTAGTCAATGGAGGGTCAGGTACAAATGATATCACCAGTTCATATAGCGTCACAGGCATTAATGTTACGGACGCTTCAAGAATTGTCTATAGAGCCGAAACAAACTATCTCACGCCTACTTCTAATTATTCCGACATGCGGGTAGCTACTATTCAAGCTACAGTAGATTTATTTGGAGATAAATAGCTGTGAACTGAAGTCGGTCATTGATGCGTGGTATGCTGTCGGTGTAGGAAGCGCATATTCAGATAGGCTCGGAATATCGATCACCGGCCCTGACCAGTTCTGCAACACGACAACGTACACAGTTACCAACCTGCCGCCTGGGGCCGCCGTAACTGGGTGGAGTGTTGTTCCGTCATCCGTTACGATTACCGGCAGCGGTAATTCAGCTACAGTTTCCACTGCCCTGGATGCCATGATAGAGATCATCGCGGAGGTTTCTACGGCTTGCGGGGAAATGAACGTCGTAAAAAAAGTAGCGGCTAACTATCCGGAAAGTTATGCTTATATCGGCAATAATCCGGTGCTGACTCCAGGCATGATGTGGATTCTAAAATTAATCACGGAGCCCGGATCCCCTCCCATTTCAAATATCCAATGGACACTGCCATCCGGATGGTCCGTTTTTGATGGTCAGGGCACCAAGAGTTTACAGGTTCAAGTTGGCACGTGGTCTGGATGGGTCGAAGTAGAATTTGAGGTTTGCGGTGTGACCAAAACCAGATCTATCTTTTGCCAGGTACAATCCCCCCAACCGTTTACTGTTTTCCCAAATCCCGCCAACGAGACCCTTACTATATCGGTGGGAGATGACGGCGCTTCCGGACAAGCACAGCGGAGGAACCAATCGACCGTATTCACCGCCATCCTCTATGATGGTTCCGGCCGTCAGCACCGGCATGGTGAAAGCAAAGATGGTAAAATACAGTTTGAAACGGCGGGTCTACCCGAGGGCACGTATTTCGTCCATATCCACAAAGACGGTGAGGTCGAGAAACGGCAGGTTGTCATCCGGCATTGAGGTAATCCCTCACCTTCCATAGTGCAGGCCGAACACGGCGTATTGCAGCGTATTGCGTAACGGGTTGTGGCCCAAGTTATCGTTCTGCGTGCAGGTGTGATAATAGTCGCCGCGCCCGGAGAGATGCGACGGGCTGACGTCATCGGCCAGATGCTCAGCCAAGGGATGAACTGAAATCCAATTGCCTTGCAAAATATCATTGCTATCCAAAATATCCTGCCAAAAAACCTATCTTTGCCGCTTGAAGTCGATTTGTATGCAGCACATCCGCAATTTTTGTATCATTGCGCACATAGACCACGGAAAGAGTACCCTGGCCGACCGCTTATTGGAGTACACCAACACCATCACCCAGCGGCAGGCCCAGGCCCAACTGTTGGATAACATGGATTTGGAGCGCGAGCGGGGCATTACCATAAAGAGCCACGCCATCCAGATGAATTACATCAAGGATGGCCAGGAATATGTGTTGAATCTCATCGACACGCCCGGGCACGTCGATTTCTCGTATGAGGTATCGCGTTCCATCGCCGCCTGCGAAGGGGCGTTGCTCATTGTCGATGCCTCCCAGGGTATCCAGGCGCAGACCATCTCCAATTTATATTTGGCGATCGAGCACGACCTCGAGATCATCCCGGTGTTGAATAAGATGGACCTGCCGGGGGCTATGCCCGAAGAGGTGAAAGACCAGATCGTCGAGTTGATCGGCGGCAAGCGGGAAGACATCATTCCCGCATCGGGTAAAACCGGGCTCGGGGTGCTGGACATCCTCAATGCCATTGTTGAACGTGTGCCGGCACCCGTGGGCGACCCGGAAGCACCCTTGCAGGCGCTGATATTCGATTCCGTGTTCAACTCGTTCCGCGGCATCATGGCATATTTTAAGGTGGAGAATGGTGAAATCCGCAAAGGGGAGAAGGTGAAGTTCATTGCTACCGGCAAAGAATACATCGCCGACGAGATCGGCACGCTTAAGCTCACCCAGCTACCCAAAGAGGTTATCCGAACGGGCGATGTGGGCTATATCATTTCCGGCATCAAGGAAGCGCGCGAAGTGAAAGTGGGTGATACCATTACCCACACTGCCCGTCCGAGTAAGGAAGCCATCAGGGGCTTTGAAGAAGTGAAACCCATGGTATTTGCGGGCATCTACCCGGTAGATACCGAAGACTACGAAGAGCTCCGCGAGAGCATGCACCGCCTGCAGCTCAACGATGCATCGTTGGTTTTCGAGCCGGAGTCGTCGGCGGCGCTCGGGTTCGGTTTCCGTTGTGGTTTTCTGGGCATGCTGCACATGGAAATCATTCAGGAACGGTTGGAGCGGGAGTTTGATATGACCGTGATTACCACGGTGCCTAACGTATCCTATAAAGCCTACCTGACCAAGAACAACGAAGAAGTAATTGTGCACAATCCGTCTGACCTGCCCGATTCGAGCAAGCTGGAGTTTGTTGAAGAGCCTTATATCAAGGCAAATATCATCACGAAGGCCGAATTTGTTGGGCCAGTGATGTCGCTGTGTATCCAGAAGCGCGGGGTCATCGTCGACCAGTCGTACCTTACGTCCGACCGGGTGGAGCTGGTGTTTGAGATGCCCATGGGTGAAATCGTGTTTGACTTCTATGACAAGCTGAAAACAATATCCAAAGGGTATGCCTCGTTTGATTACCATCAGATCGGCTACCGCCAGTCGGATTTGGTTAAGCTGGACATTCGCCTGAACGGCGAGCCGGTCGATGCACTGTCGTCGCTCATCCACCGCAGCAATTCGTATGACTTCGGAAAGAAAATCTGCGAGAAACTCAAAGAGCTATTGCCCCGGCAGCAGTTTGAAATAGCGATCCAGGCATCGATCGGCGCCAAGGTCATTGCCCGCGAGAATATCCGCGCACTACGTAAGGACGTTACATCGAAATGCTATGGTGGCGACATCTCCCGTAAGCGTAAGCTGCTGGAAAAACAGAAGAAAGGAAAAAAGCGCATGCGCCAGGTAGGCAACGTGGAAATACCACAGTCGGCATTCATGGCGGTATTGAAATTGGATTGACGTGAGTACTGAGTATTTAGTACTGAGTATTTAGATTCCTTTGCATGCTTTACTAATGCTGAAAATTGAATAGTAAGTTTATAGGACGCTAGCGAAAGCTAACTACTAACTACTATCTACTAACTACTTAAATATGCAACTACTTGACGGAAAGCTGGTATCAGCGAAGATTAAGGAAGATATCAAACAGGAAGCGGCGGCATTTCTGGCGTCAGCGGGGCGAAGGCCACATTTGGTGGCCATTTTAGTTGGCAGCGACGGCGCGAGTGAAACGTACGTGGCCAGCAAGATGCGCAATTGCGAGCTGGTGGGCTTCGAGTCGACCAATATCCACTACGATGAGAGCATTACGGAGGCGGAGCTTATCGCGAAGATCACGGAACTCAATGCCGACCCCGGTGTAGATGGGCTTATTGTACAGCTGCCACTCCCCAAGCATATCGATCCTGATCGCGTTACCGAGGCGATCGACTACCGGAAAGACGTGGATGGTTTCCACCCGATCAACCTGGGCCGCATGCAGCGCAACCTGCCCTGCTTTATCCCTGCTACCCCTTACGGCATTATGCTGATGCTGGAGCACTATGGCATCGATACCACGGGCAAGCATGCCGTGGTAGTGGGCCGTAGCAACATCGTGGGAAGCCCCATGAGTATCCTGTTAGCACGCAATACCACACCGGGCAATTGTACGGTAACGCTGACCCATAGCAGAACGAAGAACATCCGGGAAGAGGTGCTGCGGGCGGATATCGTGGTGGCGGCCATCGGGAAAAAGCATTTCATTACCGCCGATATGGTGAGGGAGGGTGCCATCGTCATCGATGTCGGCATCAACCGCGAAGCGAGTAGCTTAACCAAATCCGGTTACAAACTATATGGCGATGTGGATTTCGAACACGTGGCCCCCAAATCGTCGTGGATCACACCGGTTCCGGGTGGCGTGGGCCTGATGACCATCGTTGGCCTCTTGAAGAATACGCTGGAAGCCGCCAGGGGCAGCGTATATTGATTTTGGTACAACTATTGCATTCGATCGCTCATTTAAAATTTATACAGATGAACAAATTAGCACAAATAGCGCTGTTTGCCGGGGCATTGACTTTTGCAGCCTGCAACAACCAAACGGGTGGGGATGCTGCCTACAGCCATGACCACGCGGAACACGACCACAGCCACGAAGGGCATGACCACAGCATCGGTGAACAGGTTGATGCGGTGTTGGATAGCGCGGAACAAGCCGGCGATAGTGTCAAATCTACTTTCCAAGAGGCCAAAGACGGCGTGAAGGCCGGTGTGAAGCGCGCGAAAGAAGAAGTGACGGAAGCGTCGAAAGCAGCAGCAAAGGATGTAAAGAACGCGGCAAAAAAAGTAGGTAAGGAAGTGAGTGAGGCCGCGAAAGACGTGAAGGACGAGTTGAAAAAGAAGGATTAGCGGTAGCTTCTCTTTTTTCGTGGTTCAGCTTTTTTACAGATTTTCGCGGTATCTTTGTTGCTCACAAATTACCCGGAGATGAAGTTGCTTATTGTTGAAGACGAAAAAGGATTGCGCGATAACATTGCCCAATTCCTGAGCAAGGAACAGTATATCGTAGAGCTTGCCCCCGATTTCCAAACGGCTACCGAGAAAATATCGCTTTATGATTACGACTGCATCCTGCTTGATGTCGGCCTGCCCGATGGTAATGGCCTCAATCTCCTGAGGACCCTGAAATCGAAGCAGAAGCGCGATAATGTGATCATCATTTCGGCCAAAGATTCGTTGGACGATAAACTCGAGGGTCTTGAGCTCGGGGCCGACGATTACCTGACGAAACCGTTCCACCTGGCCGAGCTCAACGCACGCATCAAGGCCGTGATACGCCGCAAGGCATTGGGCGGCGCCAATGTGGTTCGGCTGAACAACATGGAACTCGACTTCGACGCCCGCACATTGGGTGTAGACGGTACAGACGTGCACCTCAACCGAAAGGAATTTGATATCCTGGCCTTTTTCGTGGTCAATAAAAACCGGCTCATTTACAAATCGGCGTTGGCCGAACACGTATGGGGCGACCACATGGACAATGCCGATAATTTCGATTTCATTTACTCCCAGATCAAGAACCTCCGCAAGAAGCTCAAAAGCCATGGTGCCAACCTCGAAATACAAGCCATATACGGGGTGGGGTATAAGCTTACCGTGTAGATGAAGCTGCTCAACCATACGTTGCTGTATTTATCTGCCTCGCTGGTGTTCATTTTGAGTATCTGGGCGGTGGTTTTCTATTTCAGCATGATGGATGAGGTCTATGACAGCATCGACGATGGGCTCGAAAACTACAAGATGCTCATCATCAAAAAGGCAACCCGCGATTCTACCCTCCTTCAAAAGAACCGTTTTGATGAGAGCAATTACGCCATACGGCCCATTTCGCGCGAGCTGGCCCTGCAGGCCACGGAAGAGTTCCGCGATACAGCCATGTACATGGAATATGAGGAAGACGATGAGGTGGTACGCATGCTCACCACCTATTTTTCAACTTCGGATAACCATTACTACGAATTGAAGATCATTACGTCGATGGTGGAAGGCGAGGATTTGGTGGGCGATCTGCTCCACGCACTGCTATGGCTGTATGTGGCGGTGATTGCCAGTGCATTTATTATCAACAACCGCGTGCTCCGCAAAATTTGGCGCCCGTTTTATCAGTTGCAACACGAGTTGCGGGCGTTTAAATTGGGTGAGGACAAGACATTCAACCCACCACAGACCAAGGTCACGGAGTTTCAAGACATGAACCAAACCGTTGCCGAACTGCTGAAGGCCAATATTGCCGTTTTCCAACAGCAGAAGCAGTTCATTGAGAACGCATCGCACGAGTTGCAGACGCCTTTGGCCATCGCCATCAACAAGCTTGAATTACTACTTGAACAATCGCGCGGCGACGATGCGCAGCAGCTTGCCAACGCTATCCACTACCTGGAGCGTATGACGCGGCTCAACAAATCGCTGCTTTTGCTTTCGAAAATTGAAAACCGGCAATTCGCCGCGGCGGAGCAGCTCGATTTCAATGCCCGGTTGCGGCAGCAGGCCGATGACTTTTCCGAATTGCTCCAGTACCGCGATATCGATGTGGAAATCATCGAGGAAGCCGCTTTGAAACGGTTTTTCAACACCGATTTGGCGGATATACTGATTACGAACCTATTGAAAAACGCCGTCGTCCATAACCATGAGGGTGGCCATATCCGGATCGCTATTACCACCGATGGGTTCGAGATAGCGAATACCGGACCGGCGCAGCCGTTGGATGCCGACAAGATGTTCGCCCGGTTTTATCGGGCATCAGAGAGTTCCTCGTCTACCGGCCTCGGCTTAGCTGTAGCGAAGGCCATTACCCAGCTGCATCGTGCCGATTTGTCCTATCGGTACGAAGGGGGGATGCATCGGTTTACCTTCCGGTTGCCTAGTTGATGTAATCGTTGTCGTCTTGGTTTAGGGGTTTATTTGCCTCTTCCTCCTCCACATCATATTCCTCGTCGACCTCAACTTTCTTTTTGGGCCGGCCAATCAAAAAACCCACAACCGCACCGATAAAGAACATGGTGCCCAGCACGGCGAGTTTGGGGACAGACCGCGTGCCGAATATCCAGAAGTTGACTTCGTCCATGTTTTTCATAAGAATAACCGTAACCAGTACGGTCAATACGATGATGGAGATGGTTTTTGCACGCATGGCCTTTTAAAATTTCACCACCAAAGTAACAAAATCTTTATGGAATATACCCCGGCAACATTAACATTTTTTAACATTTTCAGAGATAATAATTTGATTATATAGCGAAACATCGTATTTTTGGCGCAGCGATAGAATTAGTCACACATAAAAGCACTACTTTAAGCACGCACTGATTGGTATTCTTTCCCTGATTTATTTTGTATAAATCATCTGCTTAATAAATCATATTGATTTAATGGGGATATTAACGAACAACGGTACCATCGTTGCGGTTTGAAATGGTTGCGAATCATCTGAGGTTAACGTGAAAACGATGTTCAGAGAGAAACAAGCTGCCCCCCGTTCCATAGCGACAGTAGTAACGGCACTGTTTCAATTAAGATTTTATTCACTTATTATCAAGCCCGGCGAATAGCTGCCGTGGTTTTTTAATGGTGTCAAGCCCAATAGCAATGAGGCTTGGCACAATTACTATTTTTCAAATTTTTATTTTTTAACCAAATTCACAAACGCATGAAACAAAAATTACTATGTTTCTTTATGTTGGGGATACTGCTGATCGGATCGGCGTATGCCCAAGACAGGAGAATCAGCGGTACGGTGACATCGTCAGACAGCGATGAGCCGCTTGCTGGGGTCTCTGTTGTAGTAACAGGCTCTACATTGGGGACAACGACCGACGCGGACGGTATGTATTCCATTAGTGTGCCAGATGGCACGGGTTCTCTTACGTTCAGATACATCGGATATCTGAATCAAGATGTCGCCATTTCATCGTCAAATGTTCTTGACGTGGTATTGCAAGTGGATGCCACCAATTTAAGTGAAGTCGTGGTCACAGCATTAGGTATTCAACGGGAGAAACGTTCATTGGGTTACTCGGTACAAGATGTTAAATCGCAAGATATCGTTAATTCCAGGGAGCCGAATGTCGTAAATGCCTTAGCAGGAAAGATCGCCGGTGTCCAAATTAACAACTCTGGTGGTCAGGCCGGTTCCTCTTCCCGTATTGTTATTCGTGGCAATTCATCTTTAACCGGAGAGAATCAACCTTTATTCGTTATTGATGGGATTCCTATCGACAACTCGGTGAATAGAGGCGAAACATCCGAAAGCATCTTGTTCAATGGAGCTGGTGCGAATCGTGCAGTCGATATCGATCCAAACATTATCGAGAACATATCGGTACTTAAAGGTGCGGCAGCTAGTGCCCTTTATGGGTCCCGCGGCGCATTCGGCGTTGTTTTGATTACCACGAAGAAAGGTGTAAGAGACGCAAACCGGAAGTATCCTCGGATTTCGTTTTCATCCAACTTAGCATATGACAATGCGATAACTGAAGGGTATCAAACATCCTATCATTTAGGTTTGACACCTGCGGGAGGAACAACACCATTGTTCCGCAATGGGTTGCCTGCTAGTCTTGGTGGCTACAATGAGGATCCGGATGGAAGTCCGCAAGGTACTACGAGCTGGGGTCCGCATAAAGACTCAGTAAGCCAAGCTGTTATAGATGCGTTAGGCGGTGTGCCGCGTACTATTGATCCACGCAAGGATTTTTATCAAACCGCGGGCGTTTGGACAAATTCCCTCTCCATCAGTGGCGGTGGCGAGAAGTCCAGTTATATTTTAACGTATACAAACTTAGACCAGACAGGCGTTGTTCCCAATAACTATTTCAAGAAGAATAGCCTTTCTGGGAATATGACGACACAGTTGAGTGAAAAATTCAGTTCAAGCACGTCGGTGAGTTATACGAATTCGCGAAATAATAGGTTTGCAGAAGGTAATAACGCTAGATCATTCCTTTATGGTCTGAATTTCGCCCCCATAACATTTGATAGTAAGGAAATGTACGATGAGCATGGCAATCTCTCTTGGCAATCTCCTGCTACATCTGCCACGGGCTTTAATAATCCGTATTGGTTGGTTGAGAATAATGCGATGCCAAGTATCGTAGATCGGATAATTGCTTCTAACGAATTGAACTTCGATATTCTTCCTTGGCTGAAATTAACTAACAGAATAGGGTTGGATACCTATACCGATGAGTCGTCCGAACACGTGGACATCGGAACTAAGGGTACAACAAATGGTCGGATGTTTTCAACGTTAATTAAGAGTAGCCAGATAAACAACGATTTAATCTTATCAGCTGCCAGCGATATTAACGATGATCTCTCATTCTCGGCATTGGTTGGTACGAACTATAACGATAGGAAGTTCACCCGTAGGGGTGTGCGGGGGCTGAATCTAAATATTCCCGGCTTCTTTGATATCTCAAATGCCGCAACACAACAAGCATTTCAAGGAGATTCTCGTAGGCGGATAGTAGGCTTATATGCTTCGGGAACGTTAGATTATAAAAACTACCTGTTTTTAAACTTAACAGCTAGAAATGACTGGTCGTCTACACTGCCAAAAGGTAATAACTCCTTTTTCTATCCGTCTGCCTCATTGAGCTGGGTGTTTACCGAATTGCTTGATTTGCAAGACAATCCATATTTCTCTTATGGTAAATTACGGCTCTCTTATGCCCAAGCAGGAAACGATGCTAGTCCTTATCTAACGACTCAAACATTCGCTCAGGCAAACCCAGGAGACGGTACCAGAGGGGATATTATATTTCCATTCCAAGGGGTAAATGCATTCCAACTTTCGTCATTGATGGCTAGTAATATGTTGACGCCTGAAATGGTAACTGAAATGGAAGTAGGTGCTGATTTGCGGTTCTTTAAAAATCGGTTAGGTGTCGAATTTTCTTATTACGACAAGGTGAGCGATAAGCAAATCCTCCAACAGGAAATTGCTGGTTCCAGCGGCTTCGGCTCACGCGTTATCAACGCTGGTGAGATTTCAAACAAAGGTATTGAGTTGATCGTCAGTGGTTCTCCCGTGCGCACGGATAATTTTTCGTGGGATGTGTTGGTGAACTTTTCGAGAAACCGCTATACATTGAAGTCGATTGCTGAAGGTGTTGACAATATTTTCTTAGGCGGATTCACCGATCCCCAAATCCGTGCTGATAAAGATCACGGTTATGGCGTAATTTGGTCTTTAGGTTGGAAGCGTAATGACAACGGGGACCTACTTATCGATGATGACGGTTATCCGATGCCAGCCGATGAGTTAGGACCAATAGGTAACGTAACACCAGACTGGGTAGGAGGTATTAGAAACACGTTCAGGTACAAAGGACTTTCTTTGTCTGCATTGGTTGATACTCGTCAGGGAGGTGATATTTTCAATTTTGATGCCTACTATACCACCTTCTATGGTACGGCGGAAGTTACAGAACAAAGGAACACCTATAAGACCTGGAAGGGTGTTCGGGCTTCAGATGGCCAGCCTAATACAACGCCCGTCTTACAAGATCAGGATTACTTCCAATCGTTTTATACCACATCGATGGAAGAGCTGGTAGAGGATGGCAGCTTTATTAAGTTGCGTGAAGTGACACTAAGCTATCAACTCCCCGAGAAGGTAATCGCAAAAACACCGTTTGAGGACGTTGGTATTTCGGTTACTGGCAGAAACCTATGGATAAAATCGGACTTTAGCTACCTCGACCCGGAAGGCAGTCTTTTCGGTTCTGGAAATGCTCAAGGATTTTACCATGCGGTTACCCCTGGTACAAGAGGCGTAACTTTCGGTCTGAATGTTAGATTTTAATATTGCTTATCATGAAATTTAAATATATAATCATTGGAATATTGATATCGGCGGTCTCCCTTCAGGGATGTAACGATAAGCTGGATATCAATATTGATCCGAACGCTCCTTCAGAAGTGGGCGAGGACTTAATATTGCCAGCTGTTCTGTCGAACTTCTCTTATGAGGTGATCGGTGGCTGGCCAGTTCGCACAAGTAGTCTCTGGACAAAGCATTTAGCGAGAGCGGTACCTGGCCCCCACGAAGGGCACTACCGCCTTACGGCAAATGATGCGAATAACTTTTGGACGTCGTTTTCCTATATAGACGTTATGCAAAATTGCAAGGTTTTGATTGCTCAGGCCACTACTAACGAGAATTACAATTATAGTGCAATAGCGAAAATCTTGTTAGCGTGGAATATGTCGATGGTTACCGATTTCTACGGCGATGCACCCTTTTCTGATGCTTTTAATGGTGTCGAAGGTGTCATCAAACCAACGTATGATACGCAAGAGGAGATATACAATCAGATCCAGGTACTATTGGACGAGGCCATTGACGAGGCTGGTAGAGGAGTTGGCCTTGTACCGGGAGCGGATGATTTCGTTTACGGGGGTGCTATGGATAGCTGGCAGCATTTGGCCCGTACGTTAAAGGCCCGGTTCTATCTGAGGCTTTCAAATGCCCCTGGGTATGACGCCGCAACACAAGCAGATTTGGCGTTGCAAGCCCTGAATGCAGGAGCGATAACGGCGGAAGAAATACCGACTTATGCATATGTGAATTCTCCAGGTGCTGAAAACCCATGGTATCAATTTGCGATTGATGGTAAATGGGATGATAGAGACCGCCCTTCGTTATACTACGTGAATATGTTGTTGGATACGGACGACCCCCGTATTGAATACCAGGTGAGCAAAGTACCCGAGGGTGACAACGCCGGTATGTATCTTGGTGTAACCAATAATTCAGCACCTACGGCGGTAGCTAACTATTCGGCTATCCATAGCTTTTATAGTGCTGCTGATGCATCATTGTATTGGCTCGTGTATGCAGAGGTGCCTTTTATCCGTGCTGAGGCCGAGTTCCTAAAGGCAGGCAAGACAGTTACCGGTGCGGTGACGGAAGCTTATGAAGCTGGTGTTGCCGCTTCGATGGACTTCTATGGTATATCGGATTACGCGGACTATTTAGCTGCAAACGGATTAAGTGCTAATGCTGACGAGGCGTATGAGCAGATCATGACGCAAAAGTATATCGCTAACTACTTGCAATTCGAGTCGTACAACGATTTCAGAAGAACAGGCTATCCGGAATTACCTATCAATGAGGAATTGTATCCGGGATCGACTACGTTGGAAATTGCACCGGAATTGGACATCATTCCGCTCCGGTTACCTTATCCTTCTTCCGAAAGGCAGTACAACCCCGCGAATATTCCATCGGATATCCCCGCAGGTTACCAACAAGCAATGGTTATCCCCGTATGGTGGGATAATGAATAATTAATTGGTTGGTTAATCTTAATGAGGCCGTTTCAATTGAGACGGCCTTTTTTTAATTCGCTCAATTGTTGCTCCTGGGGAGACTTTTATGCAATTTATTCGGCGTATTATCTAATTCACTTTCGTCAATTTTTAGGGTAACATGCGCTTTTGAGGAAGCTCCGTGTATTGGTGGCAAAATCACAGCATTTACAGGCAATTCGTTTATATTGTCATAACTCCATATTTCCTTAATTCTGAAAAGTGATTTCCGATAATCTGGTTTACTCGTTACGAAGATAAATACCGGAATAATGACAGACTTCTCCCCAATCCCCGAACCAACAAACAAATTTCTCCTTGTGAGGGCACGTAGGGAGTCAATACTTTTTTCAAACACAGCATCCATATTCTTACTGGGCATAATATTGACAATTTCCTCGGTGGCACCCAATTCGAATTTAATGCTGAACAGGAAGTGTTGAGGGGGGTTGACGTTAAGATAGCCGCCCGTCGAAACCCAGAACAAGCTATCTATTTCACGATGGATCCGGTCCACTTTCTGATTGTCTAAACCGCTTTCAGCTATTTCCAGACTGGAAACGGTTTGGCCTACCACGCCATTAGACAATATAAGGAATACTAAAAAAGGAATTATCCATTTATGGATTGCATAATGCTGTGCCTTGGGTTCCATTTTGATGATCATTTATTGTGTTCATAATTCTATTTTTTTTGTTTTGTGGAATTGTTGTCATGTACCAATCCCACCAGTCATAATTTTCATGTCGAACAGTTAACCCAGCAAAGGCTAAATCATCAGCTAATTGTTGGTTTGTTCCGTACATTTGTACTAAAGCATCTGATATCGTAGTTCTATATTTTAAGAACATCTCTTGGTGCTGAAAGTTGATATCAATATTGTTTTTTGCCAAGTAAGCGTGAATAGTTTCATGGAAGACGACGACAGTCGCATATTCTTTCGAAGAATTTGGCAATTGATTTTTATTCAAATCGATTTGGAACCTTCCATCTGTACTAGCTAAGTCGTTATATTGTCCCATCCTATCACTGGGAAGTGGATTTGTATCCGTAAAATCGAGGCTTACAATTTCAGAAATATCGAACTCTTCCAAGATGGCACCGATGCGGTTGATAAATTGTTTGTCCAGTATTTCGTTCAGTAAATCTTTCAAGCATGGGTTGGTCAAGTCATTATGTATTTCCGCAGTTCTGTAATTCATGTCTCCACTTCCATCATCCTCATTGCCTATTCTGGGGTCCGGTTCGGGCAGCGGCCCCCACCCATCGTCGGGGCCGGGGCCACCCGACCCGATGCACGTGGTGGATGTATAGGTGGTGTTTAGCATACCGTTTACATAGGCTGATACCGTTGTGGTGTAGCAGGTTGTCCCCATCAGCTTGGTGATACGGCCATGGGGTCCGTGGCCATTGGCCAGTAGCCTACCGTCGTAGAAGTGGGCCATCCGGTTGCGGCCACCAAACCACGGTTCGGCGGTGGCTGTTCCGGTGAATCCCCCGGATGCTTCCCAGCCATTGCCCTCGGGGATGTAAAGCACCAGGTCGAACGCCCATTTCCCGCCGGTGCTGGAAGCCCGGAGCCGGGCAGTTATCGGGTGTTGCCGCCCGCCGGGTTCCCCGGCGTAGTAGGTTTCTTCGGTCCGGATGGGGACGAACACGTACATGGTCTGCTTTCCGTGGGTGGTTAAGGCTTCCTCCCAAGCGAGGTTACCCCGTTTTTACGGGGAACCGGTGGTATTGCCATCCGCACGGCCTCCGCGTTTGTTTTCAAAGGCAAACCGTGCGGCTGCGATAGGCTCCCGTTCATCGGGCTGCGCGTCAACGACGGCTTCATCCTTGGCACAGGATCCGACCAACAATGCAACGACAGACATCGTGATTAGGGTTTTAACTAAGCGGTGAGCGCTTCCGTTTTTCTGCGGGGGGGGGTAAAGTTTATTCATATGATGCAATCAATTGGTGCTAGTGATGCAATTATACAGAATTGTGCCGGGAATTGCAAGAGGATGTCGCCGCTCGCTCTTGTTAGAAGCATACTTCTGAATTCAAACGGATATCGGTTTTCATCCGTTTTTCATTTCAGTTCCTCGGCGAGCATCACTTTTTCTTCCAGTACATTCTGCCACAACTCTTCCTTGGTCTTATTGTTCCGTTTTCTTTCTATAGGAGGGTTATTCCATGAGTCAAAAAACAAAAACCAGAAATCATACGACCCCGCAACGATTCCCTTGTTGGGTATATAGATAAAACGGTCCACACCCCGGTGGAGCTTCAGGTTGTCTGACCCGCGCCAGTCCGTAAACGACCAGAACTGGTAGGCTTTTTCGCCGTTTATCTCAAATTCATTGGAGAGATATTGCCGCTCCACTATCCACCAATTTTCCAAATAAGTATCGGGAGGATTATCTAGGGAGGTGTTGTCAGCCGCTCCTCTTACATCAAGGGGGAAAGGCAGTGTCCTCGGGGCCGGGAACTCCTTCCCTTCTTCAAATACCCGTTTCATCTCTTTGATGGTCATCAGTTCCTGGCCGGTATTGAGCGTGCCATAAGGCGCATTGAACCGTGAGGAATAATGCACCACGTAGAAAAACTCCGTCAGGCAAAAATTGCTTTTGAAATACTTTCCGCCTTCCCGCCTCACCAACCTAAATAGAGCTGTTTTTGTTTCCTTAGCCTGGTTTGAACCGGTCATGTATGCTTTCATGGCCTCATAGAGTCCTTCTTTGTCGTTTATAGCGACATCGCGGATATCCTCTAACGCTACGGCACTCCAGTTCTCATCACTAGTGAAATCTGGTAGCACGGAAAACAGGATAAGGGTACCCCCAAGATAGAAATTATACATTTCAATGGTTTCGTCCACACCATACAGCTCACCGGTTTTCAGCGTATATTGGTTTAAACTGTTCCACTTACTCTGTTTGTCCAGACTATCGAGCATGTCCAGCATAACGTATTGTATCTGTTGCTTTTGCGCGAAGGAGTCCAGCATACTCCCGAAACAGCAACAGGTGAATGTTAGCTTAATAATGAATGTTCGCATAATTCTATTTTTTTAATTGTCACAAAGCTCCTTGCCGTCCAAAAGATTACCGTCAGCACCCCGTCCCTTGTACTTCGCAGCGGCGTATATGATATCATCTTTAGGATAAGTATTGCCGTCAATATCGAAAGAAGATACATTGGCGTAAGCTCCTGTGTAGGTTAATCCGCTCCAAGCCAACGAAAACGCATCGAATTCCGAGATACCGAACAAGCCCTGTAAATAGTCTGCCATTGGGCCAACATACTCTGTAGCCATGGTCTGATGGTCATCGACTTTCACGCCAGTGATAAGTTCAGTTTTCCCGATATATGCGTGTAACACCTCATGTATGAAGATGGCTACCGCCCCCTCCTGTGAAACATCCGGCATATAGTCTTCATGGAGTACGATGGTTCCAGTGAATGTCTTGGGAATGCCATTTACTTTAATCAATTCCATATCCTGAGCTTCTCCGGGAAAGCCCTGTCTGGTTATCCCGTCTTTTACGGTAATGTCAAGTACTTTCAATCCTGCATTTCCGTCCAATTCCTGTATGATATCGGAGATCAAATCCATTGCCGATGCTGAATAGGTTAACGCCTTATCTATTGTCTGTTTCAAGCATACTGATTAATCCGGTATGTAGAGTCAAGCATATCGAACATGACGAATTTTCTGCTTTGGGCCGAGGTATAAGAAATGCTTGACAATATTAGCCCGGATAGTAATATGACTTGTTTCATATCATTGACATTTTGTGTCTTTCGAATTGTCTAAAGCACCAAGTCGAGTGCCCATTCCCCATCGGTGTCGGAGGTATGGAGCCGGGCGGTTAGGGATCCATCCGCATGGTCTCCGCGTTTGTTTTCAAAGGCAAACCGTGCGGCTGCGATAGGGTCCCGTTCATCGGGCTGCGCGTTAACGACGGCTTCATCCTTGGCACAGGATCCGACCAACAAGGCAACGACAGACATTGTGATTAGGGTTTTAACTAAGCGGTGAGCGCTTCCGTTTTTCTGCGGGGGGGTAAAGTTTATTCATATGGTGCAATCAATTGGTGCTAGTGATACAATGATACGCAATCGTGCCGGGGTTTGCAAGAGGATACTTCAATTCAACACTATCCAAAACACACTTGTCAAGATAAGCGGATATCGGTTTTCATCCTTTTTTTCATTTCAGTTCCTCGGCCAGCATCACTTTTTCTTCCATGATGTTATCTTGCCATTGGTTCATGGAAATGATGTAACGATCTTTGTCCGGTGTAAAATCTAGCTTCGCTTTGAAGAAAAAATAAAAGTCATAGGAACCGCCTACAATGCCCTTGCTCGGCATATAGATAAATCGGTCGATACCACGTTGTGTGTTTCTCCCATCTGACATGTTCCAGTCAATAAAAGTCCAGAATTGATAGGCCTTTTCACCGTTCAGCTCAAATTGTTTGGATAGATACTCTCTCCTGAGCAGCAGCTGGTCACCCATGGCAGGTTGTTGGAGGATATCCAACGGAAAGGGACTATCGGGAAAGTGCCGTTGGTAGAGGATCGCCATCTCTTTTATAGTCAGTTTTGATTGACCGGTATTGATGGTCCCGTAAGGTGTGTGTAATTCAGGTGGATAATTGCGGATATTAAAATATTCAAGCAAGCAGTTCTTGCTGACGTAAAAATCACCGTCCATACGCTTTATAAGGGCATAATGCATTGATTTCTTTTCGCTCCCCTCCACCAGATACTTTTCTTGCATATCACGGCGAAAATCTGTTTTCGACAGGATTCGGCCTTCCAGTTTGGCGGTATCTACTTTCTCCCAAGCTCCACTCCGGCTGAAATCGGGTAACACCGAAAAGAGTACCAACTCATTGCTGAGCCATACATTGTACAGTTCGATATGGTGGTCGGTTCCGTATAGCGCTTTTGTATCCAAGGTGTACTTGGCCACTCGATAAACGGAATCGAGCATATCGAGCATGACGAATTTCCTGCTTTGGGCCTGTGCATAAAAAATGTTGGACAACATCAGCCCTGATAATAATAGTATTTGCTTCATATTATGGACATTTGGTACCTTTCGCATTGCCTGTTGAGACATCTCTTTCATTCCCATTCAATATTTTTTCTGTATTACTCAAACTTGAATCCTCCACGATCCCCATCTTGGCCATCGCCCTAGCGGATGCGAGTGGCATATCGGGGTTGAATGATTGAATCGCATCGGTAAGAGCATCTACATAAATAGCAAACCTGGCATGGGTTTGGGCTATTTTGTATTTTTTCGTCCTTTTGCCATTTCCGTAAGTATACTCATATTCTGTGAATCCCGGATATTTGGTCGAGAATGCTGTACTTCCCAACCGATTTCGTTCAGCCCTTAAGAAAGAATGTAATGCTTCATGATACATCGTTATTAAAATGTATTCTTTAGTGGCATTTTCTAAAATGAAGGTGTTCAATTTAATAGTCGAAGTGTATGTAGGATTGTCCCAGTTATCTAGGGATAGTCCTTGTCCGGTTTCGGTGCCATCCTCGTCGTCGGCTAACAAATCAGAACTCTCGAAGTTAACGTTGAAATTTTCGCTATTTCCAAAAATTTCATCAAGCAATTTAGCCAACCCATTGTCGAGGGTCGTCAATTGCGCCACTAATGCCTGGGCACAAGGGTAATCATTTAATTTATCGGTAATATCCAAGGTGAGGTTTCTGTTTTCTGGGGTATCATCCCCACTTCCGTCATCCTCATTACCTATTCTGGGGTCCGGTTCGGGGAGTGGGCCCCATCCATCGTCTTGTCCGGGGCCTCCAGAACCAATGCACGTTGTGGATGTATAGGTGGTGTTTAGCATGCCGTTTACATAGGCCGATACGGTGGTGGTGTAGCAGGTTGTTCCCATCAGTTTGGTGATGCGGCCATCGGGTCCGCGGCCGTTGGCCATTAGCCTGCCGTCGTAGAAGTGCGCCATCCGGCTGCGGCCACCAAACCATGCCTCGGCGATGGCTGTTCCGGTAAATCTGCCGGACGCTTCCCAACCATTGCCCTCAGGGATGTAAAGCACCAGGTCGAATGCCCATTTCCCATCGGTGGCGGAAGCCCGAAGCCGGGCGGTTACCGGATGCTGTTTCCCCTCGGTTTCCCCGGCATAATAGGTTTCGCCAGTCCGGATGGGGACGAATACATACGTGGTCTTCCCGCCGTGTGTGGTAAAGGCCTCTTCCCAGAGTAGGTAGCCCTTTTTTTGCGGCGAGCCGGCCTCTGCAGAGCCGGCGCTATGCTGATTTTCAAAAGCGATCCTTGCCGCAATAGCGGGTTCCTGTGCATCCGGGCGTGCATCGACGACGGCTTCGTCCTTGGCACAGGATCCGACCAACAAGGCAACAAGAGACATCGTGATTAGGGTGTTAACTACGCGGTAGACACTTCCGTTTTTCTTCGGGGGGGGAGAGTTTATTCATATGGTGCAATCAATTGGTGCTAATGATGCAATGATACAGAATTGTTCAGGTAATTGCAAGGGATGCCGCCGCTCAATCTTGTTCAAAGCATACTTCTTAATTCAAACGGATATCGGTTTTTACCCGTTTTTTATTTTAGTTCCTCGGCCAGCATCACTTTTTCTTCCAGCACATTCTGCCACAATTCTTCTTTGGTTTTATTGTTTCGTTTTCTTCTTTCTATTGGAGGATTATTCCACGTATCAAAGAATAAAAACCAAAAATCGTATGAACCCGCAACGATTCCCTTGTCTGGCATGAAGATAAATCGATCAATACCCCGGTGGAGTTTCAAGTTGTCTGACCCGCGCCAATCCGTAAACGACCAAAATTGGTAAGCCTTTTCACCATTGATTTCACGCTCTCGGGAAAGATACTGCCGTTCCACGACCCACCAGTGATCTAGATAGGTGTCGGGGGGATTATCGAGCGATCTGTTGTCTACCTCCCCTCTCAGATCAAGCGGGAAGGGTAGCGTCTTAGGTGCATGGAACTCCTTGCCGTCTTCAAATACCCGCTTCATCTCCTTGATGGTTATTGGTTCCTGGCCAGTATTAAGGGTGCCATAGGGCGCATTGAACCTCGAGGAATAATGCACCACATAGAAAAACTCCGTCAGACAAAAGTTGCTCTTAAAATACTTCCCGCCTTCCCGCTTCACCAGCCTAAACAAATGAGTTTTAGTTTCCTTAATGCGGTTCGGCCCGGTCATGTAGGCTTTCATGGCTTTGTAGAGTTCTTTTTCGTCGTTTATAACGACGTCACGGATATCCGCTAGCGCTACCTCACTCCAGTTTTTATCGCTGGTGAAGTCTGGTAGCACGGAAAACAAAAAAAGCGTGCTTCCAAAATAGAAGTTATACATTTCAATGGTCTCGTCAACACCATACAGTTCTTCGGTTTTCAGTGTATATCGGTGCAGCTTGTCCCACTTACTGTGTTTGTCCAGACTGTCCAGCATGTCGAGCATCACGTATTGTATCTTTTCCTTCTGTGCCATAGATTCGAGTATAATCCCAGAATAGCAACCGGTGAGTATGAGTTTTAAAATGAATGCTCGCATGGTCATTATATAATTAATCATTACAAAGCTCGCTTTCAAAGGCAGGCCGTGCGGCTGCAACGGGGTCCCGTTCATCGGGTGCGCGTCAACGACGGCTTCATCTTTGGCACAGGACCCGACCAACAATGCAATGACAGACATTGTGATTAGGGTTTTAACTTAGCGGTGAACGCTTCCGTTTTTTCTGCGTGGGGCGGTAAAGTTTATTCATGTGGTGCAATCAATTGGTACTAGTGATACAATGATACATAATCATGCCCGGAATTGCAAAAGGATGCAATCTTTTACTCTCGAATATGCGTTTCGCTTTTGAGTAGCTTACTTATTCTTATTATCAGATGGGAGGTCCTTCTTCAATTTGTCCTCTATACGATGACCATTCATCTCCACATCACCGAAGAGAACAGTCGATTTAGAGGTAATCCGATAAATCGGAGGGAAGATGATGGCATTGGGTGCGGCCACGTCGTCAACCCCATACCTCCAGATACCCTTTATACCCAAAAACGTTTGGCCGTAATTGATTGGCGTTTGGAGCTGATGAATAAACACAAATACGGGGAAAATGATTTGTGTATTGTTATACCCCGCTTTTGCAAAGATATCTATAGCGATGTTTTCACGAATAGCCGCTAAGGTTTCGTCAAATACTTGATGCATATTCGTGCTGTTCTTGATGTTGGTTATCATACCGTTTGAATCCAATTCAAATCGAATGCTGAAAAGAAAATGTTGGGGCGATTTGTCAGCTTCATCCAAGAATGCCCGTCCGGAATTTGTCCAAAACATCCGGTCAACTACCTTGTGTAGGCTGTCAATCTGTGCATTGGTTTGAGCCCGCCCGCTATTACATAATATCATCGCGGCAAATAGAAGTATCATTATATAAGTAGGTTTATGGTGCATTGCAATACGACGTGCCTTGTATTCCATCTCTATGATTGTTTAACGTGTTTTCTGCGGGGGGCGGTAAAGTTTATTCACATGTCACTTGATATTTCGAATTTAAAACTATTTATTCGTTTTATCCAGTGACACAGTTGGTGTTACACTCTCAGCCCACCTCGAGGTCACGCCGAGGTGCTTTATCTCTTTTATTTCGGTCTGTTCCTTGTATGACGCTCGTCAGCCACCACATTATCTGTTACGAAAATAAATGTCAGAACAATAATAGCTATTCAATTCTTACTCTTGTTCTCTGGCAAATCTTTTGTTAGCCTATTCGCTTCGTAAGAATTTAAGTCCTCTTTTCTTACGGTAAAATCAACCATAAATTTAGCCGTAGCGCGATATATCGGAGGGAAAAAAATCGTTGGTTTAATGTCATTATTGGTGCAATCATAGCTCCACATATTTTCTAATCCTGCTAATGTGGCGTTATAATCAATGGGAGTCGATCCCTGCACGATAAAAATCATAATCGGCACAACGACGCGTGTATTTCGGTACTTCGTTCTTACAAATAATTCTTTGTCAATTTCTTCATACAGGCTATCAGCGATTCCATCGAATGCCTCGCGCATGCTTACACTGTTTTCAACGGCGGTTATCGAACCTTTTGAATCAATATCAAATCGGATACTGAAAATAAAATGTTGCGGGGTTTCATCAGATATATCATAGAATCGCCGGTCCAGATTTGTCCAGAGAAGCCGTGCTATTTCTTCATGTACACTGATATCAGCCTCCTTGTTTTGTGCGTCAAGCCGTTTCTCCTGCGCTTGATCTTCTAAAGTCAACGTGAGAAGGAAAAATAATGCAATCATCAACTTGTTCATTTCGTTTTCTTTTATGGATTACAGAACCTTGTATGATAGTAGCTGTTGCGGATTCGTTCGAAGCATTGGCAATCAATCTTTGTTTAGGTCGATTTGTCCCCCCGTCTGTATTAGCTCTGTAATTCGTTGAGACAGCTGAAGTGATTTATCACGAGTTAGGTGGGGGGAGTCTAGATAGGATAAAAACTTTCCATTTTCCGTATACATACTTCAATTTATAATGAACAGTTGCAAGTGTTTCACTATTGATGAACCCGACCATGGACGCGTTATCGAAAATCTTTAAACTCGATAAAAAAATAGATGTGTTTTTGGGACTCTTTACAATCTCCTTCATGTTTTTGATAGAAAATACATAGTGCCTACCACCCAATTTAATAAAGTCTAATGAGGAAGGTAATGCCAGGGGGGAGACCCAAATATTCACCGTATCATCCGGAATATTTGTGAAAGGGCTCCAATTGTCTGCCTGAGTTGATGTGTCATGATACGAAAAGATTGCACGCAATATGTTTATTGTGTCTTTTAATGTATAGGTTCGCTCGGTAATGCCGATACTGTCAAAAGAAGGTCTTTGAGTAGTGTCGGTTGGAACGTTTTGGCACGACGTCATTATCATAAGGCCAAGAATTGGCCAAACTATATATCTCACTTTCTCCATATCTACTTGCATTGCTTTTATTCTTGCATTTGTTCTACTTTCGTTATAACCCAAACAGATTTATTCTTTTCCATTTCGCAATCCAATATCGTTCCGAACACGGCCGAATAGATAGCACAGTGCGCCGAATCCTTTGTAATGGAAAGGGCATAAACATGAATATCGATATCAATTGGTATGTATCCACTCTTGGGGTAACCCTTCGGTTCATCAACAAATCGGATGATTTTACCAGGAATCGTTATTGGTAATTCATGCGGAATGTAGTCATTTTGTATAAAAAGTACGGTGTCTAAAGGATAAGTATCAATCAATTGTCCTAGGCCAACCGTATGAGTTCTTCCGGCGTGCAAAAATGTGCTTTTGGAACCCAAAGCTGCTTGGAGTATGTTGACTGTATCAGCGGTCGTCAATTTGTACTGGTTCGCCTCGACTGACTTTTGGGAAGGATTGTCGCAGGCGGTAATTATTGTGAAGAGTAATAGTAATCGAATTAATAGTGTGTTATACATAGCTTATTCATTCTGGAGGTCCCACTCATAATAGAGACGAGATTGGATTAGTTGATTAATTTGATACTGTACATTAAAACCAAATCCCAATTCTTCGAAGTATGTGCCGAAATTTTCCATCATCCTCATTACCTATCCGGGGTCCCGTTCATCGGGCTGCGCGTCAACGACGGCTTCATCCATGGCACAGGACCCGACCAACAATGCAACGACAGACATCGTTATGAGGGTTTTAACTTAACGGTGAGCGCTTCCGCACCTCAATTCACCGATATCCAAAGCACGTTTGTCAACTTATACGAATACCGGTGTTCCCCACTTTTCATTTCAGTTCCTCGGCCAGCATGACTTTTTCTTGCAATACATTTTGCCAAAGCTCTTCATTGGTTTTATTATGTCTGTCCCGACCATTTTCGATGAACGACCAGCTATTTACGAATAGAAACCAAAAATCGTAGGAGCCTGCAACAATCCCTCTTTCGGGCATGTAGACAAACCGGTCAATGCCCCGGTGGAGTTTCAGGTTGTCCTGCCCCCGCCAGTCCGTAAACGACCAGAACTGGTAGGCTTTTTCGTCGTTTATATCAAACATCCGCGAAAGATACTCGTGTTGAACCAGCCACCAGTGTTCTAAGTTGGTGTTCGGTGTATAAAACGAATCACTAGATGTTCGAATATCAAGTGGAAAGTGTCGTGAGCCCGGGAACTCCTTTCCTTCCTCAAACACCCGTTTCATCTCTTTGATGGTTATCAGTTCCTGACCGGTATTGAGTGTGCCATAGGGTACATTGAACCGCGAGGAATGATGCACCACATAGAAAAACTCCGTCAGGCAAAAATTGCTCGTGAAATACTTCCCGCCTTCGCGCTTCACCAACCTAAACAAATGAGTTTTAGTTTTCTTGGCCCGGCTAGGGCCAGTCATGTATGGCTCCATGGCCTCATTGAGCCCTTTTTCGTTGTTTATTACGACATCGCGGATATCATCCATCGATACCTCACTCCAATTCTCCTCGCTGGTGAAGTCCGGCAGCACGGAAAACAGGATAAGGGTACTCCCAAAATAGAAATTATACATCTCAATGGTCTCGTCCACCCCGTATAATTCTTCGGTTTTCAACGTATATCGGTACAGCTTGTCCCACTTACTGTGCTTGTCCAAGCTGTCCAGCATGTCGAGCATCACGTATTGTATCTTTCCCTTCTGTGCCATAGATTCGAGTATAACCCCAGAACAGCAACCGGTGATTATTAGTTTTAAAATGAATGCTCGCATGGTCATTATATAATTAATCATCACAAAGATCGCTTTCAAAGGCGGGCCGTGCGGCTGCGATAGGGTCCCGTTCATCGGGCTGCGCGTCAACGACGGCTTCATCCTTGGCACAGGACCCGACCAATAATGCAACGACCGACATCATGATTAGGGTTTTAACTTAGCGGTGAACGCTTCCGTACCTTAATTCACCGATATCCAAAGCACGCTTGTCAACATATACGGATACCGGTGTTCCCCCATTTTTCATTTCAGTTCCTCAGCCAGCATCACTTTTTCTTCCAGCACGTTCTGCCAAAGCTCTTCCTTGGTTTTATTATGCCTAACCCGTCCTTTCTCGATGAACGACCAGTTTTGTTCAAATAGAAAGTAGAAATCATATGACCCCGCAACGATACCTTTATCCGGTATGTAGATGAAACGGTCCACGCCACGATGGAGGTTGTAACCATCATGGGTATTCCAATCCGTAAATGTCCAAAACTGGTAGGCTCTTTCATCGTTTATTTTTAGCTCTCGTGACATATATTCTCGCTGAAGTATACGCCTGTTCGGTAGTAGCAACGTGCCGCCTAATTTCCGAACATCCAATGGGAAAGGCAGACGTTCAGGAATGTTTAGTGCTTTCCAATAAACATTCATCATTTGTTGGATACTTAGGATATCTTGTCCGATATTAATCGTCCCATATGGTGTGTTGAATGGAGAGGGGTAGGTATCGACGAAGAAAAACTCGGTCAAGCAATAATTACTCTTGAAATATTTATCTCCCTGAGTTTTTACTAAGGCGTATTGTAACGTTTTCTTGCTGTTGTCATCTCCAGATGGAATGCGGCTGCCCATTTCATGCCGAAAAGATTTTTCATCAAAAATTTGATTTTCGATTTCTGCTAAATTCACCTCACTCCAATTTTTATCGCTGGTGAAGTCTGGTAAGACAGAAAACAAAACTAAACCAACGTAATGAATATTATACAACTCTATAGTCTCGTCTACTCCATACAACTCCTGTGTATTAAGTGAATAATGGTTGACATCGTATAGACTATCGAGCATATCCAACATAATATATTTTTTCTCTTGAGCTAATGATCCAATAGTGATATGCAGGCTCCAACTAATAAGTATAAATTTCAATATGCAAACCTTCATTACAGTAATTTTTAATTTTCGCATAGCTCTGTTCCATCTAATAGGTTTCCATCCGCACCTCTACCCATATACTTTGCAGCAGCTTGTACAATATCATCTTTCAAGTAGGAGTTTCCGTCGATATCGAATGACGATACGTTAGCGTAAGCACCCGTGTAAGTCAGTCCGCTCCAAGCCAATGAAAATGCGTCGAGCTTTGAGATGCCAAACAAACCCTGCAGATAGCTAGCCATTGGACCTACGTATTTTGTAGCCATAGTTTGGTGCTGATCGGTTTTTCCCGTGCTGTTGAGAAGTTCTGCTTTTGATAGATAGGCATGCAACACCTCATGTATAAAAATTGAAACTGCTCCTTCTTGGGATGCATCCGGCATATATCCTTCGTGCAGTATAATCGTTGCTTTAAATATTGTTGGAATACCTCCAACCGAAGTTAAGTCTTGCCCCGCTGCTTCCCCGGGTTTGCCTTTTGGCGTAATACCATCGACCACATTAATGTCAATTTGAAGACCGACATTTCCATCCAGTTCTTTGATAATATCGGATATTAGGTCCATTGCCGATGCTGAATAGGTTAACGCCTTGTCTATCGTCTGTTTCAAGCAGAGGTCGTCTATCTGATTGATAATGTCCCTTGTGTAGTAGGTTGGCGATGTGTCGTCCTCATTACCTATCCTTGGGTCCGGTTCGGGGAGTGGCCCCCATCCATCGTCGGGGCCGGGGCCTCCCGATCCGATGCACGTGGTGGATGTATGGGTGGTGTTCAGTACCCCGTTGACATAGGCCGATACCGTTGTGGTGTAACAGGTTGTTCCCATCAATTTGGTGATGCGGCCATCGGGTCCGTGGCCGTTGGCGAGTAGCCTACCGTCGTAGAAGTGGGCCATCCGGCTACGGCCGCCGAACCATGCCTCGGCGATGGCTGTTCCGGTGAATTCTCCGGATGCTTCCCAGCCATTTCCCTCGGGGATGTAAAGCACCAGGTCGAATGCCCATTTCCCATCGGTGTTGGAAGCCCGGAGCCGTGCGGTTACGGGGTGTTGCCTTCCGCCGGGTTCCCCGGCATAGTAGGTTTCTTCGGCCCGGATGGGGACAAACACGTACATGGTCTGCCGCCCGTGTGTGGTAAAGGCTTCTTCCCAGTCGAGGTTACCCTGTTTTTGCGGGGAACCGGTGGTATTGCCATCCGCATGGCCTCCGTGTTTGTTTTCAAAGGCGGACCGTGCCGCTGTGATGGGGTCCCGTTCATCGGGCTGCGCGTCGACGACGGCTTCATCCTTGGCACAGGCCCCGACCAACAATGCAACGACAGACATCGTGATGAGGGTTTTAACTAAGCGGTGAACGCTTCCGTTTTTTCTGCGGGGGGGGGTAAAGTTTATTCATATGGTGCTATCAATTGGTGCTAGTGATACAATGATACGCAATCGCGCCGGGGTTTGCAAGTGGAAAAACTCATCTTGAAGCCATGTAGGGAGCTTTTTGTCTTTTATTTTCGGTTTATTCCCCATATATTTGATTTATGGGAATAGATAGCTCTTTGGTTTTAAGTGTCTTAGTGATGCTACATGTTTACCTCTGCGTCCGATTCGCTGTACAAGCGTCTTTCCGTTATGCACGGCGGTATCAGTTTTGGATGCTGCTTATCGTTTTGATACCTGTTGCGGGTTATGTGTATAGTATACGGAAATTGAAAGGGAAAAGGCTGGAAGAACCTGGGTAGTTGCAGAATTTTGGATTCGTTGCAAAACATACGTCAAACACGACATCAACAACTTACAATCGTATGAAGACATTTACCACTATTTTTAGTTTATTTAATTTGATGATTCTGGCCAGCTGCGCGTATGCACAGGAGCGGCATGAGATAACAGGTCACCTTGGTATAGGTAGCAATGGCCTATATCGGTTTGAATCGCTTGACGGGAGTGGGGGTAGTGAGGGAGGGCTGTCATTTTCTGGCGGCATACGGTATGGGTATACCATAGGTAACCGACTTCAGTTGATTTCGGGGTTAGACTATAGCGACCATCACTTAACATTGGTGGGCGCTCCAATGCCCGAGCAGGTTAGACAAGATATACGTATTTCGATTTTGTCGGTTCCGCTGCATGTTCAATGGAATATCGGCGAATGGTTTTTCATCCATGGAGGGCCCGACATCGATTTCCAAGTGAACGGAGATGCTAATATGGACAATCAAAGCGGTGTAGGCTTCACGATCGCAGTAGGTGCTCGGCATGCGTTCGGCCCATGGGGGTTGTCCGTCGCTCCGCAGGTTAAAAATTATGCGTTGTTGGCTTTTAAAGGAGACCGTTACCAACAACGGCTCATAACAGGAGGGGCGTCGGTTGGTATCTCGTATCGTTTCTGATTTGGTGATTATGGGGAGTTATTAAATATTTGTACTGTATTACCCCAGAGGGTGGCCGCTAACCGGTATCGCTGGCGGATAAAACACCACACACAGCCGTAAGCAGGAATCAGCTTCGTCCAGTAATAGCTGAACGGCAAATTTTGGGTTCATGATATGCCGCAACGGGTCCATGATACGCCGTAAGGAGTCGATGATACGCCGCCCCGAACCCTTGTGGGCCTCGCCTGAACCCGTTCCGGCGTGACCAGAACCCATGTTGGCTTCACATGAGTCCGTTCCAGCGTGACCCCAACCCATGCTGGCTTCACATGAGCCCGTTCCCGCGTGACCCGAACCGATGTCGGCTTCACACGAGTCCGTTTTGGCGTGACCCGAACCGATGTCGGCTTCACACGAGTCCGTTCCGGCGTGACTTGAACCCATGTCGGCTTCACATGGGTCCGTTCCGGCGTGACTTGAACCCATGTCGGCTTCACAGGAGTCCGTTTCGGCGTAACCCGAACCCATGTCGGCTTCACAGGAGTCCGTTGTGGCGTGACCGGAACCCATGTCGGCTTCACATGAGTCCGTTTTGGCGTGACCTCAACCCATGTTGACTTCATATGAGTCCGTTTCGGCGTGACCGGAACCTATGTCGGCATAACCGGAACCTATGTCGGCATAACCGGAACCCATGTCGGCATAACCGGAACCCGTTGCGGCATAACCGGAACCCGTCGTGACGTCATTTTCTCAGGGGAGAGTCTTTAAAGACTCCTTTTTTTTGGTTATTTTGAGCCCCATAGCAATAGCCACTGCAATGCAGACGGTCATGAACACTTCACCCCTCAATACCAATAGCTACACCATCTGGCAGACGTCGCCATGGCGATATGCGGCTGTGGCTTTTGGGGTAATTTTTGGTGGCATAGGGCTTATGTTATATCTAAAGGAGATGGGTGTATTGCCATCCAATGGCCCCTGGGTCGTACTGTTGATGCTAGGTTTATTTGGATTGGTGTTTCTTTTAACTCAATATTTCGCAACGGCCAAAATGGTGATTACCATGGACGACGAGGGCATCCGGAGAGTTTGGGAAACGCAGTTTCCGGGAAATTGGCGGCCCGATGAGGACATCAAATGGACGGAGGTAACCGAGTACTTGTATCAACCGGAAAAAAATTATCAGGTATTTAAAATCAAATTAACGGCCGGCCGGGTTATCAAGTTGTATCGCGGGTGGTATGCCGGTAAAGATGATTTTACACGTTTTCGGAAGGACTTTGTTCAAAGGGTGGCAGAGCGCAATTGTTTCGGTGGGAGGGAAGGGACTAAGATCAGGATGAGTAGATCGTTCTATGAATCAAAAACGGCGTATGTAATAGCAGTTATAGGAGTTGTGCTTTTGGTCGCGGCCTCGCTGGTGGTGCTTGCCCTGTCGTTTTACAGGGGGCCGCATTTCGGGAATTTCGTCAGTCTTGGGGCGGGATACACGATGGTACTGTATTTTGTGGGTATGGTTTGCCGTTATAGCCAAACGCGGAAGGAGCTTGCTGCATCGGAGTCGGCAGTCGAATAGTACAGGCCTGTTTTAACACCCTACCATGTTCGTCCTCCTTTATCGGAATTTCACTAGGCGCGGCTACATATCATGTGGGCTAATCACTTCCAAATCAGGGATTTTTTTGAAGTCGGATAGGTTTCGGCTAATCAGTGCCAACCCATGGAAAAGCGCGGTTGCGGCTATTACTGCGTCTGGCAATTTTATTTTTTGGCTTTTGCGGAGTTCTATGGTTTTATCGGCAATAGCATCAGTCAAACCGATCACGTTAGCAGCATCAACAAAATCCCGCATTAATCGCGCATCTTGATTGCTCATTTTGAATCCCAATACCTCTATCTTGGTGACGATGGAAATATTGGGGATGTCATTAATCACATTATCCATAAATGACATCCCTGTTGCAGGGAGACTGCCTTCCAAATAATAGATTACACTATTACTATCTATTAAATATCGCGCTCCCATTCATTTCGGCTTTTGATAATATGCTCTTGTAATTGCTTAGCCGTCTTGGAAGATAGCTTGCCTGCAAATCGCTCAGATAATTTGGTTGTTTTTGGGGAAATGGGTGCTTTCTTTAACAATGCTTCAACTTCTTTTAAGATGGTGTCATTGTTTAGCTTAAGTAGCTCTTCGATTACATGTAGTTTCCTTGCTTCGGTTACCATAGCCTGCTCCTTTTCTAATTTCTCTTTTATCTTCCTCACATTCCTATCCGGTGCTCCTAATTTACATCGGGACGAAAACCGAGGGTCACCTACAAAACTACGAAAAGTATTGGATGTTTCTATGCCTCGTTGCCTTCGAGACGTGCTATCTTGGCTTCCAACTTGCCAATGTATTTGCGCTGAGGGAACAGGATTTCCTCGTTCGATATTATCCGTCCACTCGGCTACTTCTTTGTCGTAGAAGGATTTTAAAGGCTCCCCTTCATAAGAGAGGGCAAAGAAGTCATGATTCATGTATATGCATCCCCCACGTTTAGTATACGAATTGCACCCGCTTGTCTATTAATCTAAATCTGCCTTCCAAAGCTGATTACTTTGTGACGTTAATGGATGAAACATAAACGTTGGAGAGATGCAGAAGTTAAGGTTGACAGTGGTACTGGCATTATTGCTGCCACTGATGGGGTTTTCACAAAGCAATGAACAGTTAACACAAACCATTCGCGGCACGGTTACCGATAGGGCATCGGGCGAGCCGCTGTATTCGGCCAAGGTAGAACTAGCCGGTAGGCAAAAGGTCGCGGCGACCGATGAAAAGGGGAGGTTCATTTTGGACGAGGTGCCCATCGGCCGGTATACGGTTACGGTTAGCCGAATGGGCTACGAGACTGCCGTTGTTAAAGAGGTACTGGTGGGGTCGGCTAGAGCCGTTCAGCTAAACATCGGCTTGGTTCAAAGCCCGATTGCACTTGATGAGGTAACCGTCGGTCCGAACGTAGACAAAGCGGGCTCGCTGAACGACATGGCACTGCTCGGTGCGCAAATGTTTAGTGTGGAAGAAGCCCGCCGCTTTGCCGGTGGGATGGACGACCCCGCCCGATTGGTGAGCGCTTATGCCGGCGTTGCCACACCCAGCATTTCAAATAACGGCATTTCAGTACGGGGCAATGCGCCCGCCCTGCTACAATGGCGCCTGGAGGGCGTGGAAATACCGAACCCAAACCATTTCGCCGACCTCGATGTGCTTGGCGGCGGTTTTTTGTCGGCACTAAGTGCAAACGTGCTGGGGAATTCCGACTTTTTCAGCGGCGCATTTCCCGCAGCCTACAACAATGCGGTCTCCGGCGTATTCGACATGAAA
Organism: Parapedobacter flavus; assembly: GCF_035818675.1. NCBI lineage: Bacteria > Pseudomonadati > Bacteroidota > Sphingobacteriia > Sphingobacteriales > Sphingobacteriaceae > Parapedobacter > Parapedobacter flavus. Next base: position 114,885 of record NZ_JAYKZZ010000004.1, read on the forward strand.
CTGCGCAATGGCAACAGCCAAAACTACGAACACATATTCCAGCTGGGGATACTGGGCATCGACTTTGCCTCCGAAGGACCCATAAGCCGGGAAAAACGATCGTCATACCTCATCAACTACCGCTATTCAACGACCAAGTTGCTGGAACAACTGCGTGGGAAGGAAGGGATGGGGGGCACACTGGGGTACCAGGATTTGAATTTCAAATTCAATTTCCCCACGGAGAAGGCGGGGACGCTGTCCGTGTGGGGAACGGGATTCATTGATGAGGTAGCCCCCATCCTGGAGGATAGGGCCGATTGGAAATATATTGAAGATGGGTTCCTCGCCGGTGCGAACCAACGGTCCGGTGCAGGCGGACTATCACACAGCTTCTTGTTCGGAAATAGGAAAACGTCGTTGGAAACAACGCTGGCGGCCACTTACCTGGGAAACCGGGTGGATGAGGCATTCCACGGCCTGGACGGAAGCAGCAGCCCCCGGACAGACCTGACCGCCAGCACCACAAACCTGGTGCTCACCACAGCCGTGACCCATAAAGCCAATGCGCGCCATACCCATAAAGCGGGGATAACGTTAACGAATGTCGGCTATGATATGCACCTCGATTTCGCTCCGGTACGGGGTGAAGCCCTCCAGAATTTCGCGGCAGCCAATAGCCATACCAATTTGGTGTCGGCTTACGCGAGTTCGAAAATCAAGCTGGGAAAGCAAGTGGTACTTTCGGCTGGCTTAAATGCGCAGCACCTCACGTTAAATAGCCATACCACCGTGGAGCCCCGCACCAGCATCAAGTGGCAAGTCGCTCCGCGCAGTTCTTTCGCCTTGGGGTATGGGCTGCATAGCCGCATGGAAAAGCCCGATGTGTATTTTGTGCGCGATGTGGAGGGTAACCTACCCAATAACCAGCTGGCCTTTACGAAAAGCCATCACCTGATGCTGGCGTATGTATACCGCATCTCGCCGGATATGAACCTCAAAATCGAACCGTATTACCAATCCCTGTTCGATGTGCCGGTGACGGCCGGCGGATCCTATTCCTTGCTGAACCGGACGGACTATTACCTTACCGAGACGTTGGTTGATGACGGCAAAGGCCGGAACTATGGCATCGATGTGACGTTTGAGAAATACATGAACAAAGGGCTCTATTACATGGTTACGGGCTCGCTCTTCGACTCGAAATACCGGGGCGGTGATGGAGCGTGGTATAACACCCGTTATAATAGGCGGTTTGTGCTGAATGGCCTCATCGGCAAGGAATGGGTGATGGGGCGGAATATGCTGGGGGTAAACCTGAAGGCTACGGTGATGGGAGGGAAACGGTATACACCGGTAGACGTAGAAGCCACGCTCGCCCATCCCGACAACACCGTGCAGTATGATGAAACCCGCATGTTCGCCCATCAATTCGACCCCATGCTCATCGGTGATTTTTCCGTAAGCTATAAGCTGAACAGGCGGCGGATGGCGCACGAATTTGCCCTGAAAAGTGTCAACGCAACCGGTCAGCAGGAATATATCGAACACCGCTATAATATCAAAACCGGCTCGATAGAACCGTACCGCCCGGCGACATCGCTGTTTAATGTGAGCTATCGGATTGAATTTTAGTTTATACATTTGTTGGACATGCCGACAGTTGAATATAGCAACATGTTGTTCGATTTTATGTCACACGCCCGTTTCCGGGTGTGGCGCCATGTGCTGTATGCCATGGCCTTGGCGCCGATTGCCCTGTCGCAGGCCTTTTTTGCCCTCGGCGATAAGGACGGCATGTCGGAACGGACAATCTATCTGTTTGGGATAGGCTTTTCGATTACTATCATTGCTTTCGCCTATTTCAACCGCTACTACCTTACGCCGCGGTTTTCCCTATCACACAGCTATGTTGCCCACGTAAGCATCGCTTTCCTGTTGCTCTTCGGTATCATTGCCGCCAAGTATTTCATCGAGTCGCTGCTGATCGGGGAAGCCCGGCGGGTTAACGGTGTAACGGTGCTCGATTGGTTATCGAACACCACGTTATATGCCGTGTGCATTGCCAGTAGTTCGATCTCGGTGTTGTTCAGGGAATGGGTGAGCGATCATCACCAGATTGAGAACCTGGAAACCAGGCGCCTGAAAAACGATATCGACGAATTTAAAAATCAGCTGAATCCGCAACTTCTCCAAGACAGCTTAGCCTATGCCGCGGCGAAGACAACAACAGATTCCGGGAACACGTCCGAGTTCCTTTCCAGGCTAAGTGAATTGTTGCGATACCAACTCTACGATTTCAAACGCCAGCGGGCGGTGCTGGGCGCGGAAATCCTATTTATGCGCAACTACCTGGCCCTGCGGCAGGAAATCGCTCCGTTTGATTTTTCCTATACGGTATCCCACGTGGGCAATACCAACCTGTTTGTGGTGCCCGGGCTGTTCATTCCCTTGATTGATGCTGCCCTGGACCGCCGGCCCGCGGTGCTGGCGATCCACCTCAAAACGGATGGCCAACGAATTGCTTTCGAATGTGCTGCTCCTGGAACCGATCTGTCGGGATGCGACCTGAAACAAGCCGAACAGCGGCTAACCGCGCTCGGGGCTGATTACGAGCTGAATGTAACAACGAGTTCCCTGGTGCTGACGTTATGATGAGTAGATTCGATCCGATCATACCCGACTTGCTGCTGGAGCGCCCATACCGGATTTGGAGGCACCTGTTGATACAGGTGATGGTGATGCTGATCACGATCAACGTTTTTTGGGATGAGCCTACGCAGCTATTGCCCCATCGCCTGGGTGCCTGGGTGCCTTACTTCCTGCTGATCGACACGATCATCTACGTCAACATGTACCTACTGGTTCCCCGTTTGCTGATAAAAGGACGGGCGACACGCTATATCGTGCTCACGGCGCTATTCATCTTTTTGGTTGTGCTGACCCTGGGCATGCTCCAGGATGGCGCGGAGGGGGGCGGAGGGGCGCCTGCCGGGATCGCCACCCCGCCGCTCATCGGCATATCTTCGGGCTTTTTCGCTTTTGCACTGTTTATAATGGGCTTGACCACCCTGCAGCTATTGAAGTACCGGATGGAGAACGCCAGGCGGATCAATGAATTGGAACAGGTAACCATGGAAATCGAACTGGCCAACCTGCAGAACCAAATCAATCCGCATTTCCTGTTCAACACCCTCAACAACGCCAACATGATGGCTGAAGAAGACGGGGAGAAGTCGGCCTATATGCTGTCCAAATTAAATGATCTGTTGTCGTATCAGGTGGAAGGTGGGGCGAAAGATACTGTTAGGCTCGACGACGAAATTGCCTTCCTCGACGACTATCTTGAGTTGGAAAAAACACGCAGGGACCGTTTTCTATACACGATTCGCATGGATGGGGACAGCGCTGTGGAGATACCCCCGCTGTTGTTCATCCCGTTTGTGGAAAATGCCGTGAAACACCATCCGGGAAATGATTCACGCGTGGATATCCACTTCCGTGTGGCTGATGGTCAACTCCATTTTGAGTGCAGGAATCCGAAACCACGGCGCGCACTGGAGAAAGAAGTGGGTGGAATCGGGCTACAGAATAGTAAAAGGCGGTTGGAATTATTGTTTGGCCGCCACTTCCGTCTTGACCTCGATGATGGGCAAGATACGTATACGGTAAAACTGACATTTGGCTTATGAGGTGTATAATTGTAGATGATGAGCCCATTGCGCGGCGAGGGATGGAACGATTGGTGGCACAAGCCTCTTCGCTCACTCATGTGGGGAGCTTTGATAGCGCCGAATCGGCTTCTGCCTACCTGGAAAATAACCCGGTCGATCTGGTTTTTCTCGATATACAGATGCCGGGCGTGAACGGACTGGAATTCGCGAAAGATGTACCCAAGGCGACGTTGATCATTTTCACCACGGCGTTTGCCGAGTTTGCTCTCGACAGTTATACCGTCGATGCGGTTGACTATCTGGTAAAGCCGATCACCAGCGGTCGATTCCAACGTGCGGTATCGAAAGCCACGGCATACCATGGGATGCTGCTCTCCGAAGAGCGGAACACCCGTATTGAGCAGGTAGAAAGCCAATCCATGTTTATCCGGTCGGAGCGGCGGTTTTTCAAGGTCAATTTCGCCGACATCTTATTTATTGAGGGGCTTAAAGATTACGTGGTCATCCAGAATGGCGACAAGCGGCTGATTACGCACATGAACTTGAAAGGTATTCACGGAATGCTGCCTCAAAGCCAGTTCTTGCGGGTAAACCGTTCTTATATCGTCAATAAGCAACAGATCGATTCATTCAGCAACAACGATGTGTTCATCGGCCCATACGAAATCGCCATCGGCAGTTTTTACCAGGAGGCATTTTTGGCGGCTTTGATGGGGGGGTAGTGCCGGTGGTAAATGGAGCACACAAAAAAGAGGATGCCGGTTAAGGCATCCTCGTTATCTTACCTGTACGGTAGCCGGAATTATTCCGCTACAACCTCAAAAGGTACCTGTACTTTCACTTCTTTGTGCAGGTTGAGGTTTGCTACGTATTCGCCCAGGACTTTCGGTTCTTCTTCGAACGTGATGCGGCGGCGGTCTACCTCAAAGCCTTGCTTCTTCAGGGCATCTGCTACCTGGATGCTGTTTACCGACCCGAAGATCTTTCCGCTTTCGCCGGCCTTAGCGCCGATCGTCAGTTTCAAGCCTTCGAGCTTCGCAGCCAATTCGGTTGCATCTTTCTTGATTTTATCTTGCTTGAATTGGGCTTGGCGGATATTCTCTGCCAATACCTTCTTTGCAGAAGGGGTAGCCAATTCGGCAAACCCTTGGGGGATGAGGTAGTTGCGCCCGTATCCGGGTTTTACCGTTACGACGTCGTCTTTTTCACCAAGTTTCTTGATGTCTTGCTTTAAAATTATCTCCATGACGTTTACCTCCCTATTTTAATGAATCAGCAACATAAGGTAGCAGGCCGATGTGGCGTGCACGCTTGACCGCTTGGGCTACTTTGCGCTGGAATTTCAACGACGTGCCCGTAAGCCGGCGCGGAAGCACCTTACCTTGATCATTGACAAACTTCAACAGGAAGTTCGCGTCTTTATAATCGATGTATTTGATACCGTTTTTCTTGAAACGGCAATATTTCTTGCGTGTATCCTCCACCTTGGGAGCGGTCACGTATTGGATCTGTTCCTTTGCCATTAGTTTGCTACCTCCTCAGTTTTGGGCGCTGCTTTTTTGTTGAAAGCACCACTGCGTTTTTTCTCGTTGTAAGCAAGGGCGTGTTTATCCAACTTGATCGTTAGGAAACGCATTACCCGCTCATCGCGCTTGTATTCAATTTCCAGTTTGCTGATTAATTCACCGGGAGCCTTGAATTCGATGAGGTGATAGAATCCGGTTGTTTTTTTCTCAATCGGATACGCTAATTTTTTCAAACCCCAATTGTCTTCATGGACAATTTCGGCTCCGCCTTCGGTGAGGATGCTCTTGAATTTGGCCAGGGCCTCCTTCACTACGTCCTCAGAAAGCAACGGGGTAAGAACGATAACGGTTTCGTACTGTTGCATACTTTCCTTTAAAAATCTAAAATTATTTAATAACACTATTCCGTTTCAAAACGGGATGCAAATTTATGTATAAAGTTTTTGATATCAAAACAAAACTCCTATCTTTGCGCTTCGAATTTTAGAGATCGTTTAATTTATTAATTCATTAACAATGTACGCAATAGTAAATATAGCCGGACAGCAATTCAAGGTTGCAAAAGACCAGCAGCTCTTTGTACATCGTCTGCAAGGAGATGAGGGCGCTAGTATTGAATTTGACAATGTATTGTTAGCAGAAGATGGTGGAAAGTTTTCGGTGGGTACGCCCACAGTGAAAGGTGCCAAGGTTTCGGCTAAGATTTTGTCGCATTTGAAAGGTGATAAGGTAATCGTTTTCAAGAAAAAACGCCGCAAGGGGTACAAGAAGAAAAATGGACACCGCCAACAATTCACCAAGATCGAAATCACTGGCATCGCATTATAACCGGATTGTTTAACTGGGCGATTGCCCACCATAAATAAGAGATAAGACATGGCACATAAAAAAGGTGCGGGTAGTTCGAAGAACGGCCGTGAGTCACATAGCAAACGTTTAGGTGTAAAAATATTCGGCGGCCAGCGGGCCATCGCCGGTAATATCATCGTTCGCCAACGGGGTACACAACACCACCCCGACGTGAATGTGGGTATGGGCAAAGACCATACGCTGTTTGCGCTCATCGATGGTAACGTCGTATTCCGCAAGAAGGCCAATAACAAATCTTTCGTTTCGGTAATGCCGTTTGAGGAAGAGGTTGTGGCTGTAGCCGAGCCGAAAGCTAAAAAAGCGGCTGCCAAGAAAGAAGAGAAGCCCGTAGCCAAGAAGGCAAAGGCTGTAAAGGCTGAAGAAGCACCTGCGGCAGAAGCTAAGGAAGAGAAGAAGGAAAAGGCAGCGCCTAAGAAAGCGGCGAAAGCTAAAGGGGATGACCTGACGCTTATCGAAGGTGTCGGCCCTAAAATTGCCGAGGTACTGACCGCGGCTGGCCTGGCTGATTTTGCTGGCATAGCAGGTAAATCGGCCGAGGAATTGAAAGCCACATTGGTAGAAGCCGGTGACCAATTCAATACGGCTGTAACCGATACGTGGCCCGAGCAGGCGAAGCTTGCTGCCGAAGGTAAGTTCGACGAGCTGAAAAAATGGCAAGACGAGCTTGACGGCGGTAAAGAAGCCTAAGCGCTAGTCCATAAAAGTTAAGAGACCACCAGTCGATCATCGGCTGGTGGTTTTTTTATACCGCTTCTTCCAGTAGCTGCTTCTCGTACAGTTCGTGGTAGCTACCGCCGATGGCCAGCAGTTCCTCGTGACTGCCCTGTTCGATTACCCGACCTTGGTCCAGTACCAGAATATGGTCGGCATTTTTGATGGTCGACACGCGGTGGGCAATGAAGATCGAACTTTTGCCGGCCATGGCCACGCTGAGGTTACGGAGGATTTCCTCTTCGGTCTTGGTATCCACTGCCGATAAGCAGTCGTCAAAAATCAGTATCTGCGGCTTTTTGATCAATGCCCGCGCAATGGAGACCCGTTGCTTCTGTCCACCCGAAAGCGTAATGCCCCGTTCGCCGATGGTGGTTTCGAAACCTTTTTCGAACGCAGCGATATTTTGGTATACCGCGGCTTGCCGTGCGGCATTTTCTACTTCGCCGCTATCGCCGGTATCAAGTCCGAACGCAATATTATTGGCGATGGTTTCGGAAAACAGGAACACATCTTGCGGCACGAATCCGATTTCGCTCCGGTAGGCCTGCAGGGGCAGCTGCCGGATATCATGGCCGTCTACGCGGATCGTTCCGGCCCCAACGTCGTACATCCGCATAAGGAGATTGGCCAAAGTAGACTTGCCCGATCCGGTTTTGCCGATGATGGCCAGCACTTCGCCCGGTTTTACGTCGAACGATACGTTGTTGAGCGCTTGAATACCAGTGTCGGGGTACGTAAAACTGACGTTTTCAAATTGGATATGGCCACGGGCATCGAACGTACCCGTTGAGGCCGATTGGATTTCGGGCTGCGTACGGAGGAATTCGTTGATGCGTTTCTGCGATGCCGCTGCCCGCTGGATGAGCGAAGTTACCCACGCCAGGGCCATGGCCGGAAAGGTGAGTTGGTTTACGTAGATAATAAATTCGGCAATATTGCCCGAAGTGATGGTGCCCTTGGCTACTTCCAGACCACCCACATATACCGTAATCACCGTGCTTAGGCCAATCAATAACAGGATAAGCGGAAAAAAGATGGCTTCTGTCTTCACGAGGGCCAATGCAGTATCCCGGTAGGTGTTGCTCTCGTCGGCAAAGCGGTCCATTTTATCCGCCTCCCGGTTGTAGGTTTTGATGACCCGTACACCCGAGAACGTTTCTTGCACGAACGACGACAGCGTGGATAGCTGCCGCTGGATGCGTTCACTGCGGCGGTTGATGATTTTGTTGACCACCAGCAAGATGGCCGATAGCACGGGGATGGGCAGCAACGCATATAGTGCCAGCGTTGGGTTTACGCTGATCATCGCCGCGATGACCATCACAGACAACACCACCGTATTGATGGAATACATAACGGCGGGCCCCAGGTAGGAACGCACCCGGTTTACGTCTTCCGTTACCCGGTTCATCAGGTCGCCCGTATTGTTACGACGATAGAACGCCATGTCGAGCTGCTGGTAATGGTTATATATCTCGTTCTTGAGATCATACTCGATATGCCTGGATGTGAGGATGATGGTTTGGCGCATTAAGAAAAGGAAAATACCACGGATGATGGCCAATACCAGCACCACCGCCCCGAACAGCAATAGGCAGTAGCCGAAAATCTCATACACCAGCTGCTGCCGCTCAAACCCATCGAAAAGACGGTATATGCTGATGTTTTCCTTCACGAGGTCGAAGGCAATGCGGATGACCTGTGCGGGCAACACGCCGAAATAGTTGGATACGATAACGAAGATGACACCGGGGATCATCTGCCAGCGGTATTTGTAAAAGTACTTGTTGAGGTGTGCGAGATCTTTCATATCGAATATGGGCAAAAATACGAAATGTTTCGCGGGGTTGATTATATGCATAATTTTTTTGCTAAGTTTGCCCCGATAATGCAGATTACGTAATGGCTTATCGTTGTTTTTATGTCCGTACCTACCAAAGATAATTCATCCTTTAAGTTGATGGCCCAATTTGGCCACCAGAAGCTCGTTTTCTGTAATGATGAAGCTGTGGGGCTGCAGGCGGTTATTGCTATCCACGATACGACACTCGGCCCTGCAATTGGGGGCGTAAGGATGTTGCCCTACCAGCATACTGACGACGCCATCGACGACGTGCTACGGCTGTCGCGGGGGATGACCTACAAGGCAGCGGTTGCTGGGGTGAATCTGGGTGGCGGTAATGCGGCAATTATTGGCGATCACCGCACCCAGAAAGGCGAAGCGTTACTCCGGCGGTTCGGGCAGTTCGTGGAAGAACTGGGTGGAACGTTCATCGCATCCCTCGATATCGGTACCACACCGCGTGATATGGAGTTTATCCACATGGAAACCGATTACGTAGCCGGCCTGCCGAAGTCACTTGGTGGCAGCGGCGATTCGGCGCCATTTACGGCAAAGGGCGTATATTGTGGTATTAAAGCATCGCTCAAGGAGCGTTTTGGCAACGATAGTTTGGCTGGCCGGACGGTCGCCGTGCAGGGCGCAGGGAATGTGGGTGAGCAATTGATTGCATTGCTGCGTGAGGAAAATGCCAAGGTATATGTAAGCGACATCGCGGAAGACCGGATGGTGGAAGTGGCAAACAAGTATAAGGCGGTGCCCGTGGCCAACAATAACATCTACGAGCTCGATGTAGACGTGTACGCTCCGTGCGCGTTGGGAGGAACGGTCAATAAGGAAACGATTGCCAAAATGAGGTGTGGTATTATTGCGGGCTCCGCAAATAATCAATTGCGCAATGAGACCGACGACGCGCGGTTGCTGATGGAGAAAGGTATTCTCTATGCGCCCGATTACCTGATTAATGCCGGCGGACTGATTAGCTGCTATTCGGAAATTGCCGGCTATGGTGTGTCGCGTACGGCCGCACTCACCGAAACCATCTACGAAGCCACGCGCTCCGTATTACGTAAATCGATCAATGAAAACGTAGCGCCGCACGAGGCCGCCAATCAGCTGGCCGAAGCACGGATAGCCGATATGCGTAAAATTAAGCGATAAAATAGATTAGGATGTCGATATTTTTATCGGATCGTTCTTTACATCAATATGTTAAACAGAAGGCACCTGCGGGTTAAAGTATTACAGACGCTGTATGCGTACCAACTATCGGAGGATAAGCGGGTCACTACGTTTGAAAAAGCGCTGCTCAAGAGTGTGGATCAGGTATATGAAATGTATATCTGGGCGTTGAATCTCTTGGATGAAGTGTCTGACTACGTTCGGATCGATGCGGACGAACGGGCGAATAAACACCTCCCGTCGGCAGCCGATCTTTCGCCCAATACACGATTGTATACCAATACGTTCATTGAACTCCTGCGGCACAACGAACCGTATAAAGATGCTGTGAAACGCTATAAAGTGTCTTGGAACTTCGATCCGGAGATTGTGCGTTCGGTGTTTCTCCAGTTGAAAGGTTCAGAGGCGTATGCTAATTACCTGAACCAGGAAGACCGATCACTCGTGGCCGAAAAGGACATTATCAAACACATCTTCCGGAAGATTATCCTCAAAGCGCCATCGATCGAACAAGCCTTTGAAGAAAAATTCATCAACTGGCAGGTGGATAAGGAGGTGCTGCAGGCCATGGTTGCGAAAACGCTCAAGAACTTTGTAAGTGAAGTGCCGGGCCAAAACCAATTGGCAGATTTAACACCCAATTGGGAAGACGACCGGCCATTCGTCATCGATCTGCTTACGCATTCCATCCGTTACGCCGAGGAGTACCAGCAGTTGATTGCTACGAAAACCAAAAATTGGGAGTCAGACCGGATCGCCCTGTTGGATAACCTGCTAATGCGGATGGCCATCTGTGAGTTGCTTAACTTCCCGACCATTCCAGTGAAAGTGACCATCAACGAATACATCGAAATATCAAAAGTCTTCAGTACGGCCAAGAGCAATACGTTTATCAATGGGGTGCTGGACAAGATACTGAACGAACTGCAGGTGTCGGGACGGATTCGGAAGTCGGGAAGGGGCCTGATGCAATAGGAAACAAGTTGCACCGTTCACTGTTAAAAAGAATAAATATATACATTCATCAACAATTAAATAGAGCACCATGAAATGGATACCTTTATTTCTTATGAGCATGACGCTCCTCGTGTCATGCAATAGCGGTAACAACCAAGAGGGAGACACAGAAGCGGCGGATATTCCCATGGATCAGGTGGGCAAACAGCCTGTTGGGCAAACGATTATTCCTGGTGCCGATTCGAGCGGTGCCGTGATGGAAGTGGCAGAAGATGCCTACGATTTCGGTACGGTGAACGAGGGAGAAAAAGTAAACCATGAATTCAAATTTACCAATACCGGTAGCGCTCCGTTGATCATCTCGAATGTGCAGGCATCGTGCGGTTGTACTACGCCCGAATATTCGAAGAACCCGATTGCGCCCGGAGATGAGGGGTTGGTAAAGGTGGTATTTAACAGTGCTGGGCAATTGGGTAAGCAGCATAAAGTGATAACCATTACCTCAAACGCCGCCAGTGAGCATACCTTGCTTCACCTTAGGGGTGAGGTGGTGAAATGATGTCTACAGCAATATGTAGGAATCAACAATTAGTAATAAACAATTAACAATTAATAAGCATGTTTACATCGACAATTTTATTGCAAGCTAGCGGTTCGGGCGGCGCGGGCGGAATCATGGGGTTCTTGCCAATGATCCTGATTATCGTGGTTTTTTACTTTTTTATGATCAGGCCACAAATGAAAAAGGCTAAAGACCATAAAAAGTATATTGAAGAACTGAAAGAGAATGATCGTGTAGTAACTTCAGCGGGTATCCATGGGCGTATCGTTGAAGTTACTGAGACAACCTTTTTGGTCGACGTTGGCGGCGGGGTGAAGATTCGTTTCGATAAGTCTGCGATTGCACTCGATGCTTCCAAAGCGCAGAACGCTGCTCCCAAAGCGTAACTAAAAAACAGAAAAAACACGGGTGCTCTGCTTGGCTGCTAACACGGTTGAGGCAGGACACCCGTATTCATTTATACCCACCTAACCGTGTCCGTTGCTGGAAATGGATGCTTTTTTTGCTTGTTTTATTTATTGCTTAATCGTATAAATAGCTGTGCTCACTCGTGGTTAACGGTGCAGGATGGTACAGGTCGCGTCAGCATGGTGCGGGTTGCCGTCTAGCTGGCGGGTGCTATCTTTGTAGTCCTAAACGGAGAGTTGTGATGCCCTTGATGATATTGACTATTGCAACAACCGAAACCGATTTGATGAAATTAAACAGGGTAACTGCCTACTTGGGTCAGTAGGGAGCCGCCGCAAACAAATGTCCAAATATGCACTAAATTATTTATCCAATCCAAGTAAACTATGTTGAAACGCTTTCGAAATTTTAAAGATTCGTGGCTATTATCTATTCTCGTTTTCGTTCTGATTTCGGTACCCGCAGCGCTATCGGCGCAGCAGGGTCAGGATATAAGCGGAAAGGTGAGCGATGAGCAGGGGCCACTCGCTGGCGTAACCGTCAGTGTTAAGCACAAATCCGCCGCGGTGTCTACCAATACAGACGGTGAGTTTGTATTGGCAGGTGTGAGTATTGGGGATACCTTGCTCTTCCGTTTGGTTGGTTATGTCGATAAAGCATTGCCGGTTCGCAGTGCGTCGCCCGTCAATGTGCAGTTGATGCCGGATAATGTCGGGCTGGAGGAAGTCGTGGTCGTGGGTTACGGCACCCAGAAAAAGGTGTCGGTAACGGCAGCTATTTCGACTATTGATACCAAAGAGTTGAAGCAAAGTCCGACGGCCAACTTAGCGGCTTCCCTGGCGGGCCGTATGCCTGGTTTAACAGCACTGCAATCCTCCGGCCAACCCGGGGCCGATGTCGTGAACCTGTACCTGCGTGGGGTGGGTACCTTGAATGATGCATCGCCACTGATCCTGATCGATGGGGTGCCACGCTCGGGTATCAGTAAACTCGATCCGAATGAGGTGGCAACGGTCAGCATCCTGAAAGATGCATCGGCTACCGCTGTTTTCGGTGTTCGGGGTGCGAACGGGGTGATTTTGATCACGACCCGCCGCGGTCAACCGGGTAAATCGGAGCTGAGTGTCTCATTCGACCAGAGTATCCAGAAATTTCTGGTTAAGGCCGACCGTCTTCATTCGTGGGAATTTGCCGAACTGCGTAATCAGGCCTTCCTGAACAGTAACCCCGATGCGACCGAAGACCAGATGCCGTTTACGCAATACATGATCGATATGTATCGGAGTGGCGAAGACCCTGTCTTTTATCCGGATCGCGACGTGTTTCACGATTATTTCCGCGACTGGGCGCCCCAAACCCGGGCAAATGCCAATTTCAACGGTGGGGGCGAGCGGTTTACCTACTTCCTGAATGCTGGTTACATCGGTCAGGGAGGTAACTTCAAAACCGAGCCCGAAAGTTTCCTCGGTTACGATCCGAGCTACAAGATGGATCGCTATAATTTCCGCGGTAACATCGATTACAGCATTGCCAAAAACCTGAAGGCTTCGTTGAATATCGCCACGTATCTGGAAAAGATGAATACCCCGCAAACCGAGGATCTATTTGGCGGGAGTGTAGCAAGTATGGTAACGAACATGATTGCCTACAGCTGGGCTACGCCACCTACCGACCCGGGGCCAGTAACGGTGCCCGGGTATGGCGTGCCGGCAAATGAGGTGGTTGCCCAATCGGGCCAAGACCGGAATACGTTCGGTGAGATCAACCGCCGCGGTTACCGCCAAGAAACCACCAATATGCTGAACTCATCGCTGACATTGGATTGGGGGTTGGACTTCATAACCAAAGGGCTGTCTGCCAAAGGGATGATTGCCTTCGATAGCCAAGCGCGTACCATCCTCCAAGGGATACGGGCGATGGACACCTATGCATTTAATGTAGCGCGTAGCGCGGATGAAACCAGCGGGTATAACGCCATCATTTCGAATGCTGATCGGGCCATCCGGCTAACGAAGGGAATGAATACCCGTTATTATGTGAACTATCAGGCCTCCTTGAATTACACCCGCTCGTTCGGCCGTCATCATGTGGGCGGGATGCTCTTGGGGCAACGCGACAACTGGGATGAATATGCCCCTCAATTGCCTTATAATATCGTCGGTTTAGTGGCACGTGCCACTTACGATTACGATAACCGCTATTTGGCCGAGTTCAATTTCGGCTATAACGGGTCGGAACAATTTGCGCCTAACAATCGCTTTGGGTCTTTCCCGGCGTTTTCGGTGGGCTGGGTGGCCAGCAACGAGGCGTTCCTGGCTGGCAATCCAATTGTTACCAATTTGAAGATTAGGGCTTCGCACGGTATTACCGGGAACGATAAACTGGGTAATGACCGGTTCCTTTACCAAAGCTTTATCAACGTGGGCGGTGGCATATTCCCCACCTTGGGCCGCGGGCAGAGCATCGTGCAGGGGCGGATGGGTAACGAGTTTATCCAATGGGAAAAATCGAAGAAGACTAACCTCGGTCTCGATTTGGAGTTGATCAACAGCCTTTCCCTAACGGTTGATCTGTTTAAGGAACACCGCGACAAGATCCTCATCAGCCGGAAAACCATCCCAGCCCTGCAGGGGGTTCCATTGGGGAATATCCCCAGGGTAAATATCGGCGTGGTGGATAACAAAGGTTTAGAGACGGAATTGACGTATCGGAAAAGTCTGAGCCCGGATTTGTCGTTCCTGGTAAAAGGTAACTTCTCGTACAACAGAAACACCATAGCGTATTCCGACGAGGTGCAGCTCGGCGAAGACTATGCATACCGCTATCGGAATACAGGGTTTAGCATCGGCCAGCAATTCGGTTACAAAATCGATTATAGCAATGGGAACGGTTACATCAACACCCCCGAAGAGTTGGCTAATTTGCCCGAATATGAGATGGGCGGTACGCCGCGTCTGGGCGATTTCATGTACGTGGATGTCACGGGTGACGGTGTCGTGAACGATCGCGATATGGTCCCCGTTGGCTACCCGAATATACCTCGGGTTGGCTACGGCCTGGCAGGTTCGGTGACCTACAAAAACTTTGACGTTTCATTTTTATTCACCGGTGTGGGCCAGAGCCATAACTACCGGAATGACTGGGGCGTCACGGAAGTGGGGCTCGTGGGGTTCTTTAGCGGATGGCATCACCAGGCATGGACACCCGAACGGTACGCCAATGGCGAAACCATTCTTTATCCCGCCCTGGCAATGAGCAAAGGGGTAAGCCAAATCCCGAACAATGTATTTATCATGGATCGTTCGTTCTTCCGCTTGAAAAATGCAGAGATCGGTTACACCCTGCCAGCAAAATGGCTAGACCCCGTTCGTATGGAACAGGTTAGGGTGTATGCAAACGGTAATAATCTGTTGACATTCAAAAAAATGCCTGTAGATACGGTCGATCCGGAGCAGACGAATAGCCTGCAATATCCGTTGACCATGATGATCAATTTTGGTGTTAATGTGACTTTTTAATCACTAAACTCTAGCAAGAAATGAAATTACAACGTTTAATAGCCATCATTTTGCCGTTAACCTTGTTTGCGTCGAGCTGTAACGACGTGTTAGACATGGCACCCGATGGCAATATGCAGATGGATGAGGTATTGGCCGACCCCGATAAGGTGGAAGGCCTGTTGAACCAGTGTTACAATAATATTCCCAAGAAAGGGTACAGTTATATGTTCTTCGAATCGGCGGTGGTAGCTACCAGCGACGACGGCTGGACGTCTGACGACGGCCAAACGGGCTTGATAGCAAGTGATTATTACAACGATAACAACTCGGCGGGTAACCACGCGATGCTGAACAGGGTCGATCAGCACGGTGGTTTCAATAACGAATACTGGGACCGTTCCTGGCAACAAATCCGGCTATGCTCGCAGTTTATTGAAGTGATTGACGGCGCAGCCGTAAACAACGAGACCGACCGCGGCCGGTTTAAGGCAGAGGCACGGATTCTCCGGGCATTTTTCTACATGGAGTTGGTCAAATGGTTTGGTAAGGTTCCTATCTTGGACGCCACGGTTCCGTTTGATGCGGATTTCTCTACATTGAGCCGCGCATCGGTATACGATGTGGCCAAGTTCATCGTTGCCGACTGCGATGCCGCGCTAGCCGAAGCTAATCTGCCTTGGCGGATTACCGACCCCAACGACGCGGGGCGTGTAAGCAAGGCCCTCGCACTGGCGCTCAAAACCAAAGCTATGCTTTTTGCTGCCAGCCCGCTTCACAATGAAGGTCAAAATCACTGGGAAGAAGCATACCAAGTGGCCAAGGACGCCGTGTCTAAATTGAAAGCAAACGGCTATGAACTGTTTACCCAAACGACACAACCGGCGGTATTCGGTACAGGCCCTGCTGCCGCATTGCGCCAGCTTGTTGACCAGAATGCGGACTATTCGGCCACCCCACGCGATCGGGAAACGATTTACCAGGTTCGGGATGGCAGTGTGTTTGTATGGCATATCGGTTACATTGGCAGTAACATGCCCAACACATATAAAGCCGGGGTAGCACCAACCCAGGAATTGGTGGATGCGTTTGAAACCATTGATGGCGAGCCCATATTGGACTTAAGCAAACCTTATTTGGACGAACGCCATTTGCAACCGAACTACAATCCGAATTCCATATATGATCCGAACGATCCTTATGCTAACCGGGATCCTCGACTGGACCAAACGGTGCTTCATAATGGCAGTACGATTCTGTTCGACAACCAGACGGTTGAAATAGAAACTTACACGGGGGGGGATCATGCACCGAGTTTTGATGTCACTAATCGTTCGGCATCACGTACGGGCTACTACCACGCTAAGATGGTTACGCCCGGTGCAAGCCAGACCAATGGGATTAACAACTCGAACTGGAAGTACTACCGGCTTGGTGAAACTTTACTGGATTTGGCCGAAGCGGCAGCTAAGGCGGGACACCTGGATGAAGCCCGCGCAGCGGCCAATGAAGTGCGCGCCCGCTCGGGCATGCCTGGGTTTACGGCGGACTTGTCGCAGGAAGAACTCATTCTCCGTATACACAATGAACGGCGCGTAGAGTTGGCTTGGGAGGAACAACGGTATTTCGATGTTCGCCGGTGGGAGAACCCCGATGGCGACCTGAGTGAAACCGCCAAATGGCTCACCGCGATGGTCATCACGAAAAACGGCGACGGAAGCTTTACGTATAATCGTCGTAATATCTCGACGAACCCACGGGGCGGTCACTCCAATCGCGACCTCTTACTGCCGATTCCGCTAAGTGAGGCATCTACGCTCGAATCGGTTACAGGGCAGAAATGGCAGAATCCAGGATGGTAATTTCATGATTTATGATTAAGATGGAGAAATATATAAAATCTATTGCGCTGTGCATCTTTAGTTTGGTGACGTTCGTGTCACTGTACGCTCAGGAGGCAAGCGAAGCGCAAAGCCGGGTGGTTAACGAATTCAATCAACCGGTGCAGGGAGCAACACTGGTGACCAATGACGATAGTCACCAGTCGATTACAGGCCAGGATGGGACTTTTACTTTGGCGTTCGATGAGCATACCAACCATGTGGTCGTCTCGGCTGCAGGCTATTTAAATTTGCGTATTCCTATTGGAGAAATCGCCGACGGGAAGGAGATTGTACTGGCTTTTGACCCCCACAACATGGGTGGGTCGGTCAATTTCGGCTACCAATCGTACACCAAGGAATCGCTTACCGGCGCGGTATCATCCGTATCGGGTAGTGTATTGGATAAAGCGCCAACGAATGTCCTTTCTGAGACGTATGCTGGCCGCTTGCCCGGTTTGACCACGATTTCCAATATCGCTGAACTGACCTTCTTCGGCTACGGAAACCTGTCTAAATCGATCAGGGGTTCTTCTTCGGTAAATGGCAACGACCCCCTCATCATCATCGATGGCGTGATTGCACCTACCCAATACCTGGAATTCATTTCGCCGAAGGAGATTGAAAGTGTGTCCGTACTGAAAGACGCGTCAGCTACTGCGGCTTATGGTATCCAGGGTGCAGCCGGTGTAATCGTTATTACCACGAGGCGTGGCTTTACGGGCAAGCTGAATGTGGAAGGGTATGCCGACTATTCTTTTCAGCAAATGACTCGGCGGCCTTTATTTGTCAATTCGGCCCAATACGCAGAATTGCGGAATGAGGCTGGCGAACGGGATGGGTTGGGTACATACTCTCAATTTTCGCAAGATGAGATCGACCTGTTTCGCTCGGGGAGCGACATCGCGTACCCCAACAATAATTGGTTTGACGATTATGTGAAAGATTTCGTGATGCGGCAGCGCGTGGGCGTGAACGTGTCGGGTGGTACCGACAGGTTCAGGTATTACTCTAACTTGAGTTTCATGAACCAAGAGGAGCCCTTCATCATCACCGATGAGCCCAGCCGGAAATACGATCCCACGCCACGAGTTAGTATTGGTAACTTCCGTACGAATATGGATGTCAAATTCAATAACTATTTCTCGGGCTATATGCGGCTCACCGGTAATGTGAAACAGGAAAAGTTGGCGGGTGCCACGATGGGCTGGAACGTGTATAGCCAGATTTTCAATCAGCCACCAACCATGTTCGGTCCGTTGTCGCCCATTTTCGAAGACGATCCGGAAATGAGCAATCAGGTGGTTACCGTAGACGGGCTGGATAGCCCGGTATACGGCACCTTAAACCGCTCCGGCTATAACAACGTGGTGGAAACCAACGTGATTGCCCAAGCGGGATTGAAATTGGACATGAGTTTCCTAACCGAGGGGCTTTCGGCAAGTGGCGGTATGGCGTACCAGACATACGTGCGTAACGAAACCTTAACGACACAGAACTACAAGCGGGTATTGCGTGGAGACGACTTTTCAACACTTGATAATTTCACGACGTACAAGACGTTTGAAAACACGCCCCTTGCATACAGTAAAGGATCCGTGTTTTTCTATTACCTGAACTTGCTCGGGCGGATAGACTACAATCGCCGCTTCGGCGACCATAGCATCGATGCTTCCGTCCACACTTATTACCTCAAACAAGAGAAGGAGTCTGGGGGAACGAGCAATGCGGTGCTGCCTTACATGCGTCAAAATTTCGGCTTCTCCGCGTTGTACGGGTATAAAGACCGTTATTTCTTGAAAGCGGACCTCGGATACTCGGGCTCGGAGCAATTCCATCCCGACAACCGTTATGCCCTCACCCCTGCCATTTCGGGTGCGTGGATTGCATCGAAGGAAGATTTTCTCCAGTCGGACGTGCTGACCCTGCTTAAACTCCGGGCGTCTTACGGCGTTACGGCAAACGACCAATTGGGCAGTGCGCGATTCTTGTATCTGGATAACATCCGCTCCAATGGATCCGAGTTGGAACGGGGTAACCCTGAACTAGAGCCCGAGCGGATCGAAAAGATGAACGTGGGTATCAATATTGGACTGTTGAACATGTTTACCTTGGAAGCAGACTACTTTACACACAGGGTGGATAACATGCTGATTAATAGTAGCGCCCGGTTACCCGAGTACCAAGGAATACCATTGAACTATTATCCGAAATTGAATGATGGTGCCATGGAAAACAAAGGCTTTGAACTTGCTTTGGGCTTTGACAAACATATCAGCCCGGACTTTTCGGTATTTGCCCAGGCCAACTTCATGCAGGCAAAAAATAAGGTAATCAACATCAATGAGGCATCGGCCGGTGAGGATTTCGCTTATCCCTACCGTACCCAAGGGTATGCTCTTGGTCAACTTTGGGGCTACCGGATTGATTACAGCAACGGCAACGGGATGTTCAACACAGCGGACGAACTGGCCAACGCTGGACTTACTTATGCGTTTGGAGCACCTCGCTTAGGAGATTTCATCTATCAAGACCTGAACGGCGACAATATCATCAATGAAGAAGATTTGGCTCCGATGGGATACGCGAGGTTGCCGCAACAGGAGTACAGTTTAGTTGGTGGGTTCAACTATAAGAATTGGGACATGTCTTTCCTCTTGCACGGCGTAAATAAAGCGTCGCAATTCATCAGTGGCACGGGCGCTTACGAAAACGGGAGCAAAGGTATCTTCAATGATATCCATTTGCATGCGTGGACGCCTGAACGGTATGCGGCGGGAGAGACCATCAGCTACCCGGCATTATCCCTTTCGCCATCGGTAAACCATCGCGACAATGACTACTTCCTGAGCGACCGTTCTTACCTGCGCCTACGTAACGTGCAAGTGGGCTATACGCTTCCGCAACAGATTTCACAGAAAATCCGCTCGGAAGCGGTGCGGGTATCGTTAACGGTACAGAACCTGTTTACCATCGATAACATGAAATCGAAATACATCGATCCGGAAATCGGAAGCATGAG
The DNA here is from genome assembly GCF_035818675.1 of Parapedobacter flavus. NCBI lineage: Bacteria > Pseudomonadati > Bacteroidota > Sphingobacteriia > Sphingobacteriales > Sphingobacteriaceae > Parapedobacter > Parapedobacter flavus. The sequence continues at coordinate 134,996 of NZ_JAYKZZ010000004.1, forward strand.
CACATTCCAGCCGTACCGTGTATTTAATATTGGTTTAACTGCAAACTTCTAAAAATCGTATAGAATGAAGAATAGAATTTTAAGAATAGTTGCCCTAGTCATCGGTATTTCCGGTTTGGGGTCTTGTGCAGACCTCGATTTACCATCGGATGGGAGGATGACCCTGAAAGATATGTTCAGCGACTATTTTCGTACAAGAAATTACTTCAACGCTGTCAAAGGCTTTATGCCGCAGGTCGGTTTCACGTACGGGCAAACACCGCTGGCATCGTTCAGCGACGAGGCGCACGATGCCAGCGATGGCGTGAGTAGCAATGTGAACAACTGGTACAACAACCGGACTTCGCCCGCCAGCAACCCGGTTGCAGGTGATTATTCTTGGGGGCATTATTTCCAGGCCATCCGGAAAGCGAATACGTTCCTGACGAGTATTAACGACCCGAATATCGCTGTCGCTGTTATCGACGAAGACGAGAAGAACGGATGGATTGGTGAGGTGTTGGTGATGCGTGCATTTTATTACCTGCAGCTGGTGAAACGGTTCGGTGGCGTTCCGCTCATCAGCACGCCGTATGAGGTAACCCATGATTTCTCACAGGACCGGCGTGCCACGTTCGAGGAGTGTGTTGATTTCATCTTAGCCGATTGTGATGCCGCGCTGGCGATTCCGGAAAGCGGTAAGTCGACCGTTGGCTTCCGATGGGATATCAGCGACAATGAACGGGGCACCATTACCCGCGCGTTTGCGCACGCCGTAAGGTCGCAGGCAGCCCTGTATGCCGCCAGCCCGCTGTTTTATACTGCCGGCAGCAAATACACATGGGAGAAGGCCACGGAAATTACCAAAGAAGCGTTAGATGCGTGTTTGGGGCATGGTTTCGAACTATTTGATATCACGCCACCGGCAGACGTTGCGCAGAATGCCTATGCGTACTACTTTATCAACCGCTCAGATCCCAGTCGCTCGGTGGATAAAGAAACCATCTATGAGACCACGGCTTTACGAGCGAACGTGTGGAAGTGGGCCGGGACTCCGATTACCCAGGGCGCGGAAAAAGCGGGTGCAGGTCCATCACAGGAGCTGGTGGATGCCTACGGGATGCAGGCTACCGGACAAATGCCGGTGCTGGGTTATTCCGATGCACAGCATCTTCAGCCGATGATCAACACGGCATCGGGCTACAACCCTGCAAATCCTTATGAAGGCCGCGACCCCCGCTTTTATGCATCGATATACTATAACAATTCACCGCGTTCCCTCTCTACGGGAAATATAGAGAAGGCGTTGATCCCACTTGGCTTTACCGAAACGGTAAACAATGTGACAACAGCTTCGGCCGACGATGCGATTACCCTGTCGACCACCGGTGGTGATCCGTGGATACACACCACAACACTCAACGCGGCATTTCCTGGGGCAGCGAAACATATGGTTACTTTTGAGTATAAAAGTAATAAGACCGTTTCCGATGCCGAATTTTTTTACTGTGTGGCGGGCGGTCCGCAAGGGGGAGTATCCTCCGGCCAAAACATCGTCATTGAGGAGGCTGCTGAATGGAAGCGATTTGAATATGACCTCTCTTCGGCCATTGCCGATTTCGGTTTCGGCGTCAATGCCGATGGTGGCCAGGAGCCGGCCAACCATTTCTTGCGGTTCGACCTAACTGGCGGTCCCGACTACGAGCTGACCATCCGGAATTTCAATATTGAAAGCTTCACACCACCGTCGGCAGCTACGCCGGTACAGACTTTCGTAGGGGGCAATAGCGGGATTTCGAGCGACGTTACGCAAACACGGTTCACACGTACGGGCTACTACCTGCGTAAGTTCAATAACTACAAGTCTGGCATCAATACCGATCAGGACGGTTTGATGAAAATCTTCCGCCTGGGTGAGTTGTACCTCAACTTTGCCGAAGCTGCGTACCAATCGGTTGGGCCCGACGCACAGGTCGAGTCTAAGGCGAGTGGTGCGGGTGCGCTGTCGGCCAGGGAAGCAGTGAATATCATCCGTGCACGGGCGGATATGCCTGCCCTGCCCCCTGGGTTGAATGCCGAAGAATTCGAAGTGCGTTACCGCAACGAACGCCGTGTTGAACTGGCTTTCGAGGAGCACCGGTTCTTCGATGTGCGCCGCTGGAAGATACTAAACGAAACCGATAAATTCGTTACCGGTATGCGTATCGTGAAAGACGGTGATGATTATGAGTACAACCGGATTAAGCTGCAGGACCGCAACACCCATACGGATAAATACCTGTTGCAGCCCATCAATCAATCGGAAGTATCGAAAATGGCTTCCTATACGGGCGAAGATTGGCAAAACCCGGGTTGGTGATATAGGTAATATAATACAATCGTTGATTAACTCGCGGAGCTCCGATATTCTTTTGGCAACATGCCATGGGAATGGCTGGGCCCCGCGGGTTATTTATAATCTGTTAGTTGGTATGATAAGGAAAAAACTGAAAACGAACAGCATGTTGATGACGGCGGTTTGCCTGTCGTTAGGAATTGTCATGGGATGCTCGTCGAAAGCCAAAAAGGAAACGCCCGTGGTGGAGTCTTCCATGCGGTACCTGGAAAACGACCGCTTGAAACTGGGCATCGACTTAGGTTTGGGTGGGGCGGTCACGTTTCTTTCTGACCAAGAGAACGGTGGGAAGAACATGGTGAACAGTTTCGACTGGGGACGGCAGATACAGCTTTCCTTTTACAGCGGCCCCTGGCCTTACATTGGTCCGAATGGGGAAACGCCTACCCCTGAGTGGGCCGGTTTAGGGTGGAACCCCATCCAATCGGGCGACGCAGGGGGGCATCGTTCGAAGATACTATCGTTTGAACAACGCGGCGACAATGCATTCTTTGTTCGCAGTATACCGATGCAGTGGCCCCACAAGACCGGAGTGGCCGGCGATTGCGAATTCGAATGCCTGTATACCTTGGAAGGCAATGTGATTACCATGGAGGCCGCCATCGTCAATAAACGGACAGACCATACGCAATACCGGGCATCCGGCCAGGAAATGCCCGCCGTTTATACCAATGGCCCCTGGTACCAACTGGTTACTTACCTGGGTGATAAACCGTTTACGGGCGAGCCCACAACCACCGTGGTAGATAAGGGTGACCATAAAGGTTGGCCCTGGGTGCATTTCTATACACCCGAAAACTGGGTGGCGTTGCTCGACGAGAACGGGTATGGCATTGGTGTTTTCCAGCCGGAAGCGATGACATTCAACGGTGGGTTCCATCCCAACGATGAATCTAAGGGAGTAGGCGGGGAGAAGGACGCAGCAACGGGGCATATCGCGCCTACAGGCCGGCAGATCCTCGATCACAATATCCGATGGTCCTATAAAACATCTTTGGTGCTCGGCACTTTGGACGACATCCGTGGCTACGCGGAGGCTAACTGGGAAGTGGTGCCGCAGCCCCAGTGGAGCTTTAATGACTCGCGAGACAACTGGTATTACGAAGGTGAAATAAAAGATGCTGGATTCCCCATTGAAGGCAAACTGGATGTCCAATTCCAGTCCGATGCGACACTGGTAGGCCCCGCTACCTTCTGGGAAGCGTCCAAAACGCCATTTCTTGAAATCGAAGGGGCGTTTGAAACGGCAAGCGGCGAGTTGGTACTTTCGGTAGACGTACAACCCGTAAGTCCGGCCGATTTTACGGATTGGTTGAACTGGAGCGAAGGAGCACACGATGTGGACGCTGAACGGAAACAGAAAGCGTCGGAATTTCCGGAAAAGCCGGTTGTACACACCGAAAAGACCATCGTAGCAGATGGACAACAGCGCACGTATCGGATTCACTTGGCCGAAACGGCAGGGTATACCGGCGCGATGAAAAGTATGCGCATTTCCCTCTCGGAGAGAGGTTCGGCAAAAGTCACCAGGATCGGTCTCGGTGAATAGCTTTTTTTATGAATAAGTACATTGGTTAAAACTTATGAGATACGTTGTTTTTATTTGTTTGTTGCACGTGAGTGTTGTTTCGATAGCAGCTGGTATAAAACCGGTAAACCTACGTGCGGAGTATAAACACAACCCGTTCATCGATGACCCGTCGCCCCGTCTAAGTTGGGAATTGGAGTCGAAGAAATACAATCAATACCAGTCCGCATATCAGGTTATTGTAGCGTCATCGCCGGAGAAACTGCGTAGCGGTGAAGGGGATATATGGGATACAGGAAAAGTTCAATCGTCAGCAACCAATCAGATCGCTTTCGAAGGAAGCGATTTGCGTTCGCGCCAGCAGGTATGGTGGAAGGTACGCGTGTGGGATGCGGGCGACAACGTCGGTAAATGGAGCGCAGCCAACTTCTGGGAGATGGGGCTGCTGGAGCGTGCTGATTGGGATGCAAAATGGGTAGGCTACGACCTCAATGACCTGGCGGAGCCAGGGAAATACCATTTGCCACCTTCGCCCTATCTCCGTAAGGAGGCCGCCGTAGCCAAGAAAATCCAGTCGGCCAGGTTGTACATCAGTTCGCTTGGCTTGCATGAATTCTATATCAACGGCAGCAAAATCGGCGACGATTATTTTGCATCCGGATGGACGGATTACGATAAACGGGTCTACTATAATGTGTATGACGTTACGGAGCACATTAACGCGGGTACCAATGTATTCGGCGCCATACTAGCCGACGGTTGGTACGCCGGATACCTGGGGTATGCCGTGCTGGTGGGCACCGAGCAAGTGCGGGGATTTTATGGGGAGGTGCCCCTATTGAAGGCACAGGTAGAACTTACCTTCGCCGATGGAAGCCACCAGACGATTTCGACGGGTGCAGACTGGAAAGCATCCACAGGTGCAATCCGCGAGGCGGATTTCCTGCAGGGAGAAACGCACGATGCCACCAAAGAAAGACGCGGATGGAATCGTATGGGTTTCGACGATCGCAACTGGGATCCCGTGCAGGTATTTGCAGAAAAGCCGGGCCGTGCCCTTCAACTGTATCCGAGCCAGCCGGTGCGGGTGGTCGAGGAACTGCCGATAAAGACAATTAACCAATTGGACAACGGTAAATACATTATCGATTTCGGCCAGAACTTCGCCGGTATCATCCGGCTGAAGCTAAAGGGGCAGCCTAACGATACATTGGTTTTCCGGTACGGCGAAATGTTGCACCCCGATGGTACCCTCGTAACCGAGAATTTGCGAAGTGCGCGGGCAACAGATACGTATGTGATGCGAGGGGATGGAAAAGAAGAGGTGTGGAGCCCGGGTTTCACCTTCCATGGGTTTCAGTTTGTAGAGGTATCGGGCCTAAAGGAAGAACCGGGCCGTGATTTCCTGGTGGGGCTGGCCATGAGCTCCGATTTGGAAACGGCCGGTCACCTCGAAACGGACAATGAGTTGCTGAACCAGATTTATAGTAACATCGTATGGACACAACGGGCTAATTACCTCGATGTGCCGACCGACTGTCCCCAACGCGACGAGCGGCTGGGCTGGACTGCCGATGCACAGGTCTATATCCGATCGGCAACGTACAACAACGATATTGCAGCATTCCATACCAAATGGATCCAAGATTTGAACGATGCCCAGTGGCCCAACGGTGCTTTCCCGGTGTATGCACCGATGCCGGTAAACGCAGCTACCGGCAAGGCGGCAATCCGGGCATCCGATACGTTTTCGCCGGGCTGGTCGGAAGCGGGGATTATCTGCACATACGAAATTTTCAATGCCTACAACGATACCCGCATTGTGGAGTCGTCTTTGCCTTATATGGTCAGGTTTATGGATTTCCTGAAAACCCGGGCCGACGATAATGGCCTCATCCGTGAGCGAAGCTTTGAGGATGTCAGTCCCAAGGGAGGTTTTGGCGACTGGCTGTCGGTAGGCAGTAAAACCAGTCCCGATCTGCTGGCAGCGATGTACTATTTCCACTGTGCGCGCTTGATGGAAACGATGTGCACGGCAATTCAGGAATCCGAACTCGCTTCGACTTATGGAGAGCTGGCCGCATCCATTAAAGCGGCCATTAAAGACCATTATATGGAAAACGACCGGTTTAAAGTCGACGCGGCGGTTTATGGCGACGGTGCAGGGTATGTGGACGGGCAGAACGGTTTCGCAGGGCATACCCAAACTGCTTATGCGAATGCGGTATATATGCAGTTACTGGATGAGCAGGACCTGCAGCGGGCGGGCGACTTCTTGCGCGCACTGGTAGAGCAGAATGACGATAAGCTGACAACGGGCTTCTTGGGCTTTAAGCCCTTGCTGCCTGCATTGTCGACGACCGGTTCTTCAGATAAGGCGTATAAACTGATTACCAGTACGGAGTACCCGTCGTTGGGCTACGAAGTGGTGAATGGCGCCACGTCGATCTGGGAACGGTGGGATAGCTACATCAAGGATGTCGGTTTCGTGCATAATGCGGAGATGAATTCATTCAGCCATTATGCGTTTGGTGCGGTGAATGAATGGATGTTCGAAAACATGGTCGGCATAAAGCCCATCGAAAGCGGGTTCCGTACCCTTCGGATCAAACCTGAAATCCCTACCGCCGACATTGAGCTGAGTAAGGTAAGTGGAACGTATCATTCCATTGCCGGAACGATTAAGTCGGCATGGGATTATTCAGGGGCGACGAAGCGTCATACGTTAGAGATTCCGGTCAATACGACCGCGTATTTCCATTTAGAATCGCCATCGCCGGATGCGGTTTATATCAACGGCAAACCCGTTACCACGAGCAAACTGGTTCAAAACGTCGAACAAGTCAGTTCAGGTATCCAAATCAAATTGGGATCTGGAAAATATAAAATCATAATTAGGGAATAAAACGGCATCTAAAATAGAAGAAAATGAACAACATACTATGCAAAGCCATCACGCTCAGTTTGGTGTTTTTTGGCTCATTTCAACTGGCTAAGCCGGAAGTGATTATCCTGACCAGTGACCAACAGCTCCGCGATTTGATGGACCCCGACAAGAAAATCGACATGTCATTGGGCCACAATCGGTCGATGCGCAGTTTGCGTGATGTGTGCGAATCTGGGCAACGGCACGGCCATAAAGAACTGACCATCGCCTTCGATGAGTTTTTCAGGCAATACCGTCCCCAGGCGGGAACCGAGCGACGGCTGACGCCGGATATGGACGAGTATGTAGAAAAGATAAAGTTCATTAGTGATTTTGCGAAACAGTATGGCATGGGCATCTGTCTGAGTTTGCTTAGTCCGCTCGAACTGGGGCCGGCCTATAAGAACCAAACTGACGAATCGGGGCGGTGGCTCGGGTATAAAGTAGGCTTACGCAATCCTTCTGACGGTTCGTTCAGCCTCTCGGTGTGGCAACAGCTTTTCTGGACCAACAACAAAGGGAAGTTTCGGATTGGACTGAAAAGCGTGAAGGCTTATGCGTTCAAAGAAAAGCCGGTGAAGTCTTCCGGCCACATCGCCGTTGACCCCGATGATATCATCGAAATAAAAGGCATTACGTATGAAGCCGGAGATACGGTTGACGTTGGCGGGGGGGAATACGGGATACAGAACGACCCCGACGAGATGATCTATCCGGTACGGAACTTAAGGGTGTATTATGATGGGCCACAGCAACTGGCGGGGTATGACCGGGTGATGGTGCTGCTGGAGTACGAGACGCCAGAAATGGATTATTTCAGCAAGGATGCACCGGGCTTTCTACAAAGCCTCATCAAAAAGTACAAGGACAGCGGGGTGAATTTGACATCCTTCTATTCGGATGAGATGCACATACAACAAGACTGGGTGTACTTCTCGCATCATGAAGGGGGGCAATTCAATACACGTTTCCTAACCGAAGGGTTTTCCGAACAATACCAGCAGAAATATGGTCAGGCGCTGGACGATAAGTACATGCTTTATTTTGTGTACGGGGCGCCGTATTACCAAGCCAATGCACTGGCGGTAAAGAATGTCCAATATGTAATGGGGGAGACCCCGGAAGACATACACCGTACGTACCTCTTGCGCGATCGGTATTATAAAATGCTGAACCATGGCGTGGTAGACCTTTTTAAAGATGCGAAAGACTATGCCGAGGAGTTGTTTGGCCATGAGATGCCGACCAGTGCGCATGCCTCATGGGCAGAGAGCCCTACGATTGATCTGTGGGACACCGAGAAGCTCCATCAGAATGCATATAGGTACGAATATACGTCAAACTTTGTATGGGGCAATACGGTACACCAGGCTTCCGCAGCATGCTACGACTATTTTAAATGGGGCGAGTACCTGCAACCCACCGGAAACGACTTTGCCGAGTGTGGGTGGGGCGACCGGAACTATTATGGTGCCGCTATGGGTACGTCCATAGGTGTGGTCAACAAATACCCGAATGCCTACGCGGCCGCTTGGGGGTTCCCGAAGGAGGCACTGCACTGGAAGAATACCATCAACGATGCTTTCGGCGCGCGACCCGGGCAACCGATGAAATTGATGACGGACAACGTACACCGAGACATTGAGGTGTTGATTCTCTACCCGATGAACCTGGTTGCCGTGGAAGAACGTTTCGGCAGTTGGATGACGCAGTACGGATACGCGAATTACCTCACGGCGGACAAGCTGCTGGAAATGGGGGAAATGCTTCCCGATGGTCGCATCCAGGTGGCCGAGAAAACCTATTCGACCGTCGTAGCCGTGTTTGAGCCACTTCCTGAAGCCGGACTGCTGGATATGATGGGCAAGCTGGTGGAGAACGGCGGAAACGTGATTTGGAGCGGTATGCCGCCGCTCATCGATAGCAAAGGGGAGAGGTGCGTGGAACAGTGGCAATCGTTGTTTGGCGTAACGTATGAAACCGACGAGTATCCTGGTGAAATAGCGAGTGGCAAACAAGTGGCGTTTGAACATAGCTTCTCTACCGTGCCAACACAGCTTATCCTCACCGATTTTCTGGTCGACCGGATTTATCCGGTGGCTACGAGCTCCCCAGACATCGAGGTGGTGGCCAAGGTAGAAGATAGGGTGGTGGGGACAAAACTGAAAAAGGGAAAGGGCCATGCGTATTACTTAGGGTTCCGCCCGCGCGATGATCAATCGGCAAGTCTTGGCTATGAGGCCCGTACGTTGTTCGAAATCCTCAATGCGGCGAACGCCTATCCCGCTACCGGCGCGTTTACGGAAAATGACAATCCGACCTACGTGTCGCGCACAACGGATTTCTTCGCTACCAAGTTCCCTAATGGTACTACGGCGATCGTGAAACATTATCGTACGCACCGCGAGAACTGGGAAGGTGGTTTTTCCAGGGACGCCGAGGCCGATGCGAAGGCGTTGGCGGTGAATCCGTTGCCGTCGGATGAGTTAGCGATCCGCGACCTGAAAATAAATGGGCACACCATTAGCTATAATGGGAAAATGAATGTGGCCTTCCGCACCGACGAAGGCGGTAGGTTGATCGCATTCAACGGTGAGGAGTGTACCCGTATCGTAGTCGACGGAACCACATATTCATTTAGTGAAAACCCGATGGACATTACGTATGCACCGGTTGCTGCCGATTTGAAGACGTACCGTCTCCGGGCAACGGGGCAGGGCGAAATGGTATTGCCCATGCCTGCGGGCTTTGCCAAAGCGACCGTGAAAAACGGTAAATCCGAGGTGAAGCATAAACTGGGTAAGGGCAATATGGTGCTGAACATTGACGAGGACCTTGCCGGGAAATGGCTCGACATCGAATACCGGTAAACGAAATTGAATCACATTGTATCGTGTCCGACCGACAGCTGATTATGGATAAAAAACAGGTAGGATAAGATAGCAGATGCGTAGTTAACGCTCCTTGAAGGGGGTACCTTTGTTCTAATTGGTTTTATTATATCCTAAAGTATACCAAGTATGAGCTATATAGGTGCTTGTAAGGCAACGATCGTTACGTTGCTTGGTCTTTCGGCTGCATGTGCGCAATCTGGTGAGATGAATGTGGAACCCCACCCGACCGTGGTATTGTTTGACGGAACTACATTAACGGGTTGGCAGCCGATAGACCCCGCCGACGCCCATTTCTGGTCGGTGGCCGATAGCTGCATTACCGGCGGCGACGGTTACAGCAATATTCCGAAAAATACCTATTTGCGGACTGAACGCGAATACGGCGATTTTGAATTCAGGTGTTTATTCCGCCTTTCGGGCGACCCTGCCACAGGTTTCATCAACAGTGGGATACAATACCGCTCACACGTGGTAAACGGCGACATTGTAGGCTACCAGGCGGATATCGGGAATGGGCATTGGGGCGATATCTATGATGAGCACCGCCGGGAACTACTGGTCGCTGGAGATTTGAGCGCGTTGCGCCGTATCCTCGACGAAGATGGGTGGAACAGTTACATCGTCCGAGTGCGCGGAAACCATCACGAACTTTACATCAACGGGGTGAAGACATGCGATTACATGGAAGCCGACCCCGATATACCTGCAAAGGGCGTTATCGCGGTGCAGCTCCACGGTGGCGGCGCGGCAAAAATCCAGCTTCGCGATGTGACGATTACCGAATTTTGATAACCGGATTATTAACGTAAATTAGACTACAAAACCGATTTAACCATGCGATTTCGCTTATCTACTCTTTTTTTGTGCTGCAGCGTGATAGGGGCTCTTATTACGGGTTCATGTACCGGCGATTCCGATTCGGACACCGGCCAAATTGACCGCGAATATGTCTTGAATGCCAAGATGATCGGCTATACAGGCGTTGGTGGCGATATCGACGGCCAGCGAAACCCCGTGCTCCGTGCGAAGAAGGGCGAGCGGGTAAAGATATCGCTGGTGAACGGCGAGCTGATGGCGCACGATATCCTGTTGGAAAAATATGAGAAGCAGAGCGAGACGATGTTGGAGGAGGGCGATACGACGAGCATCGTCTTCATTGCGGAATTTGACGACGAGTATTACTGCACACTTCCGGGCCACGAACAGGTGATGCGCGGCCACTTTAAAATCGTCGAGCATTTCGAAACGCCAGTTAGCGACAACTGGGGCGTATCGCCCCGCAAAGACGGGCGCCCGCTTAACTTTGGCTTCGAACGCGGTAGCTTGGCCGACTGGACGAGCAGCGGTGATGCATTCGGTCCGCGGGCGGTAACGTTTGACCCGGCACCGTGGTACCCGGATAGCGTGGTGTTGAAGCAATCGGGCGACTATTATGTGAGTAGTGGTGGCACGTTGAATTACCAAGCTACAGGTACCCTTACTTCCACACCGTTTGAAGTTACCCACCCCTGGGCCTCGTTTAAAGTAACGGGGGGTGCGCTTGCCGGCCTCCGCGTGGAGCTGGTGGATGCTACTACCGATTCGGCCTTTTTCACCATATCAGGTCATATCAATGAAGATAAAGCGAGCGACCCCGCGCATGTGGCCTTCCGCCCGGTAGTGGTTGACCTCGGGGCGCAGCAAGGCCGTGAAATCTATATCCGTCTGGTCGATGAGGAGACCGGGACGGTGCCCGAAATCGCCTATATCGGCGATAACCATTGGGCACACCTTTCGTTTGATGATTTCCGGTTCCATGAAGAACGGCCCACCTACGTGAATGAGTTGCGACCAAATGATGTGGTTATCCTCCCGCCGCGTGATTTCGTTCCCAACGCGGGCCTTTCGGGCGAAGAGGCAGCGAAGGTGATGGAGGCACCCGATGGATTCACGGTAACATTGGCGGCGGCCGAACCCGATATTGTACGTCCGATAGCCTTTACGCAAGATGACCGTGGGCGATTATGGGTGGTAGAAGCACATACGTATCCCGTCCGTGCACCCGAAGGGGAAGGGCGAGACCGTATCCTGATTTTTGAAGATACCGACGGTGATGGGACACTTGATAGCCGTAAGGTATTCATCGAAGGGCTCAACATGGTCAGTGGCATCGAAATCGGGTTTGGCGGTGTGTGGGTAGGTGCCGCACCGTACCTGCTATATATCCCGATAGATGCAGCGACAGACACGCCGGCCGGTGAACCCCAGGTTTTACTCGATGGGTGGGGCTACGAGGACACACACGAAACGCTCAATACCTTCAAATGGGGGCCCGACGGCTGGCTTTATGGTAATCATGGTGTGTTTACACATTCCAACGTAGGGAAGCCTGGCGTTTCCGACGATGAGCGGACGCCCATTAATGCGGGGGTATGGCGTTACCACCCTACGCGCCATGAGTTTGAGGTGTTCGCACACGGAACGAGCAACCCCTGGGGGCTCGATTTCAACGACTACGGCCATGCGTTTGCCACAGTATGTGTTATTCCCCATCTGTTCCATATGATCCAAGGGGCACGGTACCACCGGCAAGGTGGCGAGCATTTCAATCCCTATACGTACGATGATATAAAGACCATCGCCGATCACGTACACTGGTTGGGCGATCAAGGACCACATGCCGGGAACTTCCGGTCGGCGGCCGCCGGTGGCGGGCACGCCCATGCTGGTGCAATGTTCTATCTGGGCAACAAGCACTGGGGTCTCGACAGGAACGCAATCTTCATGAACAACATCAACGGCTTCCGGATGAACATGGATATTACCAAGCGTGCCGGATCGGGATATATAGCCAGCCACGGCAAAGATTTCATTAATACCAATGATTTTTGGTCGCAGTGGATTAATTTCCGGATTACGCCCAGCGGGTCGGTATTTGTACACGATTGGTACGACAAAAATCAGTGCCATAGCCCGAACCCGGATGTGCACGACAAAACCCTCGGTCGAATATTCAAGATCACCCACGAAAAGGATAAGTGGGTGACGGTGGATTTATCGAAGCAGACGGATATGGAGTTGGTGGCAAACCAGCTGAACGAGAATGAATTTTACGTGGTACATAGCCGTCGCCTGCTGCAGGAACGAGGCGGTAACAGTGAAGTGCACGAAGGTTTGTGGAAGATTTTCAACGAAAATCCCGATGTAACCCGTAAGCTGCGCGCATTGTGGGCGCTGCACGCAACCAATGGAATTACCGACCAGCAGGCACTGGAATTACTCGACCATGCCGATGAGTATGTACGAAGCTGGGCGATCCAACTGATTGCAGAAGGTAAGAACGTATCTGACGATGCGCGCCGCCGCTTTGAGACGCTCGCCAAGCGCGACACATCCGCTTTGGTACGGCTTTACCTCGCTTCGGCGCTCCAGCGCATGGCACCCGAACAGCGGTGGGATATCGTCAAGAGCCTCACGATGCACGAAGAAGATGTTGCCGATCAAAACATGCCGTTGATGGTATGGTACGCATTGGAACCCTTGGTGGCCATCGATGCTGGCCGGGCGACCGAATTGGCAAAAAATGCTAAATTGCCCGGGTTGGCGGACTTCGTTTCCCGGCGTATAGCGGATGGTAAAAAATAATTGGAAGATGATGAACCGAATTGGATTTTCTTTCCTGGCGTTTGGTCTTACATTGACGGGAGTGGGGGCTTGTGCTGATGGGACGGATGAAAAGGGACAAGGAACGCCCGTTAACTTCAACAAGCACACACTCACCACTGCGTTCATTTCTGAAGGGGTGGCAGTGGCCGATGTCAATAAGGATGGCCACACCGATGTCATTGCTGGTGCGCAGTGGTTTGAAGGCCCCGACTGGAAAAATACGCACGACATTTACGTGGAAGAAAAGGTTTTTGACGGGACGACGGGGTACAGCAACTCGATGCTGAATTTCACCATCGATGTGGACCAGGATGGCTGGACGGATTACATCCGGGTAGATTTCCCGGGCACGGAAGTGTGGTGGTATCGGAACCCCGGTACACAGGGCGGCTATTGGGAGCAACACGTGATTACTGCGACCGCTAGTAACGAATCCCCGGCATTTGTCGATATCGATGGCGATGGCCGCGAGGATATCCTATGTGGTGATCCCACGACAGGAGAAATGGTATGGTTCCGTTGCCCCAGCGAGAAAGGCGATACCACATGGACACGCCATGCCATTAGTGGAAAAGAGATGCCGGGTACGGCCCAATTTTCGCATGGGCTGGGTTTCGGCGATATCAATGGTGATGGCAGGGGCGATGTGGTCATCAAACAGGGCTGGTGGGAAGCGCCGGCAGATCCTACGCAGCCTGACTGGGTATTCCATCCGGCTGCACTTGGGTTGGATTGTGCACAGATGTATGTGATGGATGTGAACGGCGACGGCTATGCCGATGTGGTTAGTTCGTCTGCCCATCGGTATGGCATGTGGTGGTACGAACAGGGGCGCGACCCGGCAGGAAAGACGACCTGGAAACTTCGTGAAATCAATAGCGACTATTCGCAAACCCACGCCTTGTCATTGGTAGACCTCGATGGGGATGGCGATTTGGACTTGGTGAGCGGCATGCGTTATTTCGCCCATCAAGGCCATGACCCCGGCGAATCCTTTCCGCCAACCATTTTCTGGCTGGAGTTTGTGCCCGGTGACCAGCCGGCATGGGTGATGCATATCATCGATGAAGATTCGGGTGTGGGGTTGAACAACGTTGTTGAAGATGTCAACGGCGATGGCCTGCTGGATATCGTGATTGCCAATAAAAAAGGGGTGTTTTACTTCGAACGGGTGGCACGGTAAACCGCCCGTTGCCTCAGCTTCAATGTGTTTTTACGGTAATCGATAACGCCTCCATAACGGGTAAGGATATCGCCGCCGATAACACCTATCACGGGGTCGACGGCTAATTGCTCGTACGCAAAGTTGATCGTGGAGAGGTCTAGCACGGCCACTTCATGATGCTTCAGGTGGAAGTCGCCGATCTGGAGGTCGGGAACGTTGAGAATAAAACTCTGCATGGATGTCGTTCCCAATCCGGTAGAAACCATATCCGTGTGTTTCAACACCATGTCTTTATGAAGATGGCCTTCTACAGTCGTTTTGTCAAACACGGTTTTCGACGCTCCGGTATCTAAGACTGCTTTGAAAGGGTGTCCAAAAACAATGACTTCCAATAAAAGATGGAAGCCATCGTCCTGTAGATTCAGTAAAGTTAATGGGATGGTTACCATCGGCTAAAGCGCCCCGATTTCTTTTAATACATTATTCATGTTGCGTACCGCTTCGGCACTTTTGGCAAAGGCCGCCTTTTCTGTATCGTCCAATGGAAGGTCGAGGATGCGTTCCCAGCCACCTTTTCCAAGTATCACCGGCACACCCATGTTGATGTCGCTCTGTCCGTACTCGCCTTCGAGGTGAACGGAAGCGGTAAAAAGTTTCTTCTGATCGCGGACAATACTCTCCACAACTGCTGCGGTTGCTGCCCCGGGTGCATACCAAGCCGACGTACCGATGAGCTTGGTCAACGTAGCGCCGCCCACCATCGTGCTGGAGACGATCTGATCCTGCTCCTCTTTCGATAAAAATTGGGTTACCGGCAAGCTGTTCCATGTCGCGTGGTTAATCAATGGGATCATCGTGGTGTCGCCGTGACCACCGATAACAATCGCGTTGAGGTCGGCCGGCGAAGCACCTAAGCGCAGGCTCAATTGATAACGGAACCGTGCGGAATCCAGCGTGCCGCCCATGCCGATGATACGGTGTTTGGGGAGGCCGGTGGCTTTGAGTGCCAAGTAGGTCATCGTATCCATGGGATTGGAAACCACCACCAAGATGATATCAGGGGAGTATTTCAGTAGGTTTTCCGCCACTTCGCGTACAATGTTGGCATTGGTGCCGATCAGCTCTTCGCGGGTCATGCCCGGCTTGCGCGGGAGACCGGAAGTGATGACGGCTACGGCAGATCCGGCAGTTTTGCTGTAGTCATTGGTCACACCGGTAATCGTCGTGTCAAACCCCAACAGCGCGGCTGTCTGAGCCATATCCTGGGTTTTCCCTTCCGATAGTCCTTCTTTGATATCTAATAATACCACTTCTTCTGCAAGTTCCCTGCGGACAATATTGTCTGCGGTGGTGGCGCCCACTGCTCCGGCACCGACAACAGTTATCTTCATAAAATTTTATATTAACGGGTTTCTATTCGTTTTCATCGAACGGTAGCGAATATAGGGAATATTTTATAAATCGGTTAATAGGTTGAGGTACTTGAGGAGGTAATCTGCTTTCTCGCGCGATTTGTATTGCTGGATGAATCGGGGGTGCTCCAGCACGACCAACTCACCGAAGAGATGCTCTTCCGCGTTGATTTTCGCCAGGAAAGTTGCATTCTTCTTCCCCAAGACATATACCTTTGATGTATCGATGGGTAGTGCCAGGTGGTTTTTCAGTGTGGTTACCATGAATGGTTTCAGTGCTTCGAACAGCGATCTGTCATCGTAGTAATTCGCGTTGATCCACCGGTTGTGCTCATTGTGTCGGGTAATGGCCAAGGGGAAGGGCGAATTGATGTAGAAGTCATTGTAAAAAGCACGTGCCCCGCCGTATTGCTCAATGACGTCATACACATACACGGACGAGGGCTCATGGGAATAGGCGGTTTTCATTTCGATGCCGCAAACAGCCTTGAGCCGCTTGGTATCGGTGAAAGGAACGCCGGTTATCCCCGCACCGTGGCGACTTGGATTGATGCCAATGATGAATTTCCGCTGTTTATTGTCGTTGTAGAATTTTTGGTAAAAACGTTCCATCGTGGGAATCGTCTCGGGATTTTCAATAAATGGGTTTATCACCGCGAAACCATTGGGCAGTTGCCCCGTATATTCGAGCTGTTTGTTGAATGCGATGACTTGGTCGCCAAACGAAGGGTTGTTGTTCATATTAAAACGGATAACCGATAGCGAGGTTAAACACCAGGTTCCGCCGTCGCCAATCGGGGCTACGGAAATTAATTTCATCCATCACCCACCGTTCTCCTTTGGGGCGGTAGGGGATACGCAAGGGAATGGCGAGATCGGTACGGAGAATGAGGAACGTGAAGTCGAACCGTAAGCCCAGCCCGGCACCCACCGCCATTTCATTGACGAAATTCTTACCGAATGCTGCGCCCGGCTTTTCGGGGTCGGTATGTTGGAGCCAGATGTTCCCCGCATCAATAAATGCTGCCCAATGTACGATACTGGCCAGCTTGGCCCGGTACTCGGTGTTGAGCTCTATTTTTATATCGCCTGTCTGGTCGGCAAAAAAATTGTTTTCTCCATAAAACTCGGGCGTATACGAACCCGGCCCTACGGTCCGTGCCCGGAATGCCCGTAGCCCGTTGGGGCCGCCGGAAAAGAACTGCTTTACATACGGTAGCATGCGGGTGTTGCCGTAAGAGTACCCGAAGCCCGCCATGGCACGCGATGCGAGCTTGGCGTCGGGGCCCAGTCGCAAATAATGCCTTACATCGGCTTCGATTCTGATGTACTGCGAGAAGTTGGCGTTAAAGATCTGATATTGGCGGCCTTTATCTACGTTGGCACCCCTGATGATGCCGTACAGGTTGGCCGATAGATCCAACCCACCCCTGAAGTATACCCCATGTTTGGGGTCGGTTTTCATGGAGTTGGTATATGTAAAATAATAAATCGGGCCGAATGTAAATTGCGGTTCGATAGCGTGGCGAAGCGGGGGGATGGTATCCAACATGGCTTGGTACGATTCGGTGACATTGCGCGGCTGCACGTAACCCACTTCAAGCACCTTGAAGTCGTGCTCTTTCTCAATGTTCTCCTTCCACAAGTACCCAAAGGAAAACCGCATGGAGTTTAAGCTGTACGCAGTCCGCCTGTTCAGGTATTCATAGCCTGTGCGGAAAACGGTATGCGGCACGAACCGTCGCGTAGGCTGCCAGTTGAATGGCGCAATCATCCGCGGGAAGGAGAGGCTGGCCTCTATTCCGTATCGGTAGAAGCTCGAATTGAGGTTGACGTTGCCACCGGTCTGCGTTTCGAAGCCGCCATATACCGTGAACGTAAGTAGCTCAGCACTTCTGAATGCGTTGCGGTGCTGCCAGTTGACGTTGACTTCCGAACCGTCATATACGGCCGCAGTTTTACCAAGCAGCTCCAACCGCAGTCCCTTTTTGGGCATCGGGGTCAGGTAGTAATACACATCCAGCTTGTCGGGCTCGCCCTCCACATCAACAAATTCGTTGCGTACAAAACGGAACGCCCCCATACCCACAAGCTGGCTGATGGTGCTGTTGTGGTCGCGGCGGGTATACTGGTCGCCGGGCTTGAAAAACATGGCGCGGGCTATCGAGAATTTCCGAAACGTCGCTTCCGGATCGATAAAATAATAGCTGTTTTTATACAGCTCCGCATTTCGTTTGTTTGCGCGTCGGTAACCACGTTCGTTGAGGGTGTAGTTGGGGTAAATGTAAATATCGTTGATGTAGTAATCGCGTTTCGCTTTTTCGGGGGTTTCGTCTTTAAGCATCACGTACAGATCAACGTGGTGGTCGCCCCCCATGCTATCCACTTCGATAATTAAATGATCTGGATTGAAGTAATAATATCCCTTGTTTTTCAGTTCGTTGTCGATACGCTCCCGTTCGGAAATGATGTTGTCCAGGTTGTAAGGCCTGCCCGCTTGCAGGAGGGATTCGGATTTCGTAGCCATAATCGCCTTCCCTACCTCGCTGCTATCTACATCAAAGGTTACCGAATCGATCCGATAGATGATGTGCGGGCTGGCGGTATAGGTAACCGTGGCTTTTCGGTTTTTGATGGTCGTATCCGAAGCTACTTCTGCTTGGAAAAAGCCCAGGTTCTCCAGCCGGTTCCGCAGCAGGTTTTCGTTATACTCGCGATTCACGTCGCTGAGGAGCACCGGCGGTTGCCCCACTTTGTTTTTCAGCCAGTTGCGAAACCCACGGTCCGTTTTCGGTTCGCCAGCGATGTTGTATAGGTACAACTGGGGGCGCATACCCAGAATCGTAGTGTTGGGTTTTGGCCGTAATAACTCCTCCAGGTTATCGCTCAACGGCTCGATGTACCGCTCGGGTATCGTGTCGGTTTCGATTTCCACCTCGCCCTTTACATAGAGGTGTTCATCTTCGGGGAGGTATTTGAGGTTGCTGCAGCTCGTCATGCATCCGATCAGGGCCGATATACAGATCATCCATGTGCGTCTATTGTCCATCCGGCCCCCTTTCATTTGCTGCATAGTTTTCTTCCTGTTCATTGATCCGTATCGCGGTTTGCTTCGGCGTGGTGCTGTCCGGCTCGGTGGGTGGCGTGTCTTCCCGTTCCCGCCGCCGTTCCCGCATCCGTTCTAAAAACTCCGGGTCCTCGCGCTGCAGGCTATCAACGATTGCTTTCCGTACGCTATCGCGGTAGACCGTGTCCGTTTCCATCCGTTCCACATCCCACCGCCGGCGGAACCGCCTGCTATCCGTATTGAATTCGTTTGCCCGTTGGTTTTGGCGGTTGAAGATTTCCTTGAACTCGTTGTAGTTGAGGTTGACGATGAAGCCGAGTCCCGTTTCGACAAACTGGCCCTGTAGTGTTATCTGGTACTGGTTTTTGCGGTATGCCCTAACCAAGTAGCGGCCATCTTCGGTGAGTTGGTAGTCTACCGCGATGTCGCCGGCAATGTTGGTGGTCTGTTCGCCCGGCCGGGCGTTGCCTTCCAGCTCGAAGTTAGAGCCCACAGTCACCTTTAACCGGTCGTTGAATAGCATTTTCGAAACACCCACATTCAGGTCCGTACGGTTTTGTCCCGTTCCCATGCTATAATCCTCCTGCGATTGCAGGTCGAAGTCAAATTCGAGCCCCTGGATGAGGTTGCCAGCCAAGCGGTTGAGCTGCCCGCTGAGGAACGAACTGACGGTATTTCGGGCGATGGCTTCCGCGCCGCCACCGCCGGAAAGGCTTTCAAACGGATTGGCTGCCATAAAGCGGCCCAATACGATCAGCGAGAACACCTGCTTGTTCATCTCCGATTCGTTTTCCCGTAGCTGGGCCAGGCCGGTGTTGACCTTACCGGCAACGTCTTGCGAAACCATGGCGTTGTCTTCGTCGAGGTCGATGTCGAAACTCAGCTGCGGCTGGAAGAGCTGCTCGGTGATGTGCAGGTTTACATTAAAGGGGACCCGTTGTTTATAGAGGTTTGGCTGTTCGGACCCGATTTGGGTTTGTACCAACTCCAACGTGGGTGCCTTGATATTATATACGGCAGTAATATCCATGCGAGCATCCAGGGGATCGCCCGCCCAGGTAATCGTACTGCCTTGCTTGAACTCGAATAGCCGTTTCACCGGGCCGAACGAGAACGAGTAATTGCCTGTTTCTACGGTATAGTTGCCATTCAGCGTGATCTCGCCACTGGGGTCGATTCCCGCGTTTAGCTCGGCCTCGCCTTGTATGGCCAGTGCATCCTGGCTCCCCGGGTCGATAACGACGGTGAATTTGGCGTCTTTGTCGGTAACGATATTCACCGACAAGTTCAGTCCGCTCAATTCGGTTTGGGTAAGGGAGTCGACGCGGGCAAATACGTTGGCGCTTGACGTGTCGCTGCGGTCGACAAACCGAACGATCCCTTGGCGATCGACCATGCCGGGGTCGTCGTTTGGCATGACGAAGGTAACATCTGTATTGTCGTTTACCTGCAATGTGCCGTTGACGGTTGGGTTGTCCATATCGCCCTGGATGCGGATGTTGCTTGATACGTAAAGTTGCCCGAAGTACATGTCATTATCCTGTTGGGATGAATTCAGTACCTGGAAATCATCGGCGGTGAGGGTTAAGCCGAATGCATAGTCTGTGTAGGTTTGCGTGTTTACGGTACCATTCAATATGGCGGTGTTCCCCTTGCTGTCTTTCAGTTGGAAGCGGTTGAAGCGCAAACCATTGTCGTTGAAGGCAATTCGCTGGCCATCGATATTGAAGGTCGCGTTGAGCATGGCCACATTCAAGCTCGCTTCATCGAAGTCGAGTGCGCCATTGATGCGCGGCTGGTCGGGCGTGCCCGTGATGCGAAGGTCGCCGTTGATGTTGCCGGAGGTATTGCGAAGGTATCCCAAACTGAACGCTTCGAGGGTATTCATGGTGAGTGGTGTAACGTTGAGTTGGAAATCCAATTGAGCGGTCTGTCCCGGTGGACTGATGAAGTCGCCTGTGAGTTTGACGTCGTTGCCGTTGCCGGTAATGCTGACATCGGCAGCAAATATGTTCTCACGTTCATTGTTGACTTTGATGTTGATGTCGCCCACGGTGTCATTGCCGAAGTAAAAACGGTCGACGGTGATATCTGAAACGAATACTGGCGATGATTCGAGTCGGGAAACCGTAGCTGTGCCGTTAATGCCACCACCCATATCAAACAATTCACTTTCCAGTATCTCGCTGAAGGTTTCTATCCGGAAATTTTTAAAAACCAGATCGATGGGGGCATTTAGGGCCGAGTCTTGTGAGGTAATGGCCATCTCCTGCCCGTCATTGCTCAGCACAAACTGGTGGGTGCGCAACCCGTCTTTGCCAAAGGAAATGGAATTCTCGGGGTGAACTTCCCACTGGTCGTAATTGAGCATCAGGCCATCGTCTAACAGGCTGAACAGGAAGTTGCCAGCATCCACCTGAAGACCCATGCCGAGGTGATAACGTTCTTTATCATCCTGGTCTTTAACCCATAGTCCGAAGTCCAATTTGTTCTGTTGTACCGTGCCACTGAGCAGCGTGTTGACCAGTTCGATATTACCCATGCCGATACGGTTGATGAGCACCGAATAGTACATTGTGCTATCGAATGTATTGAGGTCAAAGCCGACGTTTTCGACGATGGTGCCGGCGTAGACCACGTGCGGGGCAACGGCTTTGGCAAGTAATAGCTTATCTTCGCTGTTGAACGACCCATCGAGTGTAATATCTTCCATTTCGGTAAGATCGGGAACCAGACCTTGGATGAAGCGAGACCTGGTGAATTGTGCACTGAAGTCGAACTGCTGCGGTGAATAGTCGAACACCGGTGCTATGGAATCCGGTTGGTAATACATGGCCATGATGTCTTGCATGGAGGCGCTGAGTTCACTGAGCTTGTAATTGCCGATCATGTGGGCATTCAGAAATTCCGATTGCAGTTGCATCATGGTGGAGCTATCTTGCGCCACGGCACGCAGCCTCACCGTATCCAACATGTAGCGCTCTTCGTTGTAGGCGATGGAAGAGTTGACAATATCTACGGTGCCGTTCAGGTGGTCTATATCGGCTGTTTCCAGATCAGCCACCAACCGGCCGTGGTAACGGAATTCGTCGGCCAGTAGCCCAAGGTTTTTCAGGTTTACGCTATCTACCATCAGGTCTACATTGACCTTGGGGTATTGGCCCCGCATATCGGCACGGGCATCGAGGTCGAAGTCGATGTTGGGGTCATCGCTTGCTGCTACTGCCGTAATATCACCGTTGTTTGCGGCGATATCGATTCCGATGGCGGCATATTCATAGCCCATAGCTTCAAGGCTGATTAACTCGCCCTGGATGTCGGCCACAGCGGTGGCGGGGTCGAGGCCGGTCCCTTTGGCATGTGCGGCGAACGACACCTTACCTAACACGGAGTCCATCTTCAGTAACTGTCCGATATCGATATCACTGATGCTTACCTGGGCGTCGTATACGGTATCGCGGCCGTTCACTTGGTAGTCGGCCGCTAATGCGGCGCTTCCCATGCTGGTCTGTAATTGCATATCCGTCAGAAACCCGTTAAGCCCGCCATTGAATGTACCTGCCAGTCTGATGTCTGCTGGGAAGTTGATGCTGTCGGGCAGCAGGCTCGCGGCAACCAACCGGTCGAGATCCGCCTTTCCGGTAACCAGCTCTTGCAGGTTGAGGTCGACATCCAGCTTGTCCATGTCTGGCAGTCCGCGGATATGCGCATCGGCTACCACACGGGTTTTGTCAAGCGCCTGTAGCTCGAGGCGGGGGATTCGCAGATCACTTAATCGGCCATTGATTTCGCTGTTGATGAAAAACGTATGGCCCCAAAGGGGCTGCATGACCTCCATGGTGTCCAAGTCGGGCACAAAATACCGTACATCTTCCATACCGAGATGGCTTTCTTTGATGTCGGCCGCCAACTGGATGGTGCCCAATTGCTCCATCGCGGTTTCCAAATCGGGGTAAGATACCTTGATGTAGTCGCGGATGAGTGTATGCGGTGTCTCCGCATATAGGTCGCTCAATTCGGCCCCTTGGCCCGTATAGCTGAATTCCGCCTGTAAGCGGTTCAAAGCAAAACCACTATGGTCATTCGCCTCCAGGTCGTCCAAACGGCCGCTGATGGTATCCGGCGAATAATAGAGGTCGGTCAACTCACCTGCCAGGCCCGTGATGCCGATGTTACCGTAATCGAACCCTTTTTCGATGCGCGGCTGATTCGCATCGCGGAAAGCGAAGTCCGTATGGGCAATGCGTACGGTTGCTGCCCGCACCCGCCAGTTGACCGGTTCGGCTGCCACGGTATCTGCCGTGGTGCTTGCAGGTGCTTCCGTTTGTCCGAAAAAGACGTGGGATTCCGACCCATCGAGGTCGATCTCGCGGATGTCTACCCACTCGTTGTTGAGATCCAGTGTGTTCAACCGGGCAAGTAACTTGTTTATCTTGAACCGGGTGTCCATGGCGCCAGCCTCATCGGCATAGGCGAAGTCGATTGCTGTGAGGTTGATGGTTCCAAATTCCAGGTCGGGCAGCAGTGACGTTTCGGCCGTATCCACCACGCCGAAGTCCCCGGCATCGGGTGTTTCGCCAGCCTCGGCAACCGCCCATTGGCGTACGGAACCCTGTAGGCCGTCGATGGTAATCTGGGGAATGCCAAAACGCATGTTGCCTTCGAGATCAAACGTCCCGATCCGTGTATTGAGCTCCCCCAAGTTGATTGCTGCGGCCATACCGATGACATCGTCGCGGTAGCGGAAACGGATGCGCTCGAGGTTTACCTTGTCGATGTTGAACGTCATCGGCGCACTGCTGTCGGGCGGTGTTGTTTCCTCCTGTTCGCCCACGAATGCGCGGATGATGTAATCGAAGTTGAACGCGCTGTCGGGCAGTGTCCGGTTTATGTTGGCCGTAATGCCCTGGAGGTCAATCCGGCTTATTTCGACGGTATTGTTTAGCAATTTCAGCATGCTGATGTCTACCCGGAGTTTTTCGCCCGCAAGGAGGGTGTCGCGCGATTGGTCTTCGAAATAAATCCCCTCAAGTACCAGCATCTTCGGCAAGTCAAGACTTACCCGGCCAATGCGAACGGGGGTATTGATTTTGTTTTCAATGTATGATGTGACTTTCTGAACCACATATTGCTGCACAGCGGGGATACGTATCAATACGAACACGAGCAAAACCAATCCGACGATGCTCCCGATAATCCACAAGAGTGTCTTTACTGCTATTCTGCCAAACCTATTCAAAGTGTATATGTAAATTTTAGCTGTCCCTTGTACGGTAAACATCCATACCTGCCAAAGGTTTAGCGAAGATGCTCAAAACTTTTGAAATGAGAAGAAGCAAAAACCAAACCGTTTGCATATCAAAGCAACTTTATCTAGTTTTGGGCATGATTGAAGCGATGCGTTTGCTGGTAAAGCCGTTGGTTGTTATTCTCTTTTTCCTGTGCTCCGTCAACATCGCGCTAGCGCAAGACTTAAGCGCGCGTGTACAAATCTTATCGCCCCAAGTGCAGAATACTAACAAGCGGGCGTTGGAAGTGCTGGAGAAGGCAATTTCCGATTTTCTAAACAACCGTACATGGAGTGCCAACCGGGTGCAGGCGCAAGAGCGTATCGACTGCAGCTTTGTCATTACCATCACCTCGTGGGATGGATCTTCGAATTTCACGGCGCAGGCCCAAATCATTTCAACCCGTCCGGTTTTTAATACATCGTACAATAGTCCGGTGCTCAGTATTTCCGACGATAACTTCAACTTTAGCTATACCGAGGGGCAATTGATGGACTATTCCGATCAGCAGTATATGAACAACCTGACATCATTGCTGGCCTACTATGCCTATATCATCGTGGGGCTGGATGCCGATACATTTGAGCAGCAAGGTGGCACACCCTTTTATACCGCTGCCCAAAACATTGTGAATAACGCACAGAATACGGGTTTCACGGGTTGGCGCTCCATGGACGGGATGAATAATCGTTTTTGGTTGGTCAATAATTTGCTTGACCGCAGGTATCAGCCGCTACGTGATTTCTTATACAGTTTTCACCTCAATGGGCTTGATACGATGTCGGACAATGTACAGCAAGCTCGCAAAACCATTCTGGACCTACTGCCGCTATTAAAAGATGTCGATCGGCTAGCCCAGGGGGCGGTGTTCAATCAGGTGTTTTTTACGGCAAAGTCAGATGAACTGGTTGGTGTACTCAGTGGGATGGGGCCGCAGGAACGCGTGCAGGCATACAACATCTTGGCCGAAGTGGACCCGGCCAATGTCAATAAATATGAAACGTTACGTAACAGTCGTTAATGAGCTTATATGCTGAGTCGCCTATCCATCCGAAACTACGCGCTAATTGATTCGCTCGATATCCATTTCGATAAGGGCTTGAACATCCTGACCGGTGAAACCGGGGCCGGCAAATCCATCATCATGGGAGGGCTGTCGTTAATCCTGGGGCAACGTGTGGAAAGCCGTTATTTTTTTAGCCAGCAGAAAAAATGCATCATCGAAGGGTATTTCGATATCTCCGGTTATCAATTGACTGATTTTTTTACCGAGCAGGATTTGGATTATGAGCAGGAAACGATTATACGCAGGGAAGTTAGCGTAGACGGCAAATCGCGGGCGTTTGTGAATGATACGCCGGTGACCTTACAGGTATTGAAGGCACTGACCGAGAAGCTCATCGATATCCACTCCCAGCACGCCACATTGCAGCTCAACGCGGAATCATTTCAGTTGATCATTTTGGATAGTGTAGCCCAAAACCAGCCATTACGCGAGCAGTATGCCACGGTATACCGGGCACACCGGTCGGCAGCAGCCCGACTCACCGGCTTGAAAGACGAAGCGGCTAGGGCAAATGCAGAGGCCGACTACCATCAGTTTCTGTATGACGAGCTGGATGAAGCCAAACTGGTGGCCGGTGAGGCCGTTCAGTTGGAAACGGAACAACAGCAGCTGGAGCACGCCGAAGAAATTAAACGGGGCCTCCTCGGTGTGGCCGATGCTTTGCAGGAAGGGGAGGTCAATGTCGTAGCGCTTCTTAAAACAGCCCTCCAGCAACTGCAACAAGCCGAGCAGCACATGCCTGTGCTTTCGCCGCAGACCGCGCGACTGCACAGTAGTTTCATTGAGCTCAAAGACCTGGCCGATGAGGTGGGCCATATCGAGCAGGGTGTCTCGTTGGACGAAGAACGGTTGGTGATGGTAAATGAGCGGCTTAGCCAACTTTATGCGCTGCAGCAGAAACATCGGGTGGAAGCCCCGGATGCCCTGATTGCCCTGCACGGGGAGTTGGCGGAGAAATTGGCTGGCGTATCGGCCGGTGAAGCTGCTATTGAGCGATTGGAAGCTGAGGTGAAGCAGTTGCAGGCCGAACTACTGGAACTGGCAAAGGCATTGAGCCAAAGTCGGCGATCCGTTGTTTCGTTGGTGGAAGAAGAAATAGGTCGGGTTTTGAATGAGGTGGGTATGCCACATAGCCGATTGCATATCGAAATCTCCCAGTCGAAGGAAGGAGAAATCAGGGACTCGGGGCAAGACCGGGTGGATTTTCGGTTTACAGCCAATCGCGGCCAGGAGCCGCAACCTATCGGTAAGGTTGCTTCGGGTGGTGAGTTATCGCGGTTGATGCTCGCCATCAAATCGCTGGTTGCCAAAACGTCGTCGTTGCCCACCATCATCTTTGACGAAATCGATACGGGTATATCCGGCGAAGTGGCGCTGAAGGTAGCCGATATTATGGAGCGTTTGGCTACACGTATGCAAGTGATTGCCATTACACACTTGCCGCAGATCGCAGCGAAAGGGAATGCCCATTTCAAAGTCTACAAGGCCGAGTCGGCCGAAAAGACAGCGACACAAATCGTACAGTTACAGCCAGAGGAGCGGATATTGGAGCTGGCGCAGATGCTAAGTGGTGCCAACCCGGGTGAGGCCGCTATGCAACATGCTGCCGAGCTGTTGGGAAGATAAAAAAAAGCATTACTTTTACCCCCTGTATTTTATTGACAAAAAAACAACGAACTATGTCGCATAACCTATTGAAAGGAAAGAAAGGAATTATTTTCGGTGCTTTGGATGATAAGTCGATCGCTTGGAAAACGGCACAACGGTGCGTGCAGGAAGGTGCCGACATTGTGCTTACCAATGCGCCGGTGGCGTTACGTATGGGTACCATCAAGCAATTGGCGGAGGAGTGCAATAATGCACCTGTTATTCCTGCCGACGTAACCAGTACCGAGGATATCGAGAACCTGTTTGACCAAGCCGTAGCCCATTTCGGTGGTAAGGTAGACTTCATCCTACATTCAGTTGGTATGAGTATCAACGTGCGCAAGGGAATCCCTTATGCCGAAAACAATTACGATTTCATGCATAAGGCATTTGATATTTCGGCCATCAGCCTGCACCGTGTGCTGGCTACTGCCATGAAGAAAGATGCCATCAATGATTGGGGCTCTGTGGTTGCGCTGACGTATATCGCCGCGCAGCGCGTATTCCCCGATTATAACGACATGGCTGATGCCAAGGCGCTGTTGGAAAGCATTACCCGTAATTTCGGGTATCAATACGGTGTGAAGAAGCATGTGCGGGTGAATACCATCAGCCAGTCGCCCACGCAGACCACGGCGGGCTCGGGCGTAAAGGGCTTTGGTGATTTCATTTCGTATGCCGATAAGATGTCGCCGTTGGGCAATGCAACAGCCGACCAATGTGCAGACTATACCGTTACCTTATTCTCCGACCTCACCAAGATGGTGACCATGCAGAACCTGTTTCACGATGGCGGATTTTCGTTTACGGGTGTAAGCCAGGCCGTAATCGAAGGAATGGGAGCAGAGTAGATGATACGGATTCACTCATAAAAAAAGCGGCTAAATGCCGCTTTTTTTATGAGTGAATGTTAATATATGACCAAGCCTAAAACTCTCTTATAAAATCGGATTCGGAAAGTATCACCTTCACGACGGCTGGGTCTGGTAGCGGAATTTCTATGCCTGCCTCTGCCAACGGATCTTCAGCGAAGATGGTGATGGCGCCGACGGTATAGTTTACGGAATAAGCAATACCATTGAAGGTAGTGGGGAGGATGTCGTAGGAACTTTCACCGTCGAAGCTAATGGCAACACTCACACCGCCCTCCAGCAGGTAGTAATCGTTCAATTCGGGGAGTGTTTTGGTGTGAAACACCTGATGGCTCACGCCATCTTCCCATGTCCAGCCGTTTTGACCGATTTCATAAATGAAGGTTTGACTGGGAACCGTATCGTAATATTCTTTCGTGCAAGACGACATGCCGCCAATGATGATTAGTCCGACGACTAAGGTTAAATACTTTTTCATATTAGTTCGTTCTTTAGATGAATTACTTTGTTTACTCGTCCTTTTATCTATATGACATCGACTGATGCCAAAAAGTTTAATGCAATAACTGCTCCAAGAATACGATGGTCAAAATGGGCAGCTAAAATACCCACTACTGGGTATTTTTTGAAGGGTTTCCATTGGCTACGTTTGTAATGATTTTTATCACTTAAAGCTTTAGCAAGGAGAATAGATAGCATATCGAGACCCAAATAAAAAAGGAACATCTACCACACCCATACCATTCCAGTTTACTGAATCAAATAACGTTTAAACCCTTATCATTTAATCATGAAAAAACAACTACTAGTATTGACCGTTTTATTGGCTACCGCTACTTGGTCCTACGGACAGATTACGCGGAATGAATCCAAACTTAGCAGAGGTTATCTGCGGCTCGGGTTCAGTAACTTCGGACAGGAGCTGAACGACGATCTGTCCAATTTTTCCGTTGACGATGGCGGATTGGCTAGCGACGCCACCATGCTTGAGAACCTCTTGGACGGGCGTTACGGCGCAAAGCGCGGCTATGTGTTTGAGTTTGGCCGTAACTATTATTTTAACAAGAACAGCCTGTTGCCGATATTCGATACGAAGATCGGGCTGGATTGGACACAGCTTTCGCTTACCTACAACGAACTGGACTGGAGTAGCATCATTGAAAGAGACAGGGCCGCTGGGTATGAGGTAGACGAAATGGGTTTTTTCGCCGCCTCAGCATCCTCTAAAATCGGACCCGTGATTTCGATCAATTTTATCGATAAATTGGTTCTAGATGTCCGTGCCCAGCTCGCTGCAACCTATTTTGTGAACGGCTTGGATTATTACGCCTATAGCGAGGACGACGAACGCTATTTTACGTTCATGCCCGAAGAAGAAGATAGTGAGGAAGTAGATGGTATCGCTGCATTCGGGAAACTGGGGAAATTCGGCTTTAAACAAAATTATGGGGCCACCGTGCGCTATAGTGTAATCGGCCTGTCGATAGACTACTTCCCGGGATCCTTTAAGTATGCATATGAAACAAGCGAAGGCGGCGGTGATGTGCAGGCCGGAGAAGAGAAATTCAAGAATAACGTATTTCAAATCAAATTGAGTTTGACATTATAAGGGGGGAGGCGTAGCTGCCTAAATATCGATCTGATGCACCAACCGGGGCGCGGGAATCCGTGCCCCGGTTTTTTGCAAAACGATGATTCGCTGCATCGATAATATGTTTAGCTTTGCAGAAAAAATCATTTCGCGTACATGGGCAACGAGGTATCCACCGTCAATAAACACGTATCTGCCACTATTTATCCGGTTCTGTTCGCATTGAGTTTTTCCCACCTGCTCAATGATACCATACAGTCGCTTATTCCGGCGATTTATCCGATCGTGAAGGATTCTTTTCAGTTGAGTTTTTCGCAAATCGGTGTGATCACGCTGGTGTTTCAGCTGTCTTCCTCGCTTTTGCAACCTTTGGTTGGTATTATAACGGACACAAAGCCGTATCCGTATGCCTTACCCGTGGGCATGGGCTTTAGTCTCACCGGATTGGTGATGATGGCACTGGCCCCCAGTTACCAATGGATGTTGGTTTCCGTAGCTTTTGTAGGGGCGGGGTCATCCGTATTCCATCCGGAAGCATCCCGGATGGCGTACGCGGCGTCTGGCGGTCGGCGGGGCTTCGCCCAATCGCTCTTCCAGGTGGGCGGCAATGCGGGTAGCGCTATCGGTCCACTGTTGGCTGCCATGCTTATCGCCCCTTTTGGGCAATTCCATGTTATTTGGTTTTCCATCGCGGCACTTACAGCGATCATTATCCTTTACCGCATCGGTAAATGGTACAAGCCCAAATCCATCCGCAATTACATCCTCCGGAAAAATAAAGTCAAGGAGCTTGTGCGGCGCACGCTGCCCCGTAAAACCGTGATCAGTTCCATAGCAGTATTGCTGATTTTAATTTTTTCCAAGTATTTTTATTTTGCCAGCCTCACCAGCTATTACACATTCTACTTGATGCACAAATTCGATGTGTCGGTACAGCAATCGCAAATTTACTTGTTTATATTCCTGTTTGCCGTCGCGGCAGGGACCATGATCGGTGGCCCCGTGGGCGACCGTATAGGCCGTAAATACGTGATTTGGCTGTCCATTTTGGGCGCATCGCCGTTTACGCTGGCATTACCATATGCAAATCTTTTTTGGACGATTCTCCTTTCTTTTGTCATCGGCGTCATCATCGCTTCGGCATTTGCGGCCATTTTGGTGTATGCGCAGGAGCTGTTGCCGGGCAATGTCGGCATGGTATCTGGTTTGTTTTTCGGTTTCGCATTCGGAATGGGGGGCATCGGTTCGGCTGTGCTGGGTAAGTTGGCCGATAACCAGGGTATCGACTATGTGTATCACGTTTGCTCGTTCTTGCCGCTTATTGGTGTCGTAGCGGCGTTTCTGCCGAACCTAAGGAACGTGGCTGCCACAGCCAGCAAGGCATAAAGTAACGAAAACGACACTTGCATATGTGTGTGAGTTTATATAAGTTTGGTGCGCTATTCTGATAGTAATTAGCAATTCCAATATGAAGTTTTTAAATGTAGGCATACTAAGTAGTGCACTGTTGGTAACCTGCGGATTTGTAAGTGCTCAACAGGAGACAAATGGAAGCGTACCCGTGCTGACCAACCAGTCCGATTCCATTGCATACGCCTTTGGGGCTTCCGTGGCGCGCGACCTGAAGCGCACCGGTATCGAAACCGTAAACGCCGAAGTCCTTGCCCAGGCTATTAGCGATGTGTTCGCCGGAAAGGAAAGTCCGCTGAATGAGGTACAAGAGCGCGAATTGATTATGCAGGCAATTACGGCTGCCCGGGAGAAAATAGACATCCGGAAGCGTAATGAGGCCCAGGTGTTTATGGAGAAAAACAAAACACGCGCTGGCGTCATAACCACACCCTCGGGGCTCCAATATGAGGTTATTCGAGAAGGGACCGGTGCGCGGCCAACGCTGCGCGATACAGTAACAGTACATTATAAAGGGCAGCTCACCAATGGAAATGTGTTCGATAGCTCTTATGATCGCGGCCAGCTGACTACATTCCCTTTGGAACGTGTCATTGTAGGGTGGCAGGAGGGGCTGCAGCTGATGCCTGCGGGTGCGCATTACCGGATGTATGTGCCCTATGAGCTTGGCTATGGCGAGCGCGGTGCCGGGCAGGATATCCCGCCTTATAGTCCGTTGATTTTTGACGTGGAACTGGTGTCGGTACAGCCGGCTGTCGTTACACCTGCGGTGGTCGAAATGGACCAAGCGAAATGAAACGGCTGGGCAAATCGGATTTGCGGGTAAGCCCAGTAAGTTTCGGCTGTATGTCGTTGGGCGAGAAAGTAACGGTCTACGCGGACCTGCTGCGCAAAGCGGCTGACGCCGGTGTCAATTATTTCGACACGGCAGACCTCTATCTCAAAGGCCTTAATGAATTGTACGTGGGTGAGGCCCTCAAACCTATCCGGAAGGATGTCATTATTGCCACGAAAGTAGGTAACCAGTGGCGTCCTGACGGTAGTGGGTGGGATTGGAACCCGAGTAAGGCCTATATTCTAAAGCATGTCGACCAAAGTTTGAAACGGTTAAAAACCGATTATATCGACTTGTATCAATTGCACGGTGGAACCATTGATGACCCCATAGATGAGATCATCGAGGCGTTTGAACGAATTAAAGAGCAGGGGAAAATCCGGTGGTACGGCATCTCATCCATCCGGCCGAATGTAATCCGCGAATATATCGAGCGCTCCAATATCGTTAGCGTGATGACGCAGTATAGTCTGTTGGACCATCGGCCGGAAGAAGCTACGCTCGACCTACTCCACGAGCATGATATCAGTGTCATTTGCCGGGGAGCTGTTGCCCAGGGGTTGCTGATCGGTAAAGAGGCGAGCAGCTACCTGCAATATACCGATGGTGAGGTAGGCCGTGCGGCGAAAGCCGTTGCCAAGGTGGCGGCTGAATTGGGGTTGTCGCCGCTGGAAGTGGCGCTGGGTTATGTGAGGGGGCACCCGGCTGTTGCCACTGCAGCATTGGGGATACGCACAACCGCTCAACTGGATGAGGCAATCGATACATTACAGCATGTGGAACCTTTATCAGCAGACCAACGCACATTCCTTCGGCAGTCGGTCCGGTCGTTCCATTATGAGGCGCATCGGTGAGGAGATTTTCGTATTTAGATTTTACCATTAAATAATTTAACTAAACAACATGAGTAAGCAGTTAAGACGAGTAGTTCTCTTGGCCTTGGTAGGCCTGAGCTTGGGTATAACCATGGTGAGCGCACAGCAACAACCGGAAAAGAAGTTGGGATGGTACCTCTCGGCCCAGACCTATACCTTCAATCGGTTTACATTTTTTGAGGCCGTAGATAAGACGCTCAGCGCCGGACTCAAGTCGGTGGAGGCCTACCCCGGACAGCAACTCGGCGGTGGTATGGGAGGGGTGATGGACTACAAAATGGATGCTGCTAAACGTAAGGCTATCTTGAAGGCACTCAAGAAAGAAGGGGTGAAACTCTGCGCATTTGGCGTGGTCAATGGCAGCAATGAAGCGGAGTGGACACAGATTTTCGAATTTGCTAAGGCAATGGGTATTAAAGTAATCAATACGGAGCCCAGCGCCGACGCCATGCAGATGATCGGCCGACTGGCAAACCGGTATAAGATTAAGGTAGGTATCCATAACCACCCCAAGCCCTCGCATTACTGGAGCCCGCAGGCGGTGCTTGATGCCGTTGCCGCGGCGGATAGCAAATACGTGGGCGCCTGTGCCGATATCGGCCATTGGGTACGGTCTGGATTGGATCCCGTGGAGAGCCTTAAAAAGTATGACGGCCATTTGGTTAGTTTGCACTTCAAAGACCTTTCGGAGAAATCTGCTAGCGCACACGACGTGCACTGGGGTACGGGTGTATGCAACGTGGAAGCTGTAATTGCGGAGTTAAAGCGCCAGGGGTTCAAAGGGAATATCTCTGCCGAATATGAGCACAACTGGGAAGACAATGCTGGAGATGTGAAACAAAGCGTTGTTAATTTCAGGAATATCCTAACGAGCCATTAATGGCTTGATCACTTATACGAATAACTTGCGAGCTGGTGGCATCGTGCCCCGGCCGCAGGTTTTCATCAACATGTTTTCATCAAAATAAACCGAATAATTCCGTTTCGATTTTTTGGAGTACGAACCCCAGGTCTTCCGGGTTGTTCGCAAAATCGAGCTTATCCTTGTCGAGGATAAGTAGCTTCCCTTCCTTATAGGCTTTGATCCACTTCTCGTATTTTGCATTGAGCTTGGATAGGTAATCCAACCGGATGTTCGCTTCGTATTCGCGGCCCCGCGTTTGGATGTTTTCTACCAACGTAGGCACGGAAGCCCTGAGGTAAATGAGGAGGTCGGGTGGTTTGATATACGATACGATACTTTCGAAGATGTTGCTGTAATTTTCAAAATCGCGCGCACTCATCAATCCCATATCATATAGGTTCTCCGCAAAGATGTAGGCATCTTCATAAATGGTACGATCCTGGATGATGTTCATTTCTTGCTGCTGCAGTTTTACGATATGGCGGAAGCGACTGTTAAGGAAAAAAATCTGCAGGTTAAATGCCCAACGCTTCATGTCGCTGTAAAAGTCCTCGAGGTAAGGATTGTCATCCACTGCTTCAAATTGGGGTGCCCAATTGAGGTGGTTGGCGAGTAGCTTAGTGAGTGTGGTCTTACCCGCGCCGATATTTCCTACGATGGCTATGTGCATGTCTAAAACTTCTTGAAACCGATAATCTCACGTATTTCCGTCAGGGTTTTCCGTGCACTTTCGCGTGCTTTTTCATTCCCCTGCCGAATCGTTTTGCTAATATAGTCGTTATCATCGGAAATTTCGGCAATACGTGAGCGAACGGACGCTGTGGCGGCAATCACATCTTCGGCCAGCTGCTTCTTGAGGTCGCCGTAGCGAATTTGGCAGGTGTTGTACAAGTCGTCGAAATGTTTCACTGTATCGGGCGTGGAGACTGCGTCGAGCAGCGTAAACAGATTCTGGATCACGTCGGGCTTCTGTTGATTAGGCTCGGTAGGTCCCCCATCGGTTACGGCACGCATCACTTTTTTACGGATCATTTCCGGTGTATCCGACAAGTAAACCGCGTTTGCCTCACCTTCGGATTTGCCCATTTTACCTTTGCCGTCCAACCCCGGTATTTTTACCAGCTGCTTGCCGAAGGAAAACGCGTGCGGCTCGGTGAAATAATCGGTTTTATACAGCCTGTTAAATCGATTAGCGAAGGTACGTGTCATTTCCAGGTGCTGCTCTTGGTCTTTCCCCACAGGCACCTTCGTGGCGCGATGCAGCAGGATGTCGGCCGCCATCAGCACGGGGTAGGTGAGGAGGCCGGCATTCACATTGTCTGGATTCGCCCTTACCTTATCTTTGAATGACGTAGCCCGTTCCAGCTCACCCAAATAGCTGTTCATATTGAGGTAGAGGTATAGCTCCGTTACTTCGGGCACGTCCGATTGGACGTATATGGTTGCCACATCCGGGTCAATGCCTGCGGCGAGGTATTCCACCGCCACTTGGCGCACGTTGGTATGTAAGTCGGCGGGGGTGGGGTGGGTGGTCAGCGAGTGGAGATCGGCAATAAAAAAATAGCAATGATGTTCATGTTGCATCTGCACGAAATTGGTCACTGCCCCATAATAATTTCCTAAGTGTAATTTTCCGGTACTGCGGATGCCGCTCACTACTGTTTCCATAATGCGTGCGAAAGTACGGATTTATTGGTAAATTTGGATGCGAAGCTCGTCGCTATCGGTCATTGCAATGTCAATGTGGTAAATCATTTCCATGGTTTTGATGGCGGTTTAAGGCGATTATCGCTACATTTGCGAGGTCTAACGATTAATAGGAGTTAAGCATGGAGACATTGGTGAAACCAACATATAGAAAACCCGGGCCCGATGATTTCTTCAAGAAACTGCAGCGAGAGGTACAGCAAAACGTGCTTGGTGACAAGCGCATCCAACGGCGTAATGTGGTGAAAACTTATTTTCTGCTTTTCCTATACGTGGGTCTCTATACCTGCATTCTGCTGTTTGGCAATTCCACGCCGATACTATTCCTTTGTTATATATTTTTGGGCTTCTCGATGATTATGCTGTTCATCAATGCCTTCCACGACGCGGCACACGGGTCGGTATTCAAGAAGCGGAAACACAACCAGCGGTTTATGTACGTGCTGGAACTTTTTGGTAGCAACAGCTGGTTATGGGCCAAGCGGCACAACGCGTTGCACCATCCTTATCCGAATATACAACACTGGGACACCGATATTAAGCAAAGCGATCTGGTACGGATTTTCCCCGATAGCGAGTACCTGAACCAGCACCGGTACCAGCATATTTATATGTTTTTGCTCTATCCGTTATATACGCTCAATTGGTTGTTTATCCGCGACTTCAAGGACTTCTTCGGCACGAAAGACAATTATGTGAAACGTATCCTGAAAATCCCGCGCATAGAGTATTACCGGTTATTCGCGGCTAAAGCGTTTAACATTTTCTACCTCATCGGTATCCCCCTTATGGTGCTCGGCCAGCCGTGGTACATCGTGGTGTTGGGGTGGTTGTGCATGCATGTCTTCGGGAGTTTGCTGGGTGTTATCGCATTAATCTCCACCCATGTGGATGAGACAGCTATCTTTCCACTGCCGCCTGCCGATGGCAAGATGAATGTGACGTGGGCGGAGCATCAGATGATGGTAACCAAAGACTTCAGTGCGGATAGCCCGCTAGCCAATTTCCTCTTTGGCGGCTTTACCCATCATGTGGCTCACCATTTGTTCCCTCACGTGGCCCATACGTATTATCCATATATTACGCCCATTATCAAACGGTATGCGGAGGAGTATAGCTTACCTTATACCTGCTACCCAGCTATCAAGGCCGTGCGGTCGCATTTTGTATTATTGAAAAAACAAGGTGCGGGCGAGAATATATTCCAGCACGGCGAATTATAGTGATTTGGCTTCTTCCCAGAAGATGTCCATTTCGGCAAGTGTCATTTCTTTCAGCTGCTTGCCCGTTTCCTTTGCCCGCGCCTCCAAATGATTGAACCGTTTGATGAACTTCTTGTTGGTTCGTTCGAGTGCATTTTCGGGGTTGATGCCGATGAATCGCGCATAATTGACCAGTGAAAACAGGAGGTCACCAAATTCGGCTTCCGCTTTTTCGGTATCGAAAGCTTCATTCGTGGTCACGTCAAATTCTTGCTTGAACTCCTCCAGTTCTTCCTCCACTTTTTGCCACACCTGGTGTTTTTCTTCCCAGTCGAACCCCACGCCCCGCACTTTATCCTGTATGCGGTAGGCTTTCACCAGGGCGGGCAATGAGCGCGGCACACCGGCCAGTACCGATTTGTTGCCTTCTTTGAGTTTAAGCTGCTCCCAGTTCCGTTTGACGTCGTCTTCATCAGCGACCTCAATATCGCCATAGATATGCGGGTGGCGTGAAATCAGTTTTTCGCATACACTGTTAAGTACATCCACGACATCAAAAGCACCCTGTTCCTCCGCAATCCGCGCGTAGAACACCAAGTGCATCATCAGGTCGCCAAGTTCTTTCTTCACCTCGCCGATATCATTGTCCAATATCGCATCGCCCAGTTCATACATTTCTTCAATGCTGAGGTGACGGAGCGTCTCCATGGTCTGTTTCCGATCCCACGGACATTCCGTACGAAGGGTGTTCAATACCGTTAACAGGCGCTCGAATGCTTTCGGCGGTGTCGTTTGGGGTGGAGGAGGGGTATGGGGCATTGTTTTTTCAGCAAACTTAGATAAACTATTGATATTTTTGTTAATTTTTTTGGCATCAATGAGATCGCTACGCTAAGTATGCTTTTATATGCAAGTTTACAAAAGCGGCATATAAAACAAGTTTATTCGCAGCAATCTGCTTTCATCGGTGCTCATGATTGCTTCGCAGTTATCGATCTCTCATCTGTCGCTGAAGAACAAGTTATGATAGATGAAACTTAGATAAAAAATAACGTTCACACAACCGTGGCCGGAGCGTGTATCTGCAATTGCTGTGC
This sequence comes from Parapedobacter flavus, assembly GCF_035818675.1. Classification (NCBI taxonomy): domain Bacteria; kingdom Pseudomonadati; phylum Bacteroidota; class Sphingobacteriia; order Sphingobacteriales; family Sphingobacteriaceae; genus Parapedobacter; species Parapedobacter flavus. Next base: position 172,501 of record NZ_JAYKZZ010000004.1, read on the forward strand.
GAATACTTCCACTGCATCTATGGCTTTTTCCAGTTCGGTTCCATCGGGTAGTTCGCCGCTCCGCGCATCGATTTCCATTTTCCGGAGGCGGAAAGCAATTTCATCACCGCCGATCTGCGCCGTTCGCCCCGCTATGCGATGCAACAGCAGTTCCACATCCGCTAAATCGCCCTTGTCGAAATGTGTTTTCAGGGCGAGAATGTCCGCCGCAGTATCGCTGAGGTAGTGGTTTATGATGTTCCGGACTTGCTCGTCGTCACCCAGCGCCATATGGCGGATCGCCGATACCTGGGCGTGGCTGGTCCCGTTCGGGTTGGAAAGGGGAGCAATACCGAGCAAATGGAGTAAATCGGCCTCTCTGAATGGCTTGAGCAACAATCCGTCGAATCCTTCGGACAGGATTTGCTCCTGTTCTTCGGGCAATACCTGGGCGGTACAGGCATAGATTTTTACGTCCTTCGAATGGATTTTCTGACGGAGCGCGCGATTGAGTTGTATGCCGTCCATCTCGGGCATACGGATGTCCATTAAGATGGTTTTTACCGACGGGTCCCATGGCGTATCCAAAACGGATTTGGGCGAGTGGAAACACCGGTAGGTTACCCCATATTTGTCGAGTATGTTTTGGCACAGCGCTAAAATAAGCGTATCATCATCCACAATCCAAACGTTGCCCTCAATAGGTGGTACTACGTTTTTCAACGGATGGTCGTTGGTGTCGGGAAGCGACTTCTCGAACGTCTTGAGCGGTAAGTTGACCCGAAAGACCGAGCCGACCCCCTTTTTGCTATCAACACGAATCTGTCCGCCCATGCTTTCGCAGATGGTTTTAACGATGCTGAGTCCCAGTCCGCTGCCGAAATGAGTGCCCGAATTAGCGCTTTCGGATTGTTCGAAATCGTTGAAAATGCGTTCGAGGTCTACTTTCGGTATGCCTTTGCCGGTATCTTTCACCACCATACTCAGTTCGGTTTTCTCCGGGTAAACCACGGTGCTGACATTCAGGGTGACTTTTCCTCGGTCGGTAAATTTCACCGCATTGCTTAATAAGTTGAAAAGGATTTGTTTAATACGGAAAGCATCGCCAAGCACATACCCCGAACCGAGCACCCGTGTGTTGAGCTTTAGCTCGAGTCCTTTGGCCTGAGCTTGGGTTTTCATAACGGCCACCACGCTGCTGATGAGGCCTTTTACCGCAAATGGCTTTTCATTCAGTGTGATTTTTCCCGACGTGATCCGGCTGTAGTCCAAAATTTCGTTGACAATCTGAAGCAGGTGCTCGGACGACTGGTAAATGGCGTCGACTTTCGTGTCGCCCTTGGGTCGGCTTTGCTGCAACTGCTCCGAATAGCCGATGATGGATTGCAGGGGCGTGCGCAACTCGTGGCTCATGTTGGCCAGGAAGCGCTGCTTGGCCGCTGCATGATATTCCGCCTCCTCCTTGGCAGCTTCCAACGCCATGCGGTCGGCATTGCTCCTACGGATATCGGCTAGGATCAAATAGACCATGATGGCCGTGATGCAGAAAAATGCGAGGATGATACCTCCGATACGCCACACGCTTTCGCTTACTACTGCCTTGGCTTGCAGATTATCCACCTCCATCTGCTGCATGGCCTCATTCTCTACCGAATGAAGGATGCTCAGCATGTTGCTGATCAGTGCATTACTGGCTACCGTTAGCTCCATTTCGCGGTCAACGAACTGTTCGCGTTGTTGCTGTTGGAGCCGTTGGAAACGCTGCACGGCACTGTCGATGCGGGCGAGTATGCTATCGGGTTGGGTGGCCCGGATGGTGTCGATGATGGTTTCCATCTCTTCTTCCACCATGCGCCGCTCCTCCACCACCTGTTGCGGCTGTTCCGTGGGCTTCCTGCCGAAGAGACGGGAGAAAAAGCCGCGGTCGTCTTCGACCAACGGAACGGTGATAGCACTGGTGTCGCCGGCTATCGTTGTGGTGCGTCTTTTGCGCTCGGTGGTAACGACTTTACGTTCCGTATTGGGTTCATAGATAATATCGCTGAGCGATGACAGTTGTTCGGAAAACTCTTTGCTATCCACCACTTTCTCGCGCACCTTTACGTAAGCGGTAAATAGCTTGTCGCGCTGCTTGAGTAGTGTTTTTATGGAGTCGATGCGCGATTGTTGCATATCACTACCTGCGTATAGCCGTTTCAGCGAGTCGAGCGAAACGATAATCACCGCCGATTCTTTTGAAAAGCTGTTGTAGGCAGCGTTGCCGCCGAACGCCTGGGCACGCTGCAGCTGGTCGAGCCGCATGATATCGCGTGAGATGCCGCTTACGATTTCCAGTTTAGGCTCGGGGGTCGTGATGTTTTCTACCGTGTCCATGATCTCGGTGAAAGCAACGCGGCTGATTACCCAAGCCAATACCAGCGAAACCGCACACGATAGGAAAACAAAGATAACTTTGCGCCGTACACTCCGTGTTGATTTTATGTCTCGGGTAGGCATGGATACTCCCTTACTTTTCAGTAAAGTTACCAAAAATTGTGCTAAGTGTGTTTATTCGTTCAAAAACACGAATTTACTGTCAAACATATCCAGCTTCACCCGGGCATCCTTGTCTATTTTTCCTGCGAGGATCTCTTTCGATAGTTCGTTGAGGATATGCTTCTGTATCACCCGTTTCAGTGGTCGTGCACCATATTGGGGGTCGTACCCCAGCTGTGCCAGCCAATCGAGCGCCTCATCACTTGCCGTAAGCTGTATGCCCATTTCGGCCAGCTGCTGTTGCAGGTTGGCGAACTGCAGGTGTACGATTTTGCCGATCTCTTCGCGGTTCAACGGCGTGAACATGATGATCTCGTCGACGCGGTTCAGGAATTCGGGCCGCATGGATTTCTGCAGCAATTCAAACACCTCATTTTGCGTTTTCGCCATCAACTCGGCGTGGTTTTCATCCGTCAGGTTCCCGAAATTCTCCTGGATGAGGTGCGAACCGATGTTAGATGTCATGATGATGATGGTGTTCTTGAAATTCACCATACGCCCTTTATTGTCCGTCAGATGCCCATCGTCCAGCACCTGCAACAAGATGTTAAATACATCGGGGTGTGCTTTCTCGATTTCATCGAGCAGGATGACAGCGTACGGTCTCCGCCTTACGGCCTCGGTAAGCTGGCCGCCCTCATCATAACCCACATAGCCCGGGGGCGCGCCGATGAGGCGCGATACCGCATGGCGCTCCTGGTATTCGCTCATATCGATACGGACCATGGAGTGTTCGTCGTTGAAGAGGAACGTGGCCAGCGCTTTGGCTAGTTCGGTTTTGCCCACGCCCGTGGTGCCGAGGAAGATGAACGACCCGATAGGGCGCCGCTCGTCGCTCAGGCCGGCCCGCGACCGCCTGATGGCGTCGGAAATGGCTTCGATGGCTTCATCTTGTCCAGCCACGCGCTTGTGGAGTTCTTCTTCAAGGTGTAGCAATTTGTCGCGCTCGCTCTGTACCATCTTGGCCACGGGTATGCCGGTCCACCGCGATACCACGCCAGCAATGTCTTCTGCCGTTACTTCCTCCTTGAGCATGCGGTTATCGTCTTGCTTTTCACTAAGCTCATTTTTGAGTGCTTCTACCTTGTCTTGCGACTCTTTAATACGGCCATAGCGTATCTCGGCCACTCGGCCATAGTCGCCTGCGCGCTCTGCCTGGTCGGCTTCGATCTTGTAGTTCTCTATCTGTTCAAGCTCCTGGTTGATGCTGTCTACCAATGACTTCTCGCTCTGCCATGCGGCACGTAGGGAATCGCGCTCCGTGCTCAGGTTAGCAATTTCTTTGCTCAGCTCGTCCACCTTTTTGGTGTCTTTCTCGCGCTTGATAGCCTCCCGTTCGATTTCCAGCTGCATGATTCGGCGTTCGATTTCATCTACCGCCTCCGGAACAGAGTCCATTTCCAACCGCAGTTTCGACGCAGCCTCATCCATGAGGTCGATGGCCTTGTCGGGCAGGAAACGGTCGGCAATATACCGCTGTGACAGTTCCACCGCTGCGATGATCGCCTCGTCGAGGATGCGCACTTTATGGTGCGTTTCGTAACGCTCCTTCAGTCCACGCAGGATGGAGATGGCGTCCTGCGTATCCGGTTCTTCCACCATCACCTTCTGGAACCGGCGTTCCAATGCCTTGTCTTTCTCAAAGTATTTCTGGTATTCGTTGAGGGTAGTGGCACCAATGGCCCGCAATTCGCCGCGCGCCAGTGCAGGCTTGAGGATGTTTGCGGCATCCATGGCGCCTTCACCGCCACCAGCACCGATGAGGGTGTGTATCTCATCGATAAAGAGGATGATTTCACCATCGCTCTGGGTCACTTCCTTTACCACTGCCTTGAGCCGCTCTTCAAATTCACCTTTATACTTTGCGCCGGCAATCAGCGCACCCATATCGAGCGAGAAGACGGTTTTTTGCTTCAGGTTCTCGGGTACGTCGCCTTTAATGATACGGTGTGCGATGCCCTCGGCAATCGCTGTTTTACCCACACCCGGTTCACCAAACAGTATCGGGTTGTTCTTCGTGCGGCGTGAGAGGATTTGGATCACCCTACGGATTTCTTCGTCACGGCCGATGACCGGGTCGAGCTTGCCGGATTCGGCGAAGTCATTCAGGTTACGCGCATATTTATTGAGGGCGTTGTATGTGGCCTCAGCGTTCTGATCGGTTACCCGTGCGTTGCCCCGGAGGTCACTGATGGCCTTTTTTAAGTCTTTTTCCGTGATGCCTTGGTCCTTCAGTAACGATGCGGTTTTATCGCCTGCATGGAGGATACCCAAAAGAATGTGTTCGATGGATACGAACTCATCTTTAAATTCCTTGAGGTATGATTGAGCCTTCTGCAGGGCGGCGTTTGCTGTGGACGACAGGTAGATGTTACTGCCACTCACCTTCGGGAAGGTGCCGATCTGTTTGTCGAGCTCGTCTTCAACGTGCTTTACGTTTACATTCAGCTTTTTGAGTAAATGGCTTACCACGTTTTCATCCACGAGGAGAAGGGCCTTTAATAGATGGGCTGTTTCGATGGATTGCTGTTGATTGCCCGTAGCAACCTCGGAAGCTTTTTGGACCGCTTCCTGTGCTTTGATGGTATAGTTGTTGAAATTCATTGTCGTATTTGTTTCAGCCATATACACAAAACAAATACCATGGGCGATTTGATTGGGTAATCGGAAATTTTGTCGTGTGTGATTTAGAATTAATGACTAATTGTCTGTATGTTAATGGGTTGTGCTGAAATAAAGACAGGTTTTTGCGCGGTTCTTATGCGGCCTTTGCGTGAAAAGACTAAAAATTCGGTTTGAGCAAATACTTCTCATAAAACCTAAAGATATGTTCTACGGCCTCCTCTGCGGTATCCACCATCCGGTAAAGGTTGAGGTCTTCGGGGCTGATATTCCCCGCGTCGAGCATGGCTTTTTTCACCCAATCGATCAATCCACCCCAATAATCTTTTCCCACGAGTACGATGGGGAAGCGGGCAATTTTACCGGTTTGGATGAGGGTGATGGCTTCAAAAAGTTCATCCATGGTGCCGAAGCCGCCGGGAAGCACGATGAATCCCTGTGAATATTTCATGAACATGACCTTGCGCACGAAAAAGTAATTGAATTGGAGGAGCTTGTCGCGGTCGATGTATGGGTTGTGGAATTGCTCGAAAGGAAGATCGATGTTGATGCCTACGGATTTGCCACCTGCTTCATGTGCGCCTTTGTTTGCGGCTTCCATGATGCCGGGCCCGCCGCCCGAAACGACGCCGAAACCACGCTCGGTGAGTAATCGCGCTATTTCTTCCGCGAGCTTATAATAGTTGTGGCCTTGGGCGGTCCGTGCCGACCCGAACATCGATACGCAGGGTCCTATTTTAGCGAGCTTCTCAAACCCGTCTACAAACTCGGCCATGATCTTGAATATCTGCCACGAGTCCTTCACTTTGATTTCCTGCCACGTCTTGTTCTCAAAGGCGCGCATGATTTTATCTTCACGTGTTCTAGCCATACATGGGTGTTTTTGATTTTCGCTAATGTAGTGTTTTTCATGCAAAGCAGTTGGATATGAGACGTTGGTTCAAAACTTGCGACTTGCGGCTGAGGGTTTAAGAGTTTCGGACGAAAGAAGTATCTTTGTGTCATGAATTTTTCTTCCAAATTATTGGAACAGGCTGTGGCAGAGTTTGGTCGGCTGCCGGGTGTAGGGCAGAAAACGGCCCTGCGGCTGGTACTCCATCTGCTGAAACAACCCGAAGCCGAAGTATCGCGGTTTACTGAAGCACTCGATCACCTGAAAAGGGAAATCCGGTATTGCACCACCTGCCACAACGTTTCGGATACGGCAATTTGCGAAATCTGTGCCTCGCATAAAAGGGATGGCGGACTGATATGCGTGGTGGAAGATACGCGGGATGTGATGGCCATCGAGAATACCGACCAATACCAAGGTGTGTATCACGTGCTTGGCGGACTCATTTCTCCTATGGATGGCATCGGTCCGTCGGATCTGCAGATCGATAGCTTGGTGAACCGTGTAGCGGCCGGTGGTGTAAAGGAGGTAATCGTGGCGCTGAGCGCAACCATGGAAGGGGATACGACCATTTTCTACCTCTATAAGAAACTGAAAGATTTAGGCGTGCAGATCAGCACCATTGCGCGGGGGATTGCCTTCGGTGGTGAATTGGAATATGTGGATGAAGTGACGTTAGGTCGCTCCATTGCTACCCGTGTACCTTATGAGCGGAGCATTGCGTAATAAAACAGTTATCATCACGGGGGCATCATCCGGTATTGGTTTGGCATGCGCCAGCGCCTTTGCCCAACAGGGCGCTAATTTAGTGCTGGCCGCACGGCGCTATGTAGATTTGTGCGCACTAGCCCAATCGCTGGAAGAAGCCCATGGCATCCGCGCGGTGGCCGTGCAGTGCGATGTGGCCAAGGAGACCGATTGCCAAATGCTGGTACAACAGGCATTGGCCACGTTCGGTGGTATTGATGTGCTGATCAACAATGCGGGTATCAGCATGCGGGCCCTGTTTGCCGATTTGGATCTGACGGTGTTGCATCGACTGATGGATGTCAACTTCTGGGGTACGGTTTATTGTACCAAATATGCCATGCCCGAGCTGCTGCGCAGCAACGGGTCGGTGGTTGCCGTATCATCCATCGCTGGCTTCCGGGGGCTGCCGGGCCGCACGGGATATTCGGCCTCCAAATTTGCCATCCATGGGTTTATGGAGTCGTTGCGGGTCGAAAATCGGAAGACGGGCTTGCACGTGATGATTGCCTGTCCGGGGTTTACAGCTTCCGGTATCCGGGCGACCGCATTGGATGCCGCGGGTGAGGCGCATGGCGAAACCAGTATGGACGAAGGTAAGATGATGACCGCAGAAGAAGTGGCCAGTCGGATTGTGCATGGCGTTATCAAGCGCAAGCGTACGTTGGTAATGACGCGGCAGGGTAAGCTCGCCGTACTGATGAATAAGTTGTTGCCGGCATGGGTAGATAAGAAAGTATACCAACTGTTTGCCAAAGAAAAGAACCCGTTGGTGAGATAGTGCGCAGATCTGTGGTCGTCTGTTAAATCAGCCCAGCCGTCACCAATTCTCCCTTTCCTGATTTCCGCTCGAATTGATAATCCAAGCGACCGAGGTTAATACCTGCAAACCCAACTTGGTTGATGATGGTTAGATCACCATCAAGGTTGCGTACGGATTCCGGCCCGGGCATGAATGTGTGGGTATGCCCACCGATGATGAGGTCGATGTCGCGGGTTTGGGCGGCGAGCACCTGATCGGATACCTTACCATCACCATACCGGTAGCCGAGGTGCGAGAGACAGATGACCAAGCTGCATTTGTAGTCGTTCTTCAGCCGTGATGCTATTTCATTAGCCACCTTAATAGGGTCGTGGCAAACGACGCCGGGGCAAAGCGTAGGATCCACCAATCCCTCCAACTCGATGCCGAGCCCAAATACCCCTATCCGAAGCCCTTGCTTCTTGAAAATATGGTAGTCACGCGTTTTTCCATGAAGGATGGTGTCGCTGAAGTCGTAATTTGCCGTAAGGAAAGGGAAATTGGCATAGCGGATCATGCCGGCAAGACCTTCCAAGCCGTTATCGAACTCGTGATTACCGAATGTGCCCGCATCGTAACCCATTTTGCTCATCAGTTCCAGCTCGACCTTACCGCCGAAGAGATTAAAATAGGGAGTGCCCTGTACCATGTCGCCGGCATCGAGCAACAGCACATTGCGTTGCTCCTTGCGGATTTGTTCCACCAGCGTTGCTCGGCGTGCTACCCCGCCCAGTCCCTGGAAACGCGATCCATCCATCGGGAACGGTTCGATGCGGCTGTGTACGTCGTTGGTGTGCAGTATCGTTAAGGATACGTGTTCTTCGCTGGCCTGTACCCATGTCGGTACGGTTATCGCAGAAACTGCCGCTAATGCGCCCGCCCGTTTGAGGAAGCGACGTCTATTGATTGCGTGTGATTCTTCCATCGAGTTGTACGTTGATATCGTTGCCTGCGTCGGTTTCATTGCTTACATAGCTGATTAACGCTTCGCGCACTTTTATGCCCAGGTCGGTGCGGCTTGCCGGGTCAGCCAGGCCCAGGGCATGGTCGCCGCCGTTGGCCAGGTAATCATAAGTGACCAGTTTGTAGGTGCGGTTCGTGTCTATGGGCTTACCGCCGATCCGGATGTTGGCCGCTTTGCCATCCATAATTTCCATTCGGATACCCGATACGGGTTGGCCGCCCGATGCGGCGATGAATTGGGCCAAACCCAGTACGTTTTCACCGGTGAGTTCCAAGACAACGATTTCGTTCTCAAAAGGCATAAGCTCGAAGATGTTGCCGATGGTAATGGGCCCTTGGTGCAGCTCGATGCGGAGTCCGCCTTTTGTGCCGAAGGCGAATTCGGCGCCGGGCACCTGTTTCCGTGCTTCTGCCAACAGCACGTCGGCGAAGAAATTCCCCAACAGGGTTTCCGGTTCGTCGCGGGGTTTGGTCAGGCTGATGGCGGCGCGACCGATTACACGGTTCATTTCAGCTTCAAGCTGTTCCTTGTAAGGCGTATAGAATTGTACGTAGTTGGGATCCTCGACGATGGTACTGTCCACCTGCAATTGGGTATAGACAGCTTGCCCGCTAGGTACAAAGTACCTGCTGCAAGATGCACCTCCAAGCCAAATGGCGGCTGCGAACAGCAGGAGGTAATTTCGGACGGTAAAACACTTCATGATGTGACAGTGCCTCGTTAGCGTTGCGTCAACGGGCGAGGTAAAGGTAAGTATTCTGCTCTTAAAATTCACCTTTTGCCGTATCCATCGCTTTTCCACCGGAAGGGGCGGGGATAGAAGTGCGGATGGTTGCCCGTATACGTGCCTTTTCGCGGAGGTTGGTAAACCGCTTTCTGCGCTTGGTAAATAGCGAGGACAGGTTATACGCATCCCAGTTAATCAATAAAACGCTTGCCAGAATAACCGCAAGTGCGATGATTTGCGAATCGGTTACCGCCTCGTGCGCGAACCAAGCGCCGAGCAATACAGCGACAATGGGATTCACGTAGGTGTGCGTACTTACTTCCGTGGCCGGACGTACCTGAAGGAGCCAGATGTAGGAGCTATAGGCCACGATGGATCCCATGAAAATCAAGTAGATGATTGCCCACCAGGCGGATGCCGGTACATTTGCCGGTTGGAAGTTGGTGATCTCACCCCGTGCTGCAGCCGTAACGGTAAATGCGATGCCAGCAATCAGCATCTGCCAGGCGGTGCTTACCGTACTGTTGCGTTTTTCGCCCGATTTGGGTTTCCCGAAGTACTTGGAATACAGCGAGCCGATGGTCCACGCCAACGCGCCGATCAATAACAAGGTCATGCCCATGATGTTGGTCTGCCGTTCGGAGGCATCGAAGGCCTGTGCGATACGGTCGCCAAATAACATCACTACGCCAAAGAAACCCATGAAGAGACCGATAACAATCGGTAGGTTGCGGAAGTTGACTTTCCAGTTGGGCTTGTCGAGTACGATAAACCAAATAGCAGCAGAAGCAGACATAATGGCTACCAGTCCGCTGGGCATAAACTGCTCCACCCAAATAATGATGCCGTTGTCGACAAAAAGCAGCAGCATGCCCATCAACCCGGCGTGTAAGATGGTCGACTTATCGAATATCCGGTATCCCTTGAAAGCAGACCACCCCAATAGGAGCAGCCCGGCGGTGCTGAACCGAACGGCGCCCAGTAGGAACGGCTCGAAGCCGGCCAACGCCTTGTGGATGAAAAAGAATGTCGACCCCCACACGATGTAAATCATGGCAAATGCCACGAAAATCGTTGCCCGGGAATGTGAATCTTTTGCAAAAACTGTTGTCATTATTGTTTGTCTTTATGCGCTTTGCTTTATGCTACTTGCACTTTACTCCTTGCTCCCCGATCTTTGCTATCCCTGTTCCGCCGTCTCGGGGATCATTAGTTGCTGCTCTTCCTTTACCGTTTCCAATACAATGGTGGTGCGGGTGGAGATGATGCTTGATATTTTGGCGAACGAATCGCGCATGAGCGCTACCAGACCCGCTGAATCGGCTGTGCGAACCTTTACAAGGTAACCATCGTCGCCAGCGATATCGTGTACTTCCTGCACTTCCGGGATAGCCGCCAACGCCTGTCCGGTGGTTGCGCACCCGATTCCGTCTGCCGCACGGATGAAAATGAAGGAAAGCAGGGTCTGGTCCAGCGCCACCGGGTTAATCTTCGTCCGGTATTGCAAAATAACATCCTTTTGCTCCAGTTTCTTTATGCGTTCCAGGATCGCGGATGGTGCCATGCCGACTTCCCGGGCAATTTCCGCGTTGCTGATCCGTGCATTCTCCTGCATCAATCGCAGGATAGCATAGTCGGTTTGATCCAGATTATATTCTACGTTGTTCATTGTTCGGCAAAGATACTAAATATTAGAATGATGTTCAAATTAATAGTGTTTGTAGAGAATGATGTTCTTTATTGGTGAATGGATTCCGTTCATTCGTTGTTCAAAAGGACTAAAAAAGGGGCAGGTTTACGCAAAGGTCGCAAAGGCGCTTCACTTTAGCGCAAAGAAACATCCTCAGCGCCCTTTGCGTGAACCAGCTTTGCGCCCTTTGCGTGAAAAAACCTCCGTGAACTTTGCGTGAAAAATTTCTAAAAATAACGAAAATAGTTTTGATTTATTAACAGTGTTAAGTAGTTTTGCATCGTTAATAAAATACTATGGGAATCAAAGAAAGGAAAGAACGGCATCGGGAAGATCTCAAAGCAAGGATCCTTGCAGCGGCAAAGAAGCTGTTTGTGACCGAAGGGTATGAGGCCACCTCCATCCGGAAGATCGCTGCCGAGATTGAATTCAGTCCGACCACGATATACTTATACTATAAAGACAAGACCGATATCGCCTATGCGTTGCACCAAGAGGGTTTCGGTTTGTTGCGGGAACGCTTTTCGGCATTGGCGTATGTAGATGATCCATTCGAACGCTTGAAAGCCATGGGCAGGGGATACATCCAATTCGCTGTGGATCACCCCGATTTCTACGAATTAATGTTTATCATGAAGGAACCGATGCAATACCTGCAGACACACCACCCCGAAGAGGAATGGCCGGAAGGTGAGCGGGTATTCGAGGGATTGATGCAGACGGTAGAGGCGTGCAAGGGTAGCGGGTACTTTACGAGCATGAACACCGAAGAAATGGCGATGCTCTCGTGGAGTGTGGTGCACGGCTTGAGCTCACTGCATATTACCAGCCATTTTAGTCGCATCGCTGAGAAATGCAGTGACGTGGCGATTGTTAAGCAAGATACTTTTCTGGAAGGTGTTTTCCAAGCTTACTTACAGCTTCTGGAACAGTATAAGTAAATTTTTTTGCCATTTAGTAAACACTGTTAATAATGAGAACGATATTAATATTAGTGTTGTCGATAGCGTTTTTAAATGTTAAGGCGCAAGAATCCCTGAAGGCTTATATCGACACTGCCTTGCAGAATAACCTCGTGCTGCAGCAGCGGCATGTGTCGTTCGATAAAGCCGTCACGGCATTGAAGTCGGCAAAAAGCTTGTACCTGCCGTCGGTAAATCTGGAAGCGGGTTACCAGACGGCCGATGGCGGGCGCAACATTCCGTTGCCGATAGGCGACCTGCTCAATCCGGTATATACCACATTGAATCAGCTGACCCAGTCCAACCAATTTCCGACCATCGAAAACGAGACCATCAATTTCCTGCCCCGCAATTATTACGATGCCCACATCCGAACTACAATGCCGCTGATCAATACCGACATCGGCCATAATAAGCGTATCCATGAGTTTCAGGTACGGTTAAGCGAATTGGATGTCGATACGTATAAGCGAGAATTGGTCAAGGAAATCAAGGTGGCGTATTTCGGGTATCTTGGTGCGGTACAGTCGGTCGCTGTCTATCAATCGGCATTAGCCTTGGCCGAAGAAGGTAGGCGGGCAAACGAACGGTTGGTTGAGCATGGCAAAGGGCTTCCGGCTTATGTGTTGCGTTCGGAAAGTGAGGTGGCAGCTGCCGAAGCCGCCGTTACCGGCGCCGAACAACAGGTGAAGAACGCGAAGTACTATTTCAACAGCCTGTTGAATCGCGATGCAGAAGCCGGTATCGATACGGTTTTTGATTCCGACGATGCGCTGTTGGCGGTTGCCGGTCTGCTGCATGGCGACGCACAACCCAATGCCAGCCGCGAGGAGCTCCAAGCGTTGGCCACCGCGGTGAGCATCCGCGAAACGGCCGTGAAAATGGATAAGCAATACGCGGTGCCGACCTTGAACGCCTTCCTTGATCTGGGGTCACAGTCCGAAGGATTCCGTTTCAATGGCCAGACCTCTTATTATATGGCCGGCCTGCAATTGACCTTCCCGATATTTAATGGCAACCGGCACAGGTACAAGGCACAGCAGTCGCAACTCGACCTGCGGAATGCCCAGTTGCAGCTGGCGGAGGCCAACCGGCAGCTGCAGCTTTCCCATTCGGTCGCACTCAACGGGTTACGTTCGGCCTGGCAGCATTACGAGGCTGCGAAGCGCCAACTGGCTGCCGCACAGGCCTACCAGCGGCTCATAGGCAAAGGCTACCAAGCGGGGACCAACAGTTATATCGAAACTGTCGATGCCCGTAATCAATATACATCCGCTCGCCTGGCACTGTCGGTCAGTACCTACCGGGTACTTTCCGCCGCGGCTACGGTTGAGCGTGAGCAAGCCAGCTATCCACTCACCACAACGATTAACTAAACGGTTATGAACACATACAACTATTATTTCCTAGGCGTTGCCCTCATGATGGCCGTGGCGGCCTGTAGCTCCGGCAACCACGATAGCGAGCTACCTGCGGATGACACCGTCATCCCCGTCCGCGTGCAGCCGCTGGCAGCAACCGATACCGCCGGCACGGTGACTGCTACCGGCACGTTCACTACCGACGACGAAACCGCACTTGCATTCCGTGGCGGGGGCATCATCCAGCAGTTGCGGGTCAAAGAAGGCCAAGCGTTCCGACGAGGGCAGCTGCTCGCCGCGGTGGAGTCGACAGAAATGAATACGGCGCTTGAGCAGGCCCAGCTCGGACTGGAAAAAGCGGAACGCGATTACCACCGAGCGCAGCAGCTTTATGCCGATAGCGTAGCTACCCTCGAACAGCTAGAGAACGCGAAGACGGCTTTCGACGCCGCAACGCAAGATGTGGAGCGGGCATCTTACCTGGTTAGCCACACCGTTATCACGGCGCCGTTTGACGGGTATGTGCTGCAGCGCCCAGCCAATGTGGGGCAGGTTGTCGGTCCCGGCACGCCGGTGCTGGTAGTGGCAAGCAGCGCAAAAGGCGGTTGGCTGCTCAAAGTTGGGGTGAGCGACCGGCAATGGTCGGCCATCCATGTCGGCAATGCGGCCACGGTAACCACCGACGCCCTTCCCGGAAAGGAGCTCCGGGCTGAGGTGGTCCGTAAGTCCGAAGGGATAGACCCCCTGTCGGGCGTGTTTAACATATACCTGAAGCTGGCCGATGCGCCGTCATCGTCCCTTGCCTCGGGCCTCTTTGGCAGGGCTGCCATCCATCTTGCCCAGGCATCCGATGTTTGGCTCATCCCTTACGAAGCTCTGATGGATGGCGATGGTGGTAAAGCCTATGTCTTCATCACCGCCGATGGCCAAACGGCACGGCGCGTACCGGTGGAAGTATCGGGCATCCAGCAAGACCATGCCGTGGTAACCGCCGGACTGGAAGATGGCGGTTCGCTTATTGTATCGGGCAGTCCATACTTGCGCAACGGTTCTTCCATCATCATCAAATAAGCAGTCATGGGTTTGATCAATTATCCGATAAAAAACCATCAGTTTACGTTTATCGTTATCCTGATGATCGTCGCCATCGGCGTCAGCAGCATCTTTACGATGCCTAGGGCAGAAGATCCCGAAATGCAGCCGCCCAACTTCCCGGTGGTGGTGGTCTATCCGGGTACCAACCCCAAGGACATGGAGCAGCTGGTGGTAAAGCCCATCGAGAGCAGGCTCTACGACCTCGATAACATCAAACGTATCCGCACCACCGTGGTTAACGGCTTGGCCGTGCTGTTTGTGGAGTACGAACACGGTGCCGACTACGACAATAAATACCAGGAGCTCATCCGGGAGGTGAGCGCGTTGCGGCCCCAACTGCCCGATCAGCTGTACAGCATCGACGTGCAGAAAATAGACCCTACCGGCGTAAACGTGGTGCAAGTGGCCTTGATATCCGAAAACGCATCCCGCAAGCAGATGAAGGCCGTTTCGGACGACCTGAAAGAGGAGCTGGAAAAGGTTAAGGCGCTCAAGGATGTGACTGTAAGCGGGCTGTCCGACCAATTGATCCGGGTGGATGTGGAGCCTGCGAAGTTGGCTCAGTTGGGGATTACGCTAAACCAGGTGATGCAAGCCATCCAAAGCGAAGGGACCAATATACCCGGAGGTAGTGTGTTGGCTGGCGGGAAGGTTTTCAGCATCAAAACCAGCGGTAACTACCAAAGTGTCGACCACATTAAGCATACGATTGTTTCCAGCGCAGAAGGCAAGAACATTCTGCTGGGCGATATCGCCGATATATACGCCGATTTCGCTCCCGAAACACACATTACGCGTCTCAATGGCTACCGATCGGTGTTTGTCAATGCGGCCCAAAAGGCCGGCGAAAACATCAGTCGAACGCAGGAAGCATACCTGAAGGTGTTGGACCGGTTTGAACAACGGTTGCCCGAAAACATTGATATGGTGCTGCACTTCGACCAAGGTGAGAATGTCAATAAGCGACTCAGCGGCTTGGGTATCGATTTCCTCATTGCCGTTAGTTTGGTGCTACTTACCCTGCTGCCGCTGGGCACTCGGGCGTCGTTGGTCGTCATGATTGCTGTTCCGCTCTCGTTGGCCATGGGCGTTATCGTATTGAATATGCTCGGCTATTCATTAAACCAGCTGAGTATCGTGGGGTTCGTGGTGGCATTGGGCTTGGTGGTAGACGATAGCATCGTGGTGGTGGAGAATATTGAGCGCTGGATGCGGGAGGGTGTCTCCCGCATCGATGCAGCCATCAAAGGCACCCATCAGATTGCCTTGGCGGTAGTGGGCTGCACCGCCACGCTGGCCATCGCGTTTATGCCACTCATGTTTATGCCCGAAACGGCGGGCGATTTCATCCGCAGCCTTCCCATGGCGGTTATTGGATCCGTTATCGCCTCCATGCTGGTGGCCCTGCTGGTGGTGCCGCTGCTTGCCAGTCGCTTGCTGAAGCCTCATGAAAACCCCGAGGGTAATGCCGTGTTGCGGTGGCTTCAGCGTGCCATCCACGGCACCTATGCAGTGCTGCTCGATAAGGCGCTGAAGCGGCCCTGGCAAACGGTTGCGATTGCGGTAGTGGTTTTTGCGGGGGCGCTGGCGTTGATCCCCGTGGTCGGGTTCAGCTTGTTCCCTGCTTCCGAGAAGCCACAGTTCCTCATCCGCATCAATGCGCCGTTGCAGTCGCACATTTATGCGACGGATAGCATTACGCGGCAGATCGAGGAAGAATTGGCCGAATTGCCTCAAGTACAGTATTTCGCGTCCAATGTCGGCAAGGGCAATCCTCGCATTTATTACAACGTGGAGCAGGCCAATGAGCGAGCGGATTTCGCGGAGATCTTCGTGCAGCTGCAGTCCGATACATCACCTCAGGAAAAGGAAGCGCTCATCGAGACCCTCCGGCAGCGCTGGACACCCTACCTAGGCGCCAAGGTGCAGGTGAAGAATTTCGAACAGGGCGTTCCGGTGATCTCGCCGGTGGAGGTGCGGCTGTTTGGCGACAACCTCGACAGCCTGAAACGGTTGGCCAGCCGCGTGGAGGCCTTATTGGAAGAGACTCCCGGTGCGTTATATGTAAACAATCCGGTGCGCAACGATAAGACGGACATCCAAGTGAACATCCACCGGGATAAGGCGCTGGCGCTCGGTGTGCCCAGTGCGCACATCGACCGGACGGTGCGGATGGTGCTCGCAGGCGTTGACGTGACCACCTACACCGATCCGGAGGCGGATGATGACGATTACCTCGTTCGCCTCAGCGTGCCACGGGACGCCTATCCAAATCTGTCGGTGTTCGACCAGATTTATGTAGACAATGTGCAAGGGAAGGGGATACCTTTCAGTCAATTGGCGACGTTGGAATTGGTACCGTCACCCCCGGCGATTTACCACATCGACCGGCAGCGCACCGTCTCGGTAAACAGCTTCGTATCTGCTGGTTATACGAACGATGCGGTGATACAAGATGTTATCCGTCAGATGGACGAACTCCAGCTGCCTGTCGGGTACCGGTACGAGATGGGTGGCGAGGTGGAGAGCCGCGAGCAGTCGTTCGGCGGGTTTGGCACGGTCATCCTCATCACGGTTTTCATGTTCATCGCGGTGCTGGTGTTGGAGTTCAAAACACTCAAGAGCACGCTCATTGTTTTGTCAGTGATTCCATTGGGCATTGTAGGGGCTGTGCTGGCTTTGTTGGTTACCGGCAATACCTTGTCGTTCGTAGCGACCATCGGCTTGGTGGCCCTGGCTGGAATTGAGGTGAAGAATACGATTCTGTTGGTCGACTTCACCAACCAGTTGCGTAGGGAAGGGGTACCGCTTCACGGCGCCATCGAAAAGGCCGGGGAAATGCGGTTCCTCCCCATCATCCTTACATCGCTCACGGCTATTGGCGGACTGCTGCCCATTGCGTGGTCGAGCAACCCGTTGATTTCGCCCTTGGCCATCGTGATGATCGGGGGACTCATCAGCTCGACGCTGCTCTCGCGCGTGGTTACCCCCGTGGTGTATAAACTGATGCCACCGGCTATTAGTGGGCATTAACTGTCGTTGCTCTGCCCGTTATCTATTTTGGTCTTCCCAGTGCGTACACCTCCGGCATTGGGAAGCCCTTGGTGGCGCTTCATGGTACGCGTGTCTTTGAATGCCTTGTCGGATGTGGGGGTGCCCATTTCGTTATTGCGGTGTTGGTCGGGTGATTCACTGATTGTTTTTTTCTTCATGATGTCTCCTATGTTAACATCCTAACAATGGAGGTGGGTCATTGTTCTGAAGATTGTTGATCAATACACGTCGTCGTGTGTTCCGATGTCTTGAAGTAGTACGACCGAGACGGTGGGCGGGCGAGTGCCTTTGCGATTGCTGATTTCAGTAGATTGTTTTTAGAAGCGAACTTCTTGTATGCTTTTTCAAAGGCTTTGCTAGCCACCAGCTTCCTTTCGGTTGCCATTGAAATTACGATTGTTCTAGGCGTTGGATCAATGTCGAAGCCGATTCGCTTTTCAGGTTGCCTGCGAGATAATCACGTTGACCGGCCTTAGCGTTGCGCGCGATCGCCTTACGCCTAGCCTCTGCTTGCCGTTTCTGTATGATATCAAGCAGCATCTCTCGGGTATTGAAATCCAACTTCATAAATTCGCTTAATGCCGAATCAATTGTTGCCATGGACAATCTTTGTTTTGATTTTATACAAAAAAGCACAAATTATGCCGTATTTCAAATTACTAATGCTAGAATGGCGATATCAGTCGTCTTCGGGCTCTAAATCAACTTTCTTCCTCAAAATAACATATGCAGGAATACATAGTCCTTTGAAATTAGCGTATTCAATACCCCTGAAATGACCTAAGACTAATTGGTTTTCGGCACGGCTATAGCTGTCTATTTTGATGGCGTTGAGTAATAAATCTCTCGACCAGCGTTTTTAGCTATTTCATTGGCATAAAACGCTATAGCATAAAGCGATTGGACTTTGTCTAACAGTAATAAATTATGCCCCCAAGGAAAAACTGCGACGCAGCGTCGCAGTTTTTCATCTGCTTGATAATAACGCTCATAAAAACGCTTCATATCCCATAGTTACGCGGTGATAAGCCCATATCGGAAAACTCGTTTTTGAAGTCAATGGATAATTGTTATACAATACCACTGCTGTAACCTTCTTCTAATTCCTGCATTGTTCTTGTTTTCCCTACAAATAGGGACTTTCTTCGCCCTTTGTTCGCCCGTAATGCAAGCCCCATGCGTGCTGTATGTATGCGGTATGTAAGCGTCGCCCACATACGGCACGGATCAGCCGTACATACGGCACACATAACGGCGGGAAAACGGCAGAAGAACGTAGGGAGTTAGTCTTCTTCGGGCGGCCCTTCTTTTTTTTCTTTCTTCTTATCCTTTACCTCCAAGAGGTCCCGCAGTTTCCACCGCTTGAGCAGGATTTTCGTCGAATACCGTTTGAGGTGGTACTTTTCAGGCTCGCCGATCAGGAACCCGAACGCATTCATCGAGGGTACGGCATCGAATATGACCTTAATGGTGGCTGTAAGCGGTAGGGCCAGGATCAAGCCAGCCAGACCGAACAGCATGCCGCCCAATAGGATGGAGATGATGGCCATCAGCGGGTTGATGCTTACCTTACTGCCCACGATGTTGGGGGTAATCACGTTGCCTTCGAGGAACTGCACCACCTGAAACCAAGCGATAACCCCTACCGCGTACCAGGCGGTATCTTTGGTGGCCAACGCGAAAATAGCCGGGAGGATGGAACCGATGGCAATGCCGATATAAGGCAGCAGCATCAGCAGCGAAGCCAGCGTGCCGAAAAACCACGCATACTGGATGCCCAGTATCCATAGACCTACCGTATTGAGTATCGCCACAATGCCCATCACGGTAACGAGGCCAAGCAGGTAACTTTGCACCACTTGGTAAATCTTATTGAGGGTATTGTGAACCGTTTCTTGGGGGGTGGATTTGAAAACACGGAAGAAAAACTCGCGGAAAAATACGCGGTAGTACAACAGGAAGAAGGAGAACAGCGGGACCAATACAACGCCTGCCAAAACATTGCCTAGGGAACCGAAGGCGGCCGTGATATAAGATGCTGCATTCGATAAAATTTGATTGGCCTGGCTCCGAAGCCGCTCTACAACTTCGGTGGGTTCCACACCGAAGCGATCCTGCAGCCACCGCTGTATGGTATCGAATATCGATAGAAATTTCTGCTGGATTTCGGTTCCATCACGGCCGATAACAATCACCTGGTGGACGATGAACCACACCAATCCGGAAATCACGGCGATGGCTAAGATAACCGCCAGCAGCGCGGAAAGCGCTTTGCCAAGCCGCAACCGCTCGAAGGTGCCGGCCACGGGGTATAGCGAAATCGCGATGAGAATGGAAAACATCAGCGGCAGCAGTACGCTTTGCAGTACATACATCAAGGCGATGATGAGTGCCAATGAAATCAGACTGGCTGCCAATTCCACCGAATAGGGCTTTTTAGTACGGTTTTCTTGCATATAATTTGGATAAATTCCCGCGTTGTGTACTCATTCAAAGGTAATGAAATAATTGTGATCACATTACCTATGGTGATTTGTTGGAGGTGGAACAGTCAGTAGGGGATAATGTTTTACGAAATACAGGAAATCAAAAAAGCAAATAAAAGTGAGCCATATTTTGGGGTACCCCGAAAATCTTTTTGGCATACTTTTTTTTAGGAATGTGGTTTCACTGTATCAAAAACCTCGATTTTCGCGTTTTTTTAAAACGTCTGCACGCGTGCAAAAGTAAATTGCAATAGGGAAAAAGCAATTTGCACGCATGCTAATCGGAATTTCATCCGTGCAAAACCAACTTGCAATTGTGTGAAAATGATTGGCACGCTTGCAGAAGAGAATAGCACGTGTGCTAACCGGAATTGCATTCATGTAAAAGCAAATAGCAATCGTGTAAAAGTGATTTACATGTTTGCAAAAGTGAACAGCCTGGGCGCTAACCGAGATTTCATTCGTGCAAAAGCAAATGACGCACGTGCCAATCGGAATTTCATGTGCACAAATCTGAATAGCCTATGTGTAAATCTGAATAAACCGCTTGTAAATCAAAACTGCAGGTATGCAGAGCTGCATAGCACACGTGTAAATCAAAATTGCACGTGTGTAAAACTGGTTGGACCATGAGTGAATCCAAATTACATATGTGTAAATCTGAATAGGCAGGGCACCTATGTTCCTGCAATGCTGTGAATTGGCTATGGGTAAATACGCAATAAATTGTGTACTTTTGCACCATCATTAGCATAGATTAACAAACATACTTTGACATTTAGCGATTTTAACTTCGATAGCGACCTTTTTGAGGGCTTGAATAGCATGGGCTTCAAAATGCCCACACCGATACAGGCCGAAACCATCCCGATTATCCAAAACAAACAAGATTTGATAGCTTGTGCCCAAACGGGGACGGGAAAAACCGCTTCTTACCTTTTACCGGTAATGGACGCGATTTGCCGGATGGAAGAGCGCCCAACGGTCAGTGCCCTGATACTTGCCCCCACGCGCGAGCTGGCGATGCAAATTGACCAACAGGTGGAAGGCTTGGCATATTTCACGGGCATTACCTCCATTGCTATTTACGGCGGTGGCGATGGCATCGGCTATGAACAGCAGCGTCGCGCACTACGCGAAGGCGTCGATATCGTGGTGGCAACACCGGGTAGATTGATCGCACACATCAGCTCGGGCATCGTCCGCCTGGGGGAAATTAAGTTCCTCGTGCTCGACGAGGCCGACCGCATGCTTGATATGGGTTTCAAAGACGATATCAATCGCATCGTGCGCGAATTGGCGACCGAACGGCAGACCATGCTCTTCTCTGCTACCATGCCCCCCAAAATACGGGCATTTGCCAAGAACCTACTGAAAAACCCCGAGCAAGTCAATATCGCGATGTCCAAACCTGCCGAGGGAATTGTCCAGCAACAATACCGCGTAGGGGATAATCAAAAAACGCCGTTATTGAAACAGATACTGAAGAGTGGTGATTTCAAGAGCATCATAGTCTTTTCGTCGACCAAAGAAAAGGTCAAGAGCCTGGGGCGCGAACTGGGTAAGATGGGATTGACTGTGGAGCCGTTCCATTCGGACCTTTCCCAAGACGAGCGTGAAAAGATCCTCCTCCGGTTCAAGAACAAGCAATTGCCCGTCTTAGTGGGTACCGACGTGCTTTCGCGGGGCATCGACGTGGTGGGTATCGATTTGGTGGTGAACTACGACGTACCGCCCGATCCCGAAGACTACATCCACCGTATCGGTCGGACGGCCCGGGCCGAAACCACCGGTACCGCCATCACCTTTGTAAACAGCCGCGATAGTCGGCGCTTTTCGGCGATTGAGCAGTTGATGGAACGGAACGTGGAAGAGGCGACCCTACCCGAAGGCATCGAGGCGGCAGTGGAGACAGCCGATCGTAACGACCGGCGGCGTGGGGATCGAAACCAGTCGCGGAATAGGGGCAAAGGTGGTAAATCGGGTCATCGCCACCCATCACAGGCAAAGAAGACCGACGGCACCCCGGCGGCAGCTGTATCGGAAGGAACACCAGAAGGTACCCCGAAAAAGAAAAAGAGACCTTTCAAAAGACGGAATAAGAACCGCAAGCCGGGCGCATCGCAAGGTGCGGAAGCACCGTCGACTCCGACTCCGTAGTCTTTATTCGCCCGCGTATAATGGGCCGGATGACCACACCAAGGTTGAATTTTGTAATTAATAACGCGGAAGTGACGAATATCTTAATTTCTGTCCGTAATTTTGCCGTAATTATACTGTAATGGCGAAGAAAAAGAAAAAGGCCGCCGAAGAGGTGGATGTTGTTCTTATCGGCGCAGGTATCATGAGCGCCACCCTGGGTACCCTAATCAACGAGCTGCACCCCAGCGCAAGCATCGAAATTTACGAACGTTTAGACGAAGTGGCCGCCGAAAGCTCCGACGCTTGGAATAATGCCGGTACGGGCCATTCGGCATTGTGTGAATTGAACTATACGCCGCAACGGGCAGATGGATCGGTAGATATCAGCAAAGCCATCAAAATCGCCGAAGCTTTTGAACGCTCTAAGGAATTCTGGTCTTACCTGGTTGCCCATGGCATCATTGACCACCCCGAGCGTTTCATCCGGAGCATACCCCACATGAGCTTTGTGTTTGGCGACGAAAATGTGTCTTTCCTCCGTAAGCGTTATGAGACGATGCGCACGCACCACCTGTTCCACGGCATGAGCTACACCGAAGACCATCAGGTGCTCCGTGAATGGATTCCATTGATCATGGAAGGGCGCAAAACCGAGGAACATCTGGCCGCTACGCGGATTGACATTGGTACGGATGTTAATTTCGGTGCATTGACACGGGCGTTGTTCTTGCATCTGATCCAGCAGAAAGGGGTTAAACTCCGGTTGGCTAATGAGGTGCGCGATATCGAGCGGGCCGATGATGGCCGCTGGAAGGTGACCGTGAAAAACCTGACGACCGACAAGAAGAAAACGGTAGTTGCTAAATTCGTGTTTATCGGCGCGGGGGGTGGTTCGTTGCTGCTGCTCGAAAAATCGGGTATACCCGAGGCCGATGGCTTCGGCGGGTTCCCCGTGAGCGGCCAGTGGCTGAAGTGCACGAATCCCGAGGTTATTGCCAAACACCACGCCAAGGTTTATGGTAAGGCCGCCGTGGGCTCACCGCCCATGTCGGTGCCCCACTTGGATACGCGGGTTATCGATGGGAAAACCGCATTGCTGTTCGGTCCGTATGCCGGCTTTTCGACCAAGTTCCTTAAAAATGGTTCGTGGCTCGATCTCCCGGCCTCGATCAAGTTCAGTAATATCCGCCCGATGCTGGCCGCGGGGATGGACAACATTCCACTCACCAAATACCTGATCAACCAAGTACGGCAAAGTCCCGACGACCGGTTGGCTTCGCTGAAAGCATATGTGCCCACGGCACGCAAGGAAGATTGGGAGCTGGAAATTGCCGGCCAACGGGTGCAGGTCATCAAGAAAGACGAAGCGCACGGCGGTATACTCGAGTTCGGGACGGAAGTGGTTAGCAGCGCCGATGGTACCATATCAGCACTCCTTGGGGCCTCACCGGGTGCTTCCACCTCGGTGTCAATCATGGTCGACCTGTTAGCCAAGTGCTTCCCCGAGCGCGCCAAAACGGCCCAGTACCTGAGCACGCTGCAAAAGATGATTCCTTCATTCAGCCATTCCATTGCTGAAGATGCGCAATTGTGCCGTGATACACGGGAACGTTCGGCTTCGATACTGCAACTGGAGCATACGCTCGAAACTGCTTAGGCGTGGCAGACGTCGCAAACGGATTCCACGAATTGGTGGTGCAACTCAAGCAGACACCATTACTCCACTGGGTCGGCGTGGTTTGTGGCGTTATCCAAGTACTACTTGCCAAATCCAACAAAGTACTGCTATATCCCTTTGGCATCGCCAGCATCTTGGTTACCATTTATGTACTCTATGAGGCCGGGCTCTATGCCGAAATCTTATTGAACGGCTATTACCTGGTGATGAGCATCTACGGCTGGGTACACTGGGTGGCGCGGAGCGACCAACCCCAGGTGGTTGCGGGTTATTCGAAACGTTCCGATTGGTATATTACCCTGTTGATTGTTACCATCGGTTTCCCCCTGTTGTATTTCGGGTTACTCCATTTCACAGACTCCACCGTGCCGGTATGGGATGCATGGGTAAGTGCCACCGCATGGGCAGGGATGTGGCTGTTGGCCCAGCGCAAAATCGAAAACTGGGTGTGGCTGAATGTCAGCAATACATTTGCCATCCCGCTATTGGCTTATAAGGGACTGCACCTCTATGCGTTGCTGACGTTGTTCCTTTTTATCGTTGCTATTTTTGGTTATATCGAATGGAAACGTATCATCCGTAGGCAGCGCGATACGGAAACTTTTGTGGAAACATGAAGCGAGCACAACTGAAATACGATAAGCAGCCGGTACCCGCTGCATTGGCTGAGCAGTTACGCCAATGGTCGGCCGATGCCGAAACCCAGGGTGCGCTTACCGCCGGTCAATTGGCGATTATCTACGACCAGCGCTGGTTTAAATTATTTGTACCAAGAAACCTCGGTGGCTTGCAATTGCCGTTGCCGGAGGGTGTTCGGCTGGAAGAGGAGCTGGCCCGGATTGATGGGAGCTTAGGGTGGACGGTGACTTTGTGCGCCGGCGCTAACCTGTTTGTGGGCTATATGGATCGCTCGGTGGGCGAAACGATATTTTCTGACCGCCGGGTGTGCTTGGGAGGAAGTGGGCAGGCCACGGGGAAAGCTGTGGATACCGACGGTGGATATGTGGTATCGGGCAAATGGCGGTATGCCACCGGCGCACCGCACCTCACACACTTTACAGCAAATTGTGAAACCAAACAAGGTGTCCAATCCTTTTTCTTCGCGCAAGCCGATGTTCGGATCATTGAAGACTGGAACGCATTCGGCCTGAAAGCTACCGCCAGCCATTCATTTGAAGTTGACCACCTAATGGTCGACCGGTTCCAAGCATTTTCGATAGCGCCCGAAGCGGCAACGTGGGATGATCCGATTTATCGGTATCCGTTTCTCCCGTTTGCCGAAGCTACGCTGGCCGCCAATACCTTGGGCATGACCAGGCATTTTTTGGAATGTGCTGCAACGCTGGCGGCACCGGGCATATCCACGTTGGTACAGACTGCCCAAAGAAAAGTTATGGACGCTAGGACGTCTTTCTATGATGCGCTCGATACCTCTTGGGAGCTTTTGCTGCGTGACGGTGAGTTGCCTCCGGAAGTGC
Source organism: Parapedobacter flavus (assembly GCF_035818675.1). NCBI lineage: Bacteria > Pseudomonadati > Bacteroidota > Sphingobacteriia > Sphingobacteriales > Sphingobacteriaceae > Parapedobacter > Parapedobacter flavus. The sequence continues at coordinate 197,715 of NZ_JAYKZZ010000004.1, forward strand.
TGGGATCCGTCAGTCAAGCGAGCCGTACATTGGTTAAAATATCGCGGGAACTAGTCGTTGCGGTATACCCACACGTTGGAATGGTAGGGGCGGACGCCTCGTCGGAGATGAACCGCGTGTGGCGTGATATCTTCACCGCGAGCCAGCATAGCCTTCTCCGCCAGTGATTTCCGTAGATGATCTTTTGATTTCTTGCATATGCAGCGCAACTTATCTAAGTTTGTAGGTAAGTTATATGATTGCATTTCCCAACGCCAAGATCAACATCGGACTGCAGGTGCTCAACCGCCGGGCAGACGGCTACCATGATCTACAAACCGTTTTTTACCCCATCAAACTACACGATGTGCTGGAGCTAGTGGAAGCCGGCGAAACCCGGTTCATTCCCTCCGGATTGACCATACTGGGCGACGGCGAAGATAATTTGTGCATGCGAGCATATGGGTTGCTTCAACATGCATACGATTTGCCCCCTGCTCATATCTACCTGCATAAGGTAATCCCGATCGGCGCAGGCCTTGGCGGCGGATCGGCCGATGCAGCGTTCTTGCTGAAGTTAGCCAACGAGCACTTCGGACTGGGGCTCGATGAAGTGCAATTGATGGGATATGCCCGCCAACTGGGTGCCGACTGTGCTTTTTTTATCCGCAACATGCCGACACTCGCTTCGGGCATCGGGGATATACTCGAGGATGTTGCCATAGACCTTTCATCATACCATATCGTGTTGGTGAAGCCCAACATCCATATTTCCACGGCAACCGCCTATGGAATGGTAACGCCTCGTCCGGCTGATCGGCCATTGGCCACCGCGATTGAAATGCCCGTAACGACATGGCGCGATAATATTGTGAATGATTTCGAAGCTGGTATTTTCAGCGAATACCCCGAAATTTCCGCTGTAAAAGCATTTTTATACGACAAAGGAGCCGTGTTTGCTGCAATGAGTGGCAGCGGGTCGAGCGTGTACGGCCTGTTCGAAGAACCGGTAACGCTATCCGGTCTGGACCCGACCTGCACGGTCTTTTACATGGATTGATAACCGATGATGAACATGACCACTTTCCGAGCCGAAATCCAGCGGGCCGAAAACCAAGGCGCTGCGATGGCGGGGTGGGCTTATGTGGAAGTGCCCCATGCCATTGCCAACCAGATAAAGCCCAATTACAAACAGGTTTACCGTGTGCGGGGGCAGATCGATGGTCACGCGTTTGCCGGCCTGGCGTTGATGCCTAAAGGGGAGGGCGATTATTACCTGGCCATCAATGGTAGCATGCGCAGGGTGCTGAAGAAAGGGGTGGGTGAGGTGCTGGCGCTCTGTTTGGAGGAAGATAAGGACTTCAAAATCGTCATGCCCGAAGACTTGGAGGTCTGCCTGTTGGATGAGGACGACGATTTAATGGGCAAATTTATGGCCCTGCCCATGTCGCACCGCAACTATTTCATCACGTACATCACGGATGCTAAAACGGAACCGACGCGCACCAAACGTATCGCGATGACCGTGGAAGCCATGATCCTTGGCATCGATTTCGGAGCCATGATCCGCTTGGATAAGGTCCGCAGGCAGAACGGTTAAGCGGGTACCTGTCTAGCCGTTAAAAAAAATACAGCAAATTTTGGTGGAGTTAATTTATTAATGCAACTTTGCTGCAAGTTAATGAGGCGTTATTTTCATATATCCCGATGGTTACTGTGTGCGATTACGCTGAGCGTAGTCGTGACGGTGGTCAGCATTCCGCTGATTTCTGCCCTGCACACCCACGTGGAACACATGGATGGCTGCAATGGGAGCAGTGATACACCGGGGACAGATGACGCCTCGGATTGCGGTTTCTGTGCGCTGTATGCCCAGTTTACACCGTGGGAAGTACTTCCGGTGCCCACGTTTTCTTTCCGTGCGCCGGTAACACCGCTTCTGACGACATTTGGCCAACCGAGGCCTAAAGTACTTTGCAAAGGCCTGGTCAGCGGGCACACCACCAGAGGCCCACCGTCTTTTTCCGCCTAAACCCTTATCCACACATTTCTCTTTTTTCTAATTTTTTCGATCAATGCGATTGGTGCATTCGATGAAGTTCATTGTTATTACATGTATTGGCCTCTTTGCCATGGCATTTGCCCATGGGCAGGATTTCCGACTGGCCGGGCGGGTTACTGATAGAGTGGGTAACGCCGTTGCAGGTGCGCGTGTTGCGTTGCAAGGTGTCGGAAGCCAAGTGGCCACGCCTATAAAAGCGGTCCTTACCGACACGAGGGGGATGTTTTCCTTCGGCCGACTGCCAAGGGGTAATTATCAGCTAACGGTCCATAAGGGCGATTATGTGGCTAGGGACACCGCGGTTTCCCTCACGGGCGATAGGGTTGGTTTTTCCCTGGTGCTGGAAGGTAAGGTGCACCTGCTCGACGAAGTACTGGTGGTAGACAACCACGTCGTCCGCAGAAAGCAGGAGGAATCGCTCAACCTGGAAGTGGTCGGCAAGGATTTCGTTTACCGCAACCTGGGTGGCAGCCTCATGAAAACGCTCGAAAGGCTGCCCGGCGTGCAGACCATCGGCATCGGATCCGGGCAATCGAAGCCCCTCATCAGGGGGCTAGGTTTCAACCGGGTGGTGGTGGTCGACCGGGGCATTAAGCACGAAGGCCAACAGTGGGGGAGCGATCATGGCCTTGAGCTGGATCAGTTTGCCGCTGGGGAAGTGGAGCTCATCAAGGGCGCGGCGTCGTTCGTCTACGGGTCGGATGCCATCGGCGGGGCCATCGACGTGAAGCCCGAAGCGCCGCCCGCTCCGCATACGCGGGCGGTATCGGTAGACTTGGTGGGGCGGACGAACAACCGCAGCTATGGCACGTCGGTGCGTATCGGCGGGCGGGGCGAAAAGTGGTTTGCCGATGCTCGCCTTACTTACCTGCGTTATGGCGACTACCGCGTCCCCGCAGACACGGTATATGTCTATGATTATGCGGTACCGCTCAATGGCCGGCACCTCCGCAATACCGCAGGGCGCGAAACGGATGCTCACTTCACCACCGGCTATTTGGGTGGTCGTTTCAATTCCATCCTGTATGTGAGCAATACCTTTCATAAGGCCGGGTTTTTCGCCAATGCGCACGGCCTGGAGCCGCGCAGGGTGGATATGGATCTGCACGACCGATCGGCAAGGGATATCCAGCTGCCCAGCCAGCAGGTTAACCATTTCAAGGCCATCAGCAGGAATGCCATCCACTGGGGCGAGCACCATATTGAGGCCGAGGTGGGGTTCCAGCGCAATTTCCGGCAGGAACACAGCCCCTATGTGAACCACGGCTATATGCCATCTGTATTGCCCGATACCTTGGGCATGTTGGCCACATTGGAGCGCGAGTTTGATAAGCAGGTGTATTCGCTGAACGTGAAAGACTACGTAGAGTGGGGTAGACACCAGCTGACCGTCGGTCTCAACACGGAACATCAGCGGAATAATATCGGCGGGTGGACCTTCCTCGTGCCGTCGTTTGAGCAATCGACAGTGGGTGTGTTCGCGTACGACCGTTTCCGGTTAACCGACCGGTTGCTGCTGCATGGCGCCATGCGTTTCGACCATGGCAGCCTGCGCATGCATGAATACCGCGACTGGTTCCCGTCTGATGTGCCGGAGGGTGGACAAGCGTATCTTGTCCGCGCGGCCGAGCTGCACCGGCGTTTCAATAGCATCGTATGGTCTGTTGGGATGAATTACGAGCCGTTGGAAAACCTTTCGCTCAAGGCAAATGTCGGTAAAAGCTTCCGTATGCCCATTGCCAAAGAGCTGTCGGCCAATGGGGTGAATTACCACTATTTCAGCTATGAGCGTGGTAATCCGTCGCTTTCGGCGGAGCGGTCGTATCAGGCCGATGTGTCTGCGACGTGGAAAGCCGGTGGTTGGGACATCCAGGTAAGTCCGTTCTACAACTATTTCCCCAACTACATTTACCTGAACCCCACGGCGTCGTTTGACCATTTCTATGGTGCCGGCAACCAGGTGTTCGAGTATGCCGAGAGCCGCGTGATGCGGTACGGTGGGGAGGTGCAGGTATCGCGTCGGTTGGGACGGTCGCTGAAGGTGGAAGTGCTGGGTGAATACCTGTTTTCCCAGCAGCTTTCGGGAGCCAAGAAAGGGTTTTCACTGCCATTTGCCCCACCGCCATCCCTGTTGATGGGCTTTTCATGGTCGCCCGACCGCCCCGGTAGCCCGTTTGTTGGGGTCGACTACCGGCTGGTGGCCGCGCAAGACCGCATTGTGCCGCCGGAGAAGAAAACCCCCGGTTATGGGGTGATGGCACTGCGGGCCGGGGGCACGGCCACGTTGGCGGGCGTGCCTGTACAGCTGAACGTGCAGGTGCAAAACCTGTTGGATACCAAGTATATGGATCATACCAGCTTTTACCGCTTAATTGAACTCCCGGAAATGGGTAGGAACATTGTTCTTTCCCTGCGGATTCCGATCATCAATAAACAAAAAGATTGAAAAAACATGAGTATCATGGAGAAACTACGGATAAGGAAAGTAATCATTGCCTTTGGAATCTTTTCAATGGCGCTGTCATGCAGCAAAGATGCCGAAACAGTAGACACGGAATACCCGGTTATCGATAAGAATTTTGAGGCAGCATTCCCGCAGCAGTGCGGTACCGTTTTGCGGGGAGAGACGTTTGTCTTCCGGGCCAAATTCAGCGACAACGTTGCGCTGGGTTCTTTTAGCCTAAATGTGCACGACAATTTTAACCACCACAGCCACAGTACGGAAGTCGAGGCATGTGACATGGGGCCAGAAAAGACACCGAAGAACGCTTTCGAATACATCAAATCGTTCGATATCACCGGTGCACCGAAGACGTACGAAGCCCGGGTGGAGATTGACGTTCCGATGGATGTCGACCCCGGCGATTATCATTTCCTGATCCGCGTAACCGATCGGGAAGGATGGCAGACGCTGCGTGGCCTGAGTATTAAGATCCAATAAGTTTGGGTCAATAATTTTTAACTATTGAACAATATCATCATGAATAAGCAAAATAAACACTTTATATACATCCTACTTGGTTTAACCCTTTTTACCTGGGCGGCGTGCAGTAAAGACGAGAGCCCCGCCGTCGACAAGCCGCTAATCGAGTCGTTGGAAGTAGGGCACGACAATAACCGTATGGTCCGCCCGGGCGGCGACCTCCACCTCGATGCGGCTATTTTGGCTCCCGGAGGTATTGCCCACATCACCTTGGAAATCCACCCCGAAATCGGCGACGGATGGGTGTTTGAACAGGTGTTTACCGATGGTTACGAGGGGTTGAAAAATACCGATTTCCATCAGCACATCGATGTGCCGGTAGACGCCGCGGAAGGGGAGTATCACCTGCATGTAACGGTAACCGACCAAGCGGGCCAAGTGGCTGAAGCAGAATCTCATCTGGACATCACGGCTGAAGCAGAAGAAGGCCATGACGACCATCATGATCACTAATGAACGACGGAGCTAGCGATAGCCACGACCGTCTCGCCCCGGGGCGAGACGGTTTTTTTATGATCGCGGGTGGTATTGCGTAATCACGGATTGCAGGTATTGACGGTCCACATGGGTATATATTTCAGTGGTGGTGATGCTTTCGTGGCCCAGCATGTCTTGCACAGCGCGCAGGTCGGCACCGCCCTCCACGAGGTGGCTGGCGAACGAGTGGCGGAAGGTATGGGGGCTGATTTTCTTTTTCAGGCCGATTTTGGTAGCAAGGTCCCGGATGATGATGAAGACCATCACCCGCGTAAGTGGTGCACCCCGCCGGTTGAGGAAGACGAAATCTTCTTTTCCCGCTTTGATTTTCTGGTGTACCCGAACTTCATTCAGGTAAATGCGTAGGAATTTGATGGCTTGGCTTCCAATAGGCACGAGCCGTTCTTTGCTTCCCTTGCCCTCCACTTTGATGAATTCCACGTCGAGAGACAGGTTGGATATTTTGAGCCCGACCAGTTCGCTCACGCGCAGGCCACAACCGTAGAGCACCTCCAGCATGGTCTTGTTGCGCATGCCCTCGGGTGTAGATAGGTCGTTGGCATCGATAAGCTGTTCGATTTCCTGGATGTTCAACACATCGGGTATTTTGCGGGCTAGGCGGGGAGTTTCGATCAATGCGGTGGGGTTTTCGAGCAGATCGTGTTCGAGGCTCATGAATAGGTAGAATGTTTTGATGCCCGAGAGGATACGTGCTTGGCTTGTGGCGGACAGGCCGAAGCCATTTATCCATATCAAAAAATCCTGTACGTGGTTCGGGGCAATGTCCTTGGGCAAGATGCCCTGCGGGTCGGCAAACTGTTGGAGTTTGACGATGTCGTTGAGGTAGGCCTCCACGGTGTTTGCCGCCATTGCTCGCTCCAATTGGAGATAGTTTTTGAAGTCACCGATCGCGGATTTCCAATTCATTCGTATGTGCCCGCATAAAAAACAAACGGGGTATCGGCAAATATACAATATTCACTAACTTTACGTCCTATGGAAAAGATAGAGGTTGCCGTAGACCGTATCATCGAGGCGGTATTGTCGCGTGTACCCAGCATTGTGCTGGGCATATTGATATTGATTGCCGGCAGCTGGTTGATCCGATTGATTCTCCGCATTATCCGGAAGCGGTTCGAACGGCGCAGCGTTGACCTGTCACTGCGCGATTTCGTGGCGAGCATCGTCAAGTTTATCCTATATACCATGCTCATCCTCAGTGTGGCGTCGATGGTGGGTCTCCAAACCACATCGTTTGTGGCGGTACTGGGTGCGGCGAGCCTCTCCATCGGGTTGGCGTTGCAGGGCAGCCTGTCCAATTTTGCAGGCGGTGTATTGATTTTAGTGTTCCGGCCTTTCCGCGTGGGCGATTACGTGAGCAGTGCATCCGGCGCAGCGGGTACCATTGAAAAGATCGACATCCTTTATACCACTATGCGAACGTCTGACGGGATTGCCGTCTTTGCGCCGAATGGGCCGCTGGCCAATACCGTGATTACAAACTACTCCAGCATCACCAAGCGCCGGCTTGAGTATAAAATCGGCATTGCCTACGAGTCTAATATCAAAGAAGCGCGCGAGGTGATTCTCAAGGTGCTGAACGATGATTACCGCATTATGGGCACGCCGAAGCCGGAGGTGCGTGTTTCGGAATTGGCCGATAGTGCGGTTAACCTGGTGATCTGGGCGTGGGCACCGAAAGATAAGTTTTGGGAGGCCTATTACGAAAACTTTGAGCGTATTAAGTTGGCACTCGACGCCAATAACATTACCATCCCTTATCCGCAGCAGGAGATGCGTATTGTCAACCGCGAAGCGCCATGATCCGTGACACGTACTTGCCGATGACATCGAATTCGAGGTTTACCGTGTCGCCTACCTTCACTTTGTTGAGGTTCGTATGTTCGAGGGTATAGGGGATAATCGCTACGGAAAACCGATCGGCTTGCGAATCGACCACCGTTAAACTGATGCCATTGACCGTAATAGATCCCTTTTCTACCGTGATGTTGCCTTGCCCTCGGTCATATTGGAAGGTATAAAGCCAGCTGCCTTGCTGATCCGCGATCGATACACACTGCGCGGTCTGGTCTACATGCCCTTGCACGATATGGCCATCCAGTCGGTCGCCCACTTTGGTACATCGCTCCAGGTTGACCGTACTCCCCACCTGCAGGGCGCTTAAGTTACTCTTCTGGAGGGTTTCGGCGATAGCCGTAACGGTATGCTCGCCCGGCGATAGGGCGACCACGGTAAGGCAGACGCCATTGTGCGAGACGCTCTGGTCGATTTTCAGCTCGTCCGATAGGGTGGAGGCCACCGTGATATGGAGGTTACCCGCTTCCTGACGAAGATGGGTGACATTGCCTAGCGTTTCGATGATGCCTGTGAACATGGTGAGCGAGTGAGTGTGTGAGCAAGTGAGTTTGTGAACGTGTGAGCTTGTAACGGTCTCCGTATGCAAAGATAGCGATTACTTTTTTCGCCTTACAAGGGCAAGCAAGATCAGGAAAGCAAACCCGGCACTGCCGGCAATCCCGGCGTAGGCCAGGTAGTCACCTGTAGATACATAGAACGTGATTTCCTCGTTGAGGTTGATGTCTTGTTTAAGCGCGGTGGATGTCCACCATGCCGTCCGTTGCACCACATCGCCCCGTTGGTTGATGAATGCGGAAATACCCGTATTGGCCGATCGTGCCACCCAACGCCGCGTTTCGATGGCGCGCAGTTTGGCATAGGCTAAATGCTGATCTTTCCCCGCGGTATCGCCCCACCAGCCATCGTTGGTGACGATAGCAATGAACTGCGCCCCCTCGCGTATGTATTCGGCCACGTAATTACCCCATATCGATTCGTAACAGATAACGGGTGCGGCACCGATGCCACTTTGCGAGTAGAAAACCGATGGCTTGTCCTGGCTGCCATAGCCGCCCGTGGTGCCTCCAAAGCCGGCGAAAAGTGGCTTCAGGAATCCCAGTGCCCCGGCAAAAGGAAATTGTTCGGCACCGGCCACCAGCTTGGACTTGTGGTAGAATTGGAGTTTGGCCGAATTTTCGATCAGCACGGCCGAATTGAAGGCATCGTAATAGACACCGTCGTATGCGCGTGCCGTGGGTGTCCGTTGGTCGCTATAAACCCGATAACCCTCGATGCCCGAGAGGACATTCCCGTTTTTATACTGCTGTAAAAATTGCTGGATACGGAAGAACGCGGGGTGTTCATAAAAGCGGTCTTCATCGAAGCCGCCTTGCCTGGCGATAGCCGTTTCCGGCCAGATGAAAAACTCGGTGTTCGGCTGGGCGACCGAATCCGACAGCCGGATGAGGTTGTCTATCTGTTGTTCGGGTGTAATAAAAGTGAATTTGCCATAGGGGTCCACGTTCGGCTGCACCACCACTACGTTCGATGGGTTTTGGTGTTCCTCGTAGTTGGAATAGCGGTATAAAGACCATGTTGAAGGTATGCCAATGAGGAGCACGAGTCCGCCCAGCAGCTTATAGCGGTGTGCCGGTCGGAAGCCGTCCTTGGCCGATAAGATAATCAGGAAGAGCAGGATGTTGCTCGCCCATATCCACACGGTACCGCCGTATATGCCGGTATATTCATACCACTGCACCAGCTGGTGTGTGCCGGCAAATCCGTTGCCCAGGGTCATCCACGGGAAAGATAGGTCCCAACTTTGGTGCAGGTATTCGTAGGCGATCCAGAAGGAAGCCAGTCCGGCCAATGACCATCCGATGGCATGGCGTTTACGCAATTGGTAATACAGCCGGAAGGCTAAGGCCATCAATAAGGCGGCTAGTCCAAAAGGGATCAATGAAACAAATGCCGCTGCATATACCGGCATAATGGCGTTCATGGCGTTGAATACCCAATAAATGGAGGCCGTGTTCCACAGGAGGGCAGTGAGCCCGCCAAGCAGGAACACTTTACGGCCTTTGCGGCGGTAATCGCCCCGCATCACCGTTTCGAGCGCCAGCAGCAGCGGCACAAAGGCCACCCATAGCAGGGGCGAAGTATAAGAGAATGGTGGCCATGCCAACCACAGCAAGAATGCACTCAGTAGGGCCAATAAATAGTTTTTTTTCACGGTTACAGTTGGGATAACAGTTCGTTTTTCTTGTTTTCGTATTCGGCTTCGGTAATCAATTCACGCTCAAACAACGTTTTAAGTTTTTTGAGTTTGATGGTGAGCTCATCGGCGGGGTCGGCTGCGTCCTGTAAGATGGGCATCTCTGTGCCATCTGTGTTTGATGGTGACTGCAGCGCTGCCATACCCGCCCGGTACAACTTGCGCACTTGGTCTTTGGGGACGTAAGCCATGGTGAGGGTTTCGCCGTCGTGCTTGGTAAACGTTACCTGGCTGCCCAAGATACCCTCTTTGAAAGATAAGTCTTCGATGTCTTGCCAGTTCACGATGTCAAAGTGGGTCGCTAGGCCCCACTTGGTCGACTTGCAAATGAATACCCGCTTATTGGTGAGGGCGATGCTATTGGGAAATAAGGTAATCGCCGGTTTTTTCTGCACGGCGATGTAGGTAACCTCCTCACTCGCTGAAGCCAGCATATCCTGCAGCTTAAGGAGCAGTTTCTCCACCACTATAGGGTCTTGACCGTCGTTGATGTATTGGTCGATGTGCATGCTAATTTTGGCACTAATATAGGAAAGATTTGTCATCCTCCGCTATGCCTGCCCCCCAAAAAGGGGGGAGACGGGCGAACCTGTATACCTTACCTTTGTTTTGCCCGCTACTGCGGGCAGGAGTTTCTACCTTTTTTATTTACCCATGTAAAACAACACGATTATGTCAACATGCAATGTAACATTTCACAAAGACACCGACGACAAAAAAGGAACCGGTGCAACCAAAAACTACGACGGGCCGCAGTCCGTTGCTGATTTAAGTAAAGTGCTGTGGGAAGATACGACCTTCGATAACGATATGAAAGATGATATCAGTTGGATCGACACCCGCACTCAGACTTGGGTACGTGTGTATTCCAAGGCGAATTTCCAGGGGCGGACGGCATTGATCGGGCCTGACCAGCATGTCAGTATGAAAAAACTCCGGGATGAGAACAACGAAGATGACATGAACGACACCATCGAGAGTTTTCAGCTTTATGATCATAAGCCGGATGTCAATACCAGTAATATCGTTGCTAATTTGCTGGCCCTCTATCCGGCCTCCGAGCGCTCCACCAAAAACAATCGGTACGAGATTGAATGGTATGCGCAAGATTCGCAATACCGTATGTATGATCCCTCTATTAAGCTGGAAGGTGATAAAGTGTCGTTTGTGATGGACCTCGACCATATCCAAGCCGAACAGGACGATCATGCTGTATTGAGTTTTAGCATGGACCTCAATGGTGGATTCGTAGAAAAGATACAAGTGTCGTATGATATCGCCGGTGCCACCCAGATACCGGAGTGGGCTATTAAGTTGATTGATGGGGCCATTGAAGTAGCAAAGTATGGTGCCATCGCTATCGCCGATGGTGCGGTGATTGTCCTTACGGATGGGATAGGTGTGGTGGCTACCGTAGAGATAAATAGGCTAATCAAGTATACAGCACAGGGGCTTACGTTCTGTGTCGATCACCTCAATATTGTACTCGGGGCGGTGTTCAAATTTCAGAGCGATGGCGGCACAACCAATTTTCCGGCCATCGTATCGCACAGCATTGCCAGGCTCGTTCTTGCTTATTATCAGGAGTTGCACGGGCCTGATACCAACAAGCCGATCAGGTTCGAACAGCAGCGCTTCTTCAACGTGCTGGGAGCCCGGAGCTGGGATGAGTCGAAACATAATCCATTTGTGGAATTCATCGAGAAGGGGTACTCCTATCGCTCATATTACCCAGACAACACGTTTTTCTACGCTAGGGGCGGCGCATTGTCTTCCGTAAAAATCGATGCGATCACCGACAATAGAATGGACGACCACTTGGTGATACAGGCCGTTTTTGATCCGTATGGCAAGTTGTTTGCCGTTGCCGGATGTATCGATATTTTTTCGGTGAAGAACATTGAGGGCTATACCGCTCCTGCAAGTGGTGTATTTGTATACAATGCCGAGCGAAAGATAATCCACGTCACCCAAGGAGGCGAAGAGGTAACCGAAGTACAAGGGTATGGCTCGCTGGAAGAAGCCTATGCCGCCGGTCTGAAAGATGCGCTGAGGAAAACGGGGGTTGATTATGGAATTAACATGACCGACCGACAGATGACGCTGGTAGACGCCTCGGTGAAGGCCTTGGCGGCAATAGATGCGGCGATTGAGTAACCCAATCGACAATTAAAATAAGGAACATAAGGCCGGGAGCAAATGAGTAATCATTGGTTCCTGGCTTTTTTTGTTAGCTCGAACCGGATAGGGATTAGCTCAAACGCAAGACACATAGGCACCGCCGCAATCGTTACCGGTATCGATTGCGTAGATTTTATTGCCGTTTATCTGTAATTTTCCGCGGAAAGACCTTAATATTGTGTTTGCGTAGTAGCCCATGGGTTAGTGTCTATGGAACTTAGTTAATCACCATTATAAAATCAAAAAGATGAAATCATCAAACTCACGTCGAGAATTTATCAAAAAAGCTTCAGTAGGAGCTGGCGTTGTCGGACTGTCCGCCATGGGGTTCAGTGCGAAAAGCTACAGCAAGATTATTGGAGCCAATGACCGGGTAAGGGTGGGGATTGTGGGATTCTCCAACCGATTCCGAAGTTCGCTCTTTCCTTGTTTCATGAATCACGCGAAAGCCCAGAATTTCGAATTCGTAGCCGTCTCCGACCTTTGGAACAGGCGCCGTGACGAGGCCTATGCTTATGCGAAAGAGAAGGCGGGAATTGAAATTGCAAAATATCGGAATAATGATGAGCTCTTCCCGCGGAACGACGTGGACGCGGTCATCATCAGTACGGCCGATTTTCAACATGCACTGATAGCGGCGGAAGCGGTACGCCAAGGGAAGGACGTTTATGTGGAGAAGCCCCTGGCCGAAACGATGGAAGACGCCAAAGTAGTGCGGAAGGCAGTTGAGGAAACAGGGAAAATCCTACAGGTAGGGTCACAACGTCGTAGCGCGCCCAATTACATTGCGGCCAACGAGTATATCCGGTCGGGCAAATTTGGCGATATCAAAATGGTCGAAATGACCTGGAACGTAAACCAGCCCGGTCGCTGGCGGCTACCTCAATTGACGAAGGAAATCCGCGAACAGGATACCGACTGGAACCGCTTTCTGATGAACCGCCCGAAAGTGGCGTGGAACCCGCGGTATTACCTCGAGTACCGGTTGTTCTGGCCTTATTCATCCGGGATTTTCGGCCAGTGGATGGCACACCAGATTGATACCGTGCATTGGTTTACCGGCCTGCCACACCCCCGTAGCGTGGTGGCCAGCGGTGGCATATACCTCTGGAACGATGGTCGCACCAATCCAGATACGCTTACTGCAGTGATGGACTACGGACAGGCCAACGACCCCACCAACGGATTTCAGGTGCGGTATTCGTCGCGATTTACTAACTCCGCCGGGGGGGTGAAGGAATTGTATTTTTCAAATGGAGGATCTTTGAACCTCGATACCAACGAAGTGACTTCGGAAGGTGGATTGACGCAGCGTATGGCCGATCAAATGGGAATGAAGGAAAATCTGCTGGATCCATTTACACTCTCGAATGCCGCGAAAATCGAAACATCCGCAAATACCGGTGGCGACCCCATGACCTCGCTGCACATGCTCAACTGGATGGAGTGCGTGCGCAACCGCAAGACACCGAATGCCGACGTGGTGGCCGGATACAACCATTCCGTCGCTAATATCATGGGGCACACGGCCTACGAAACCGGTAAACGGGTGACATTCGATGATGTGAAACAGGAAGTAGTAGTTTCTTAAATAGCGATTGATAGATGAAAGAAGCAAAGATTTTAATAGGAGCCCTTGTATTGTCCGCAGCCGTAATGGGTTGTGGGCAACCGCAATCGGGGCAATCGCAGGCCGGACAGGCCGAGACGGAAGCTACCAATCGGTTTTCATTCGTAGAACATCCGGAGAGCAACAGCATAGCGGTGCTGCTCGATGGCCAGCCCTATACCTCGTACTGCTATGCCGACAGCTTAAAAAAGCCGGTGTTGTACCCGCTCCGTACCAAAGGTGGACATTTCATTACCAGGGGATGGCCTGTGCAGCCCCGTTCAAATGAGCGGACGGATCATCCCCACCACATCGGGTTGTGGTTCAATTACGGCGATGTTAACGGATTGGATTTTTGGAATAACTCAACCGCTATTCCCGCCGAAAAGCGTATGGGCTACGGCAGTATACATCACGCGGCGGTAAACGGGACAGAATCCAGCGGAAATACCGGCGTACTTGATGTAACGAAGTATTGGCAAGGGCCGCAGGGCGATAGCCTCTTGAAAGAAGATACGCGATACGTTTTCCAAGTAGACAGTGTAGGGAATACATCCATCGAACTCGATATCAAATTGACGGCGCTGACGGACGTATCGCTCAACGATAACAAAGAAGGTGTGCTGGGCATACGGTTGGCGCGTGCACTCGAGCATCCCTCCGATGAGCCGGCCAAATTTACCGATGCCAATGGTATTGTCACTGAGGTGGCACAAGCCAATAACGACGGGGTAACGGGGCACTATATCAGCAGCGAGGGTATTGAGGGTGACGATGTGTGGGGAACCCGGGCGAAATGGGTAACGCTGAACGGCACCATTGAGGGAGAGGACGTGTCGCTCGTTATCCTTGACCACGCCGGAAACCCCGGGTATCCCACCTATTGGCATGCCCGCGGGTATGGTTTGTTTGCCGCCAACCCATTGGGGCAAAAGGCACTCAGCGATGGCAAAGACGAATTGAACTTTAAGTTGGATAAAGATGCCTCCGCGCGGTTCAGATACAAGATACTGATCCACGCAGGAAGTAAATTAGATACCGCCACAATCAACGATCAGTTTGCCGAGTTCGGCGATTAAATGGGGTACTTATTCAGATGGAATTATTGAACAGGCAGTTTGTCGAGGCGGAAACCCATCCAGAAAAGGTGCTCCAATTTGGGACAGGCGTGCTGCTCCGTGGATTGCCGGATTATTTTATTGAGAAAGCTAATCAAGCAGGCTTGTTTGGCGGACGCATCGCTGTGGTGAAATCGACCGACCGGTGCAACATCGATCCCTTCGAGCAACAGGATAACCTGTATACCATACATATAAAGGGAGTGGAGCGTGGGCGCGATGTGCAGGAGGTGTTGCTGGTGTCGGCCATCAGCCGGGTAATCCCTGCCGCTAGCGAATGGGAGACCGTGTTGGATAGTGCCCGGAATCCGGCGTTGGCAGTTGTTATATCCAATACCACGGAGGTGGGAATCGTACTCGATGAGCAGGACGATCTGTTTGCGTCGCCACCCACCTCTTTTCCCGGTAAGTTGGCGGCGGTGTTGTTCGAGCGGTTCAAGATGTTCCACGGGGCGGAAGATAAGGGGTTGGTGATTCTCCCTACCGAACTTATTGACAATAACGGCGTGACCTTGCGGGATATCGTTATCACCTTGGCGGAGCGCAATCAACTCGGGTCCGATTTTATCGATTGGTTAAAAAACGACAACCATTTTTGCAATACGCTGGTTGATCGGATTGTGCCGGGTAGTTTGGGAGTGGCTGAACGGGCGCAAGCCGAGCGCCAATTGGGTTACAAAGACCGATTGGCCATTATGGCCGAACCGTTCTGCCTGTGGGCGATTGAATCTTCCCATCCGCGCGTATCGGAAGTGCTTTCCTTTGCGGTGGCAGACAGCAGGGTCGTCATTACGCCCGATATCCGGAAATTTAAAGAGCTGAAAATCCGTCTGCTTAATGGTAGCCATACGTTCGCATGTGGGTTGGCCATACTCGCCGGGTTTGACACCGTGAAGGAAGCGATGGCTAATCGCGGATTTTTGAACTATGTGAAGCGGTTGATGCATCGTGAAATCATCCCCACCTTGGTGGAGATAGGGATTGATAAAGCGGAAGCGGCAATATTTGCGGATCAGGTCATCGACCGGTTCAGTAACCCTTACCTCGAACACCAATGGGAAAGCATTAGCACAAATTTTACCTCAAAGATGCGCGCACGGAATATGGCAACGCTAGAAAGACGGGTGAAGGCAGGAGTGGGCAGCGGCGCGGATTACATGGCCTTGGGGTTTGCTGGCTATCTAAAAAAGGGCGGTGCCGACCCCTATCCCTTGTTGGCAGATTGGGAAAATGACCGGATTCCCTGGGGCGATTTCCTGTCATCGGTTAAGAAGTATTTGGCGCAGCTGCAGCAACGGCCGGCAATGGACGTGCTTGACGAGTTGAACAGACAAAATGAAAGCGGAAACTGACCTGAATTTACCATTGATAAAAAGATGAAGGATTTTCTGGACGAACAGTTCTTATTGAACACGAAGACGGCGCAGTCGTTGTACCATGATTATGCGGCTGATATGCCAATCATAGACTACCATTGCCACCTGCCGCCACAACAGATTGCCGAAAATACGCAGTTTGATAACATAACTCAGGTATGGCTCAATGGCGACCACTATAAATGGCGTGCCATGCGTACGAATGGGGTGGATGAAAGCTATATCACCGGCGATAAGCCCGACCGTGAAAAATTCCGGAAGTGGGCAGAAACGGTACCTTATACCTTAAGGAACCCGCTGTACCATTGGACACACCTGGAGCTGCAACGCTATTTCGGCATTTCCGAATTGCTGGGACCGGAGACGGCCGATCGCATATTTGATGAGACCACCGAGAAATTGAAATCGCCCGAATACCGCGTGCGGGGCCTATTGAAACGGATGAATGTCAAGGTAATCTGTACCACCGATGACCCGTTGGATAATCTGGGCTATCACCGTGCATTGGCGGAAGAAGCGTACGACCTTCCGGTTTACCCGGCGTTCAGGCCCGACGCCGCCATGGATCTGGGAGACACGATGAAATTCAATAACTATGTTTCGAGGCTGGCGGAGGCGACCAACAGGTCGATCACCCATTTGGCTGATTATGTGGCCGCCTTGAAGGAACGGCATGACTTTTTCGCCACCATGGGTTGTACGGTGTCTGACCACGGGCTGGAAGAGATTTATGCCGACGACTACACGGCCGACGACATTGAACGTGTTTTCAAGGCCGCGATGAACGGCAATCAGGTATCGCCACGAGACCATCGCCGGTTCAAGTCGGCCATGTTGTACTTATTTGCACAATGGGATGCTGAAAAAGGGTGGGTGCAACAGTATCATTTGGGTGCCCTGCGGAACAACAACTCGCGGATGATGCGGCATTTGGGGCCCGATACGGGCTGGGATTCTATTGGCGACTTCAGTCAAGGACGAGCGCTCTCCGCATTCTTGGACCATCTTGATCGCGATGACCAGTTAGCCAAAACCATTTTGTATAACCTCAATCCGGCCGACAATGAACTGATGGCTACCATGATTGGTAACTTCAATGATGGCTCGGTGCCCGGTAAAATCCAATTTGGCTCGGCATGGTGGTTCCTTGACCAAAAGGACGGTATGATCAAGCAAATCAATGCGCTGTCTAACATGGGCCTGCTAAGCCGGTTTGTGGGGATGCTCACCGATTCGCGGAGCTTCTTGTCGTTTCCACGGCACGAGTATTTCCGGCGGTTGCTATGCGACTTGTTTGGGACGGAAGTTGAAAACGGCGAATTGCCGAATGACAAACAGTGGATAGGACAGGTGATACAAGACATCTGCTACAACAACGCCAATCGCTACTTTGGTTGGGAAGCATAGGTCCGCCCCAATCGCACGAAAACGATTTCGTGAAAATTACGCGTATTCCGTAGAAGGGTAATTGATTTATCTTCCTATATTTGGACAACGTAAACGTTTACGCTTGCATAAATCTAAGACATTTGAGACGAAAATTATGGTGTCGTTGCGTACATATACACACGGGAAGACTTTAGCCTGTATCATTGGTGTTTTGATGTTGGGCTCACTGGTATCCTGCCGAGAGACAAATAACGTAAAAGTCATTAAGCTGGGGCACGGACTGGATGTTTCCCATCCTGTTCATGCAGCCATGGTCTACATGGGGCAGCGGCTAGCCGAAAAATCGGATGGGCGTATGCAGTTGAAGATATATCCCAGCCAGCAGCTTGGAACAGAACGGGAATGCTTGGAGTTGCTTCAAATCGGAAGCCTGGGAATGACCAAGGTGTCCGTCGGTGTCCTGGAAAATTTTGTGCCGGATTTCAAGTTGTTCGGTTTACCTTTTCTCTTTCGGGATAAAGAGCACGCGCATAAGGTGCTCGATGGCGAAATAGGGAAAGAGTTATTGGATGCAAGTGTTGGGGTCAGGCTAAAGGGGATGGCTTTCTATGATGCCGGTAGCCGGAGCTTTTATACTAAGAAACCCATAAATACACCGGAAGACCTGGAAGGATTGAAACTGCGCGTTATGGAAAGCCAGACCGCTATGGACATGGTACGAAACCTAGGCGGATCGCCAACACCCATTTCTTGGGGAGAATTGTATACGTCTCTACAACAGGGTATTGTGGACGGAGCAGAAAACAACCTGCCGAGTTTTTATCTTTCTCGCCACTACGAGGTCTGTAAGTACTATGTTATGGACGAACATACGATGCTTCCCGATGTGCTTCTAATCAGCACGTCCATATGGGACGGCCTGAATGACCAGCAGAAACAGTGGCTGGAAGAAGCAGCGCAAGAGTCCATTCCCTACGAACGGAAAGGGTGGCAAGAAGCTGAAAGCCACGCGCTGGAAGAGATCAAGAAAGCAGGGGTGGAGGTCATTTATCCGGATAAAGAACCGTTCCGGGAAAAAGTGTCCAGAATGTATGATGATTTCAAACGAGACGTACAATTAAAAAGGCTCATTGATGCGGTGCAGGCAAACTAATTCGAATATATTATCGCAGATGAATTCAATTGTAAAAGATAATGAAGAAAAAATTAGATAGGTTTCTCGAGGTATCGCTCGTGTTCCTGCTTAGTATTCTGGTGGTCGCGGTGGTGTGGCAGGTGTTCTCGAGGTACGTACTTAATGCGCCAAGTTCGGTAACGGAAGAAATAGCCCGGTTTTTACTGGTCTGGGTGGGGATTTTGGGAGCTGCGTACGGTTCAGGACAAAAAGACCACTTGGCCATCGATATTTTACCGGCCAAACTGGATGAGAAGAAACAGCGAAAACTCAAGGTAATTGTAAATGCATTGATTATCCTATTTAGTATATTGGTGTTTATTATCGGTGGCGGCCGGTTGGTCTATCTCAATCATATCCTGGGGCAGACTTCGGCTGCGCTGCATTTGCCGTTGTCTTGGGTATACATGGTTGTCCCGCTTAGCGGTATTGTGGTTCTTCTTTACAAATGGATGGAAATTAAAAACCCCGAGAAATCTTTGATATGATTACTGAGATACTTATACTGCTTATATCATTCGTGTTGTTGTTAGCTATCGGCACACCGGTAGCGTGGAGCATTGGCATATCGAGCGTAGCTACGATGCTGGTGACTATCGATACGCTTCCGGCGTTTACAACCGTTGCGCAGCGGATGGCCACTGGGTTGGACAGTTTTGCATTGCTTGCTATCCCTTTCTTCGTGCTGGCAGGGCAGATCATGAACCAAGGAGGGATAGCACAACGGCTCATTGCCTTTGCTAAGGCGATTGTCGGCTCGTTGCCGGGCGGACTTTCGTACGTGAATGTCATCACAGCGATGTTGTTTGGCGCGATTTCAGGTTCGGCCCTAGCGGCCACCTCGGCAATAGGCGGTATATTGGGTCCCCATATGAAAAAGGAAGGATATTCCACTGAATTTGGTGCGGCATTGAATGTGACGTCTTCCACAACCGGGCTTATTATTCCGCCCTCCAATATTCTTATCGTATATTCTTTGGCAAGTGGAGGAGTGTCGATCGCTGCCTTGTTTATAGCCGGGTATCTTCCGGGCATCTTAATGGGCGTGGGCCTCATGCTGGTTGCTGCGGTATGGGTCAGGAAAAAAAAGTACGCTTCTGGGGAAAAATCATCGCTAAAGAAGGTGTCACGGACGTTCATAGACGCATTTCCCAGCCTTTTCCTGTTGGTGGTGGTTATCGGTGGTATCGTAACCGGGGTATTTACGGCAACGGAAGCCTCTGGTATTGCTGTAGTGTATAGTTTGACGCTCGCTTTCGTGTATCGGGAGATGAATGTGAAAAAACTCTATACCGTTTTCCTCAGCTCGGTGCGGACGAATTCTGTTGTGATGCTGCTTATTGCCACTTCGATGGCGATGTCTTGGGTGATGTCTTACGAAGATATCCCACAATCTATGAGCAGTGTTCTACTGGGGTTGAGTGATAATAAATATACAGTCCTCCTCATCATCAACCTGATTCTCCTGTTTGTGGGGATGTTTATGGATATGACACCCGCTGTGTTGATTTTTACACCAATTTTTCTTCCGGTGGTAGTGGACCTTGGCGTCGATCCGGTCCACTTTGGCATTATCATGGTCATGAACCTTTGCGTAGGCTTATGTACGCCTCCAGTGGGCTCGGTGCTGTTCGTTGGGGTTGGTATCGCAGGGACTACCATACAGAAAGTACTGAAGCCATTGATTCCGCTTTTTGTCGTCATGATTATCGTGCTACTTTTGGTGACGTATATTCCGGGGATCAGCTTATGGCTGCCG
Organism: Parapedobacter flavus; assembly: GCF_035818675.1. NCBI lineage: Bacteria > Pseudomonadati > Bacteroidota > Sphingobacteriia > Sphingobacteriales > Sphingobacteriaceae > Parapedobacter > Parapedobacter flavus. The sequence goes on from NZ_JAYKZZ010000004.1 coordinate 217,954, forward strand.
GGGCTGGTGGAATAAATAAGTTGGAATAAAACAACAAGGCCTCCAGATGTTTCATCTGGAGGCCTTGTTGTTTTAATATGCAGACGACCGCTCTTTACCAACGGCTTTTTTCCCGACGTTTGCCAGAGAAATTACCACCACGGAACCCGCCGCCGCCTTGCTCGCGCCTGCGGCGATTTCCGCCTTCTCCACCTCCACCGTTTCGGAATGAACGACCGCGTTTTTCTCCGCGACCCTCACTGTGTCCTTCACCGGCATTTTCCACCCGTACCGAACGTCCGTTGAAATCAACGTTTTGGAATCCGCTGAAGACCTTGTCGACCGAGGTGTTTTCCACTTCAAAGAAGGTATATACGCCCTTTAGATCGATTTTTCCGACCGCTTTCCCGCTGATTTGCGTATTGTTGCAGATGTAGCCCAAGATGTCGCCACGGCTGAATTCATCTACCGAACCGAGGTTGATGAACAGCCGGGTATAGTCTGACCTGTACCCGCCACGGCCGGAGCGTTCTGCTCTGCCGCCACGATCAAATCCCCCGCGTGCTTCGCTAGCGTCCACATTGAGGTCGGGTGCGTTTTGGTAGTATTCCAAAAAGCGGTTGAATTCGAGTGACGCAAACCGTTTGATAATGTCTTCTTTGCTCAGCTCACCCAAACTTTCCATAATTTTGGGTAAATATGGATCGATGTGGTTATTGTTAACATCCACGTCGTTTACCTTGCTGATAAGTGCAAACAATTGCTTTTCGACAACGGCATCAGCTTTCGGTACTTCCATCTTGGTGAAGGATTTGCCGATTACCTTTTCGATCCGACGAATCTTACCTACCTCTTTCAGGTTGATCAACGAAATAGAGATACCTGTTTTTCCGGCGCGGGCTGTACGTCCACTGCGGTGGGTATAGTTTTCGAGCTCGTCGGGCAGGGAATAGTTGATTACGTGGGTCACGTCGTTCACGTCGATGCCGCGTGCGGCAACGTCTGTGGCAATGAGCAATTGCAAGCTGCGGTCGCGATAGCGTTTCATCACCTTATCGCGTTGTTGCTGCGAAAGGTCACCATGCAACGAATCCGCATTATAACCGTCTTTGATCAACGATTCGGCAATTTCCTGGGTCTCGATTTTAGTACGGCAAAATACGATGCCGAAAATCTCGGGGTTGGAATCCACGATACGTTTGAATGCAGCGTACTTGTCGCGTGCGCGGATAACGTAATAATGGTGCTCGATGTTGGCATTTCCCGTGTTTTTGGTGCCCATGGTTAGCTCGAAAGGATCGGTCATGTATTTTTTCGCGATCCGGCGAACCTCTGCGGGCATGGTGGCTGAGAACAACCACGTTTTTTTGTCTTCGGGAGTCGTAGACAGAATATTGTTGATGTCTTCCTGAAAGCCCATGTTGAGCATTTCGTCGGCTTCGTCCAATACTACGTAACGTACATTAGAAAAATCAATGGCTTTGCGGCCAATGATATCGAGCATACGACCAGGTGTGGCAACTACAATTTGCACACCGCGACGGATCTGACGCAATTGGTCGCTAATGCTCGCGCCGCCGTAAACGGCTACAACATGTACATCAGGGAGGTTTTTTGCGTACTTCTCAATGTCTTTGGAAATCTGCAAACACAACTCACGTGTAGGGCATAGAATCAATGCCTGTGGGTGTTTTTGAGAAAAGTCCAACAATTCTAACAAGGGCAGACCAAATGCTGCGGTTTTGCCGGTACCGGTTTGAGCTAATCCGACAAAATCGTTGCTGCCTGCAAGTAATACGGGAACGGCTTGTTCCTGGATAGGAGTGGGGGTTTCAAACCCTAACTCTGAGATGGCATTAACAATATCATGACGGATCCCCAATTCAATAAATGGGTTCATGAATATTTTATATACAATAGGCACTATTGCCTAAGGCGGTGCAAAGGTACATCTAATCTATTGAAATTCAAAGCTAAAAATAAAAAAGATAAAAGGCAGCCCATGTACGCTTGGGCCGCCTTTTCCTAGGTGGTGGGTCGCGCCGGTTAGTACAGCGTGAACTCAACGCGACGGTTTTCTTGCCGACCTGCCGCGGTATTGTTGCTCGCAATGGGCTGGTTCGGCCCGTATCCGGTGGCCTCAATGCGTGATGGGTTAGCTCCTTTACTTACCAGGTACGCTTTTACCGATTCGGCACGCTCTTTGGATAGCCGCATGTTGGTCTTCATCGACCCCGTATTGTCGGTATGGCCGGCCAATTTTAAACTGAAGTTCTTCTCGATAAGGAGCGCAGCTACTTTGTTGAGGCTGGCATGTGATGCCGAACGGATGGTGGCTTTCCCAAGATCGAACTCGAGGTTTTGGATGGCTTCATCCACCACACGGCGGTCATCGTCGGTTACGACAACCTTCTGTACAACCGGCGCTTTTGGTTCGGGTAGCGGGCAGCCAGCACCATCAACTTTTGTTTTTTCGGGTGTATCCGGACATTTATCGTAGCGATTGGCCACGCCATCGCCGTCGTCATCGGCCAAGTCGGCATACAGCCGCTCAACCTGCTCCTGCAATTTGGTGTTTTCTGCTTGCTGTGCTTCCAAAGCTGCTTTTTGTGCGACTATCTCGTCGTATTGAGCTTGGTAGTCCCGCTGCATGGCCGATACCGGATTGCTGTTGCCCAAAAAAGGCTTGATCTTATCGCCCAATGCAAATTCAACCCCTAGATGGGTGTACGAGAAGATGTCTTTGGAACCACCGGTACCTACGCCGTCGAAATTTGTCGATTGAACAAGGTTGAGCCGATAGCCGAGATCGATAGCGATATCGGGGGTCACCGCAAACTTAAGTCCTACACCGCCGGGAACGAACAACTTGGTGGTTTTTTCGTGTGTAATCGTGGTGCCATTGATTATTGCGGTCGGCTCAAAGGCAAAAGCTCCTAATCCCACATTGACGTAGGGTTTGATAATGCCTTGGTGGTGCCGCCAGTTGATGTTGGCCAAGGTTATGTTGCCGGAGATCGCGATAGACCAAGGCATCTTGGTTTCGAAGTGGTTATCATTGTTCTCATATGCGCCGGACACTTTGCCGCCTATATATTCTGCTTGAATGCCGAAGCCCGGTAGGATTTGCCGTTTTACATACAGCCCATAGCCGAGGCTTTGTTCGGTTTTGTCAAACCTGCGGCGCAGGCCGATCAAATTGGATTGGTTGAGCAGGCCTACGTGGGCCCCGATCGACCAGGTACGGTATTCGGATTCCGGTGCGAAGGGTTTGACATCGTTGATAACAGGTGTTTGCGCCATCAACTGGGTCGAAGCCAGGATGCCTATACCGGCTAGTAATCCTGCTATGGTAAACTTTTTTTTCATTGGTTGTACTTGTTTAATGCAATGCTTTGATTTTGCAAGCTGTTGTGCAATTAACGCGCCAGTTTTGCGCGAATCTCTACTACCTGCTCAGATTGCAAGTACAGCCAATTTTGACTAAGTTTGCACCAACATATCAAACGTTATTTTTCGATGACAAGCAGGGAAATCCGCGAAGCTTTTTTGGCTTTCTTCACTGGTAAAGGCCACCAAATTGTACCATCAGCTCCAGTGGTAGTAAAGAACGACCCTACGTTGATGTTTACCAACGCGGGCATGAACCAGTTCAAGGATATCTTTTTGGGGGAAGCGCAAGCGTCCAATTCCCGCGTAACGGACACGCAACGCTGCCTTCGGGTGTCTGGAAAGCATAACGACTTGGAAGAGGTGGGGATTGATACTTACCACCATACGTTGTTTGAGATGCTGGGCAATTGGAGTTTCGGCGATTACTTTAAAAAAGAGGCGATCGCGTGGAGTTGGGAACTGCTCACCGAAGTGTATAAGCTCGATCGCGACCGGTTGTATGTGACCATCTTTGAGGGAGACGCCACAGATGGACTACCCGAAGATGAGGAGGCGTACGGATACTGGCGAGAGTTGGTTCCCCAAGACCGTATCCTCATGGGTAACAAGAAAGATAATTTTTGGGAGATGGGCGATACGGGGCCGTGCGGCCCCTGCTCGGAGATCCACGTGGATTGCCGGCCGGACAGTGAACGTCGTGCCGTAGACGGGAAAACCCTGGTCAACGCAGACCACCCGCAGGTTATTGAGGTATGGAACCTGGTATTCATGCAGTTTAACCGGCAGAAAAATGGTTCGCTCAAACCGCTTCCGGCCAAACACGTGGATACCGGCATGGGCTTCGAACGATTGGTGCGTATTATCCAAGGTAAACGTTCCAATTACGACACGGACGTGTTCCAGCCCATGATTGGTTATATAGCCGATAAGACGGGAATCCCTTATGGGAAAGACGAAAAAACCGATATCGCCATGCGTGTGATGGTCGATCATGTCCGCGCCGTAAGCTTTGCGATTGCCGACGGTCAGTTGCCGTCTAACAATAAGGCGGGGTATGTGATCCGCCGCATCCTCAGGCGTGGCGTACGCTATGCCTATACCTTTCTTCATTTCAAAGAACCCTTTTTGCATGAGCTGGTACCGTTATTGGCCAAGCAATTTGAGGGAGTGTTTGACGAATTGATCGCGCAGCAGGATTTTGTGCAGAAAGTCGTGCTCGAAGAAGAACAGTCCTTCCTCCGCACACTGGTAGCCGGTGTGCACCGCTTTGAGCATTACGTTGCGGAGCACCGTGCAATAAGCGGCGCTTTTGCATTCGAACTCTATGATACGTTCGGCTTTCCGATCGATTTGACGGAATTGCTGGCGCGAGAAAAGGGGGCATCGGTAGATATGGCGGGGTTCCATGAGGCCTTAAATGAACAGAAGAACCGTTCTCGGGCCGCAACGGCCATTGATGCAGATGATTGGGTGGTTTTGCGGGAGGGAGATGCCGTCGATTTTGTGGGGTATGACCGTCTGGAATGTGATACGGAAATCCTTAAATACCGCAAAATCACCGCCAAAGGCAACAATCAATACCAAATTGTACTTGCGGCAACACCTTTTTATGCAGAAGGTGGTGGGCAGGTAGGCGATACGGGACTATTGATAGGTGGCGATGGTAGTCGGCCTATCACGGTGACGGATACGAAGCGGGAAAACGGGCTATGGGTACATTATACCAAGGAGCTGCCCGGTAATCTGCAAGAAACATTTCTTGCCAAAGTAGATGCGGCCAAGCGCCGGGATACGGAAGCCAATCATTCGGCAACCCATTTACTGCATGCTGCACTAAAACAGGTGCTGGGCGATCACGTGAACCAAAAAGGGTCTTTGGTCAATGCCAATTACCTGCGTTTCGACTTTTCGCACTTTGCAAAGGTAGGCGACGAGGAGTTGACACGGATCGAACGGATAGTGAATGCAAAAGTCCGCGAGAACATCGCGTTGAAAGAAGAGCGCGGCGTGCCATTCCAGCGGGCCATCGAGGCAGGGGTAACGGCGCTGTTCGGCGAAAAATATGGTGACGAAGTACGGGTGATTACATTCGATGACGGATTTTCGAAGGAATTATGTGGCGGCACCCACGTGCGTGCGACGGGCCAGATCGGTTTTTTCAAAATTACTTCGGAAAGTGCAGTCGCAGCAGGTGTGCGGCGCGTGGAGGCAATCACCGGCGTTGCCGCTGAGCAATTCGTGCACGAGCAAAGTCGCGTGGTTCACAAAATCAATGAATTACTGAATAACCCCAAAGATTTTGTCTCGGCACTCGACCGGTTGCTGGAAGAAAATAGCTCCCTGAAGAAAGAAGTGGAGCAAGCGCTGGTTGATAAAGCGCTTCAGCTGAAAGGTGAGCTGGTGGGCAAAGCGCAGGATATCAATGGTGTAAAGGCCATTATAGCACGGGTAAACCTGCCTTCTGCAGATGCGGTGAAGACATTGTCATATGCGTTGAAAGGCCAGCTCGATAATCTTTTTCTCGTATTAGGTACCGATATCGGCGGAAAGCCCGGGGTCACCGTCGTCATTTCGGATGCGTTGGTGAAAGAGCGCAACTGGAATGCGGCGACCATTGTGCGCGAGTTAGCTAAGGAAATAAACGGCGGTGGTGGCGGACAGCCTTTTTATGCCACGGCAGGCGGTAAAAATATAAGTGGTTTGGATGGGGCTTTGGCTAAGGCCAAGGCGTATGTGCAGGCTGGGGACCATATAGATTGAAAGTGATGAATAGATTGAAGGTAATCCTCGGATGGGTCGTTTTATTATTGTCTTCCTGCACCGGTGATGAGGTGTTTGTTATCGACGGACAGGTGCTCAACGCCCAGCGCATACAAACCGTGGTGCTTTATGAGGGTGAGCGTAAACTGGACTCGGTTTTTCTCGACGAGCAAGGTAGGTTCAAACTGCAGCGTGCGGCATCGCACCCCCGGTTGCTTACCCTGGAAGCCGGCCAAAGCAGGTATCATCTCATTCTCCAAAACGGCGATCGGATATCGTTCCTGGCCGACCTTGCTAAGCCGGCGGATACGTATGAAGTGACGGGCTCGCCGCTTTCGAGCAAGATCAAGCAATTTGCGGCGACGTTTGCCGAAAAAGAACGGTTGCAGGTTGAATTGGAGGAATCTTTTGCAGAACAGGCCGTCGGATTGGATGACACTGCGCTGATGACGCTGCGACAGCACTTTTTGCAACGGTACCGCGAGCAGGTGGCCGATTACACGGGTGCAGCGGTTCGCTTTGCCGATGAACACGACGACCTCGCCGGGTTCTATGCCATGACGACGCTCGATACGGAACTGGCCGAAGGCGAGCTGATTGCCTATGCCGACCGTATTACCGGCCGGTGGGATGACAACGCCCGGGTACGACGCTTCCTCGAGGAAATGGCCCGGTTGAAGGTGCTGGCGATCGGACAGCCTGCGCCCGATTTTGAATCGCTCACACCAAACAACCAACCGGTAAAGCTTTCTGATTTCAAAGGTAAATACACCTTGGTTGATTTCTGGGCATCGTGGTGTGTGCCCTGCCGGCAAGAGAACCCAAATATTGTGGCGCAGTATCATCGGTTTAAGGACCAAGGTTTTACCGTGCTTGGCGTTTCATTAGACGGTAACCCCGGTGCATGGATGCGGGCTGTCGAGGCCGATGGCTTGGCGTGGACGCAGGTTTCTGATTTGCAGCAATGGGGCAGCGAAGTGGTGGGCTTATATCGTATACAAGCCATACCCACATCATATCTCCTAGACCCCGATGGTATCATTATAGCCAAGAATCTGCGTGGTCCGGACTTGGCAGCTTTTCTGGAAAAGACATTCGAATAGCATACATTTTGCATGACGAACGGTGGGGTTTAATGATTTGTTAATATTGATTTAACCATTTGTTGCCCTTATGTACATATTTTAGCAGAAAAATAACACCATGAGTTCCATAAAGCAAAAGATACTGGTCGTGGACGATGAGCCCGATATCGTGGAGTTGATCGCCTATAACCTCAAACGGGAGGGGTATCAGGTATATACCGCCACTAATGGGCAGGAGGCTGTAACCACTGCCAAGAAAGTGATGCCGGATTTGATCATATTGGATGTCATGATGCCCAAAATGGACGGGATAGAGGCCTGTCGTATCATGCGCGCCATGCCCGAATTCAAGAGTACATTTATGGTGTTCCTCACTGCCCGAAGTGAAGAATATTCTGAAATCGCCGGCTTTAACGTGGGCGCCGACGACTACATTGCGAAACCCATCAAACCGCGCGCGCTTTTAAGCCGTATCAACGCGATCCTTCGCCGGAATATGCAAAACGAAGAACCCGTGGATGAGAAACTGGAAGTCAAGGATCTCGTTATCGATCGGGAGGCGTTTCTCGTGTTTAAAAACGGCGAAAAAATTGTTCTAGCCAAGAAGGAGTTCGAATTACTTTACCTATTGGCCTCCAAACCGGGGAAAGTATATACGCGGGAGGCCATCCTTAAGAACATCTGGGAAGATGCCGTAGTGGTAACAAACCGAACGATCGATGTACATATACGTAAACTACGAGAAAAAATCGGTGAAGATTATGTCGCTACGGTGAAGGGGGTAGGGTACAAGTTCGAACACTAGCTACATCGGTTAAGAAATGCCGAACGCGTTATCAGCTGTTCGATTAAGATGGATGTCGTGTTCGTCCGCTGCCCGATTTGCTTCTGCTACGAATGCTCCGCTGCGAATCAGTTGTTGGAGCGTGTTGATGTCGTCGGCAAAAATGCGGTCGCGTTCGGCCAAGGGCACATGGCGCCTAACCAGTGCATGGCAGGTTTCAAGTACGACCGACGAGCGGAGTGGCCTACGGAAATCAAGCGCCTGTGCCGCATATAAGAGTTCAATGGCCAAGATATATTCGAGATGGTCGATGATTTTATTCAATTTGCGGCCGCTGATGGAACCCATGGAAACATGGTCTTCCTGTCCGAGCGACGTGGGTATGCTGTCGGCACTTGCTGGGAAACAAAGGGTTTTATTTTCGGATACCAACGCCGCGGCGGTATACTGCGGTACCATGAAGCCCGAGTTCAATCCGGCATCCCGAATAAGCAATTTCGGAAGCCCGTAGCGGCCTTCGATGATCAGGTAACAGCGGCGGTCAGCTATATTTCCCAGTTCAGCAGCACCAATAGCTGCATAATCGAGGGCCATGGCCAGCGGTTGGCCATGGAAATTCCCGCCGCTAATCGTGTCATGCGGGCCTAAGATAATCGGGTTGTCGGTCACCGAATTGATTTCTATTTCGGTGAGGTCTTTAAGGTGGAGCCATGCTGCCCGTGATGCGCCGTGCACCTGGGGCATGCACCGTAACGAATAGGGATCCTGTACGCGCCCGCAGCCGGGGTGTGAATTGGCAATTTCAGAATGATGCAATAATTGCCACAAACGATGGGCAACCAGCTGATTTCCGGGGAAAGGCCGTATTTGATGCAAGCGCGCGTCAAAAGGTTGGTAAGAACCCATAAGCCCCTCCAGCGATAAGGCACCGATGATATCGGCGGCTTCCAAGGCATTATACATCCGGTACAAACCGTGTACCGCGTGGGCAGCAATAAACTGCGTGCCGTTGATCAGCGCCAATCCCTCTTTGGCGGCGAGTTTTAGTGGAGGCATGCCCCGTGCCTGCAATACTTCTTTTGCAGGCACCACATTCCCCTTATAATGTACTTGCCCAAGACCGATAAGCGGCAGGAAGAGGTGTGAAAGAGGGGCCAAGTCACCAGAGGCGCCCACTGATCCCTGTTCAGGCACAACAGGGATGATGTCCTGCTCTGCCATCCAGATGATGCGCTCGAGTGTACGCAGTTGTATGCCCGAATACCCCTGGGCCAATGCTTGCGCCTTGATAATCATCATGGTTTTAGCGACCGATTTGGAAATGGAATTGCCCACGCCAACCGCATGGCTTTTGAGTAAGTTATGTTGTAGGTTGGCTGTGTCTTGGGGACTGATGATCGTATCGCAAAGCGGACCGAACCCGGTGTTAATGCCGTATACCACTTCATGGTGGTTTACAATATCTTTCACATACGATTCGGATCGATCGATTTTATGCCTGTCTTTTGCAGAGAGCGTGCCGTGGAGCTTACCATGCGTTAGCGCCATGGTCTTTCCTATGGTGAGCTGGTCGGTGCCGTATCGGAAATTTTTCATCGTGTATTCACTGTGCTTGACTCGGTAATACGTATGGAAACCGCTTTTTACAATGGTAACCAATATTCGTTTTTTTCCAAAATAAAAACCAAATTTTCTCTCGATGATATCGACGGTTACGTCGTATTACTTAATTTTGACGGGATATGTCTGTATTCCGCTTTAAGCAATTTGCAGTTGATCAGTCGGGGTGCGCCATGAAGATAAATACAGATGGCGTTTTGCTAGCTGCTTCGGTGGTGGCCGATTTGCCCGGACGCATCCTCGACGTGGGTACGGGAACGGGCGTCATTTCCTTGATGCTTGCACAGCGTTTCCCTTCGGCAACGATCGATGCGATAGAAATTGATACATGGGCAGCTGATACTGCCCGGCGAAATTTCGCCGCCTCGCCTTTTGCGGCGAGGCTTATCAGTCACGCCGTATCGTTGGCTGATTTCAAGCCGGACGCTCCATATGACCTCATTGTATCCAATCCGCCCTTTTTTCTGCGTTCCCTTCAGAACAACGATCGACGGAAACGGATGGCAAGGCATACGGATATGGATTTTTTCGACGAATTACTAACCCGGTCGAAGCGGTGGTTGGGTGCCGCTGGGCGCTTACAAATCATACTGCCTCCCACACTGGCAGATGTGATCGGGCAGAGGGCTGCTGAGCAGTATGGGCTCAGTGTACAGTCGACGATGACGATCCGCTCTTTTGCTGCTCATCCACCGATAAGGCGCATTTTGTCTCTTGGCAGGCGGGTGAAGGAGGGTGTCGACGCTGCCGAACATGAATTCGTTATTTACGCGCACCGTGGTGTCTATAGTCCCGCGTATCACGAATTACTAAAACCGTTTTTTCTGGCATTTTGAGAATGCCTATCTTCGCCGGTACGGTATGACACGAGTAGGGTTACTTTCTGATACGCACGGATACCTCGACGAATCCGTTTTCATCCATTTCGATCGGTGCGATGAGATATGGCATGCTGGCGATTTTGGTAATATAGCCGTAGCCGATACGCTAGCGGCCTTCAAACCGCTGAAAGGCGTGTATGGTAACATCGATGGGCACGATATCCGTACCATCTATCCTGAACATTTGCGGTTTACCTGCGAAGCGGTTGATGTGTGGATGACGCATATTGGCGGCTACCCCGGTCGCTATAGCCCGCAGGTGAAGTCGGCGATCCAACAGGCGCCGCCGAAGCTTTTTATCTGTGGTCATTCCCATATCCTTAAAGTGATGTTTGACCAAAAGTTACAATGCCTGCATCTCAATCCGGGGGCTGCCGGGAAGCACGGCTGGCATAAGGTCCGGACGCTTTTGCGTTTTAGCATCGACGGTAACCGTATCGAAAACCTGGAGGTTGTCGAATTGGCCGTAAGGTGACTGTTGAATTACACTAAGTTTTTGTTTTTTATTTGTTTAGTGGCTTTTTTGGCTATTTTTGTGTCGTTTAAAAATGGGCTTAAATACACTAACTTTTACTTTTATTATGACGAAAACAACTACATTGGGTCAATTCATCATCGAAAAGCAATCCGATTTCCCGTATGCTAAAGGGGAGTTGTCGAGGCTCTTGCGCGATATCGGTATCGCAGCAAAAATCGTTAACCGCGAGGTTAACAAAGCGGGGCTTGTTGATATCCTCGGTGACAACGGCACAACCAATGTGCAAGGGGAAGGGCAGAAGAAACTGGATATATATGCCGACCAACAATTTATATCGGCGTTGCGGAGCGGAGGCGAGTGCTGCGTGGTCGCTTCCGAAGAGCACGACGAATGCATCTTCATCAACTCCAGGATATCGCAACATGCGAAATACATTGTCTGCATCGACCCGTTGGACGGTTCGTCAAACATCGATGTGAATGTGTCTGTAGGTACCATTTTTTCTATTTACCGACGCATCTCGAGCGATGGACCGGTGAAGCCAGAAGAGATTCTTCAAAAAGGTATCCATCAGGTTGCAGCTGGGTATGTGGTATACGGGTCATCAACGATGCTGGTTTATACGACTGGTAAAGGGGTGAATGGATTTACGCTAGACCCTTCCATCGGTGAGTTCTGCCTTTCACATCCCAATATGCAAATTCCACGTGATGGTACGATCTACTCGATCAATGAAGGTAATTACATCAAGTTTCCGCAGGGGGTAAAAGATTACATTAAATATTGCCAGATAGAAGATAGTGCAGGGAATAGACCGTATACATCGCGATATATCGGTTCGATGGTTGCCGATGTGCACCGCAACTTGATCAAGGGTGGGGTTTTCCTTTATCCTACAACGTCATCCCATCCACAAGGTAAGTTGCGGCTAATGTATGAATGTAATCCGTTGGCTTTTATTATTGAGCAGGCAGGGGGGAAGGCAACGGATGGTTACCGTAGGATATTGGATATCCAGCCTGAGGCCCTGCACCAGCGTACGCCGGTATTCATCGGCAGCATCGAGATGGTCGAAAAGGTGGAGGAATTTGTGCAGTTACCAGCAGGGGAAGCGTTGGCGGTAGGGTATTAGAGGCTGTCTCGCACCTCTAGCAAAAACGCTTTGAGACGTTGAAGTGAGTCGATAACCCGTTGATTTTCCTGCGCTTCATTTTTATTGTTCCGCAAGTATTCGCGTGCGCCCTGTAGGGTGTACCCTTTATCTTTGACAAGGTTGAAGATGATTTTAAGGTTCGCGATATCGTTTGGTGTGAAGAGGCGGTTTCCCTTTTTATTTTTCTTCGGTTGGATAATGTCAAACTCACGCTCGTAAAACCGTATCTGGGAGGCATTGACACCAAACATGGTGGTCACTTCTCCCATGGTATAATAGAGTTTGTTTATTTCGCGCTCTTTGTAGGGCATGTTATCAAGCTATCTTTTGATTGTCCGCTATCACAAAGATACAATATATTTGGATTATTAATTAATCAAACGACTGGTTCTCTTGTGAGGCGGCTTCCAAAACCGCCGCATATTCCATTGGTGTAAGATCGTTATAAATGAAGTTAATTGGGTTTACGGGTTTTCCGTTTTTGTGTACTTCATAGTGTAGGTGTGGCCCGGTTGATGTGCCGGTATTACCTACATATCCAATCAGGTCTCCTCGTTTTACCTGCTGACCTGCCTTTACGGCGATACGGCTCATGTGACCATATAGCGTTTTATAACTATATCCGTGGTTTACCACCACCCGTCGACCATAGCCACCGTCTAAGCCCGCAGCTTCCACTTTGCCGTTTCCGGTGGCGTAGATAGGCGTACCCGAAGGAGCGGTAAAGTCAATGCCCGTATGCATCTTCCTGATTTTGTAAACCGGATGGATCCGTACACCGAAACCGGAGATGCCCGTGCGTGCTTTTCGCGAGTCAACCGGTTGTATGGCCGGTATACTTGCCATCATTTCTGCCTTCGACTTGGCCATCTCTGTCAACTCGTCGTACGACTTCGACTGCACATAAAGGGCTTTGGATATGTAATCGAGCTTTTTGGCGGTCTCGACCATCAAATTCGAATTGCTGAAATGTTCGAGGTTTTTATAGCGATTCACCCCGCCGAATCCTGCTTTCCGCACATCAGGCGATATGGGGTCGGCTTCGAAGATAACGCGGTAGATGTTGTCGTCTCGATGCTGCATGTTTTCCAATGCCGCATCCACCTGTTTCATTCGATCTTGCATGATGTTGTATTGCAGCGCCATCTGGTCCACCTCCCGCTGCAGTTGCTTTTCCTTTGGTGAATCGATAAACGTAAACCCGATGTATAGCAAAAGCATGGCACAAGCGAATGAGCTGGTAAGGAACCCAACGGCCCGCCATGCCCAAGTGCGGGCGCTTGTTTTTATTTTTTCATACTTAAGCGTATGGGAATTGTAATGGTATTTCGCTTTTGCCATCTATACTGCTGACAATGGTTCCAAATCGGGTATGACGAATTGGACAAATATAATTAATTTTCTAATAAAAAATACGCTATTTGACGATGTCTAAAAACAGCGCGACTTTTTGTTTGAGTTGGCGCCGGTCAACAATGAAGTCGAGGAAACCGTGTTCAAGCAGAAATTCTGAGGTCTGGAAGCCCTTCGGAAGATCTTTTTTGATGGTTTCTTTGATCACACGTGGGCCCGCAAAACCAATGAGTGCCCCGGGCTCGGCAATGTTGATGTCGCCCAACATGGCATATGATGCGGTCACGCCCCCGGTTGTGGGGTCAGTCAACAGGCAGATGTAGGGTAGTTTGGCTTCATTTAACAGGGCGAGTTTTGCCGAGGTTTTGGCCATTTGCATCAACGAAAACGCGGCTTCCATCATGCGGGCGCCGCCCGATTTGGAAATCAGCATAAACGGAAGTTTATGCTGGAGGCAGTAATCAATGGATCGGGCTATTTTTTCGCCAACAACCGACCCCATGGAGCCACCGATAAAGGTGAAATCCATACACGCCAGTACAAGATCCCGGCCTTCCATCTTGCCATGGGCACAGCGGATTGCATCGTTCAAACCTGTTTTTGCATAGCTTTCTTCGAGCCGTTCGGTATATTTCTTCGTGTCTTCGAAGTGGAGGGGGTCTCCCGATCGTAGATTGGGGAAGAGTTCGGTGAACTGGTTGTCGTCAAATAGGATTGAAAAATAAGCAGCCGAGCCGATGCGCAAATGGTAACCACAATAGTGGCATACATATTTGTTTTCGATCTGCTCGATGTTCAGCAGCGGCTTTTTGCACGACGGACATTTGTTCCATAGGCCATCAGGCGCTTCCTTTTTATGCTCGGTAGCCGTACTGATCCCGGCCTTTTCACGTCTAAACCAACTCATGCAACTTATATTATGGGATGCAAACTTAGATAAAGTTGCGTGGATATGCAAGTGTCGTTAATGGGAGTGGTAAATGGAATAAAAAAAGGGTAAGCTACTTTTATCGCACCGCTACAACCCGATACCCTTGCTGTGTTCCCACCCTGGGGGATTCTCGAGGAGCTGGTCGTAAAAGACTTACCCACCGCAAAAGTAGCAAAAAATGTGGTACTTGCCAATAAAAATAACGCTATGGTCGCAAGGCGCTGGCTTGCAGTAAGGTTTATATCGCGCGATAAACTTTGCCCGGGAGGGCAACGACAACACCATGCATCTCCAGTTCGAGTAGGGTTACGGCGAGTTTGCTCTGTGGCCACTTCAGTTGTAGGGAGAGCGTGTCTATCGATAGTTCACCACCGGCATGAATCATGTCATACACGCGCTGCTGCGATGCGGTCAGTGCAACAGGCAGTTGGAGCTGTTTGGACTGTTTCGGTGCGGGCGCGAGTTCCCAATTCATCAGGTATTGCAAGTCTTTTGCGCCGGTAATCAGGTGGGCCCGATGCGTTTTGATTAAATAATTACTCCCTGCGGAAAACTCCTGATTCAGACTGCCCGGAAAGGCACACACGTCGCGGCTGTATGAATTGGCTAGTTCGGCGGTAATCAATGCCCCGCCCTTCGCCGCAGCTTCCACAACGATGGTCACATCGGCCAGCCCCGCGATGATGCGGTTGCGCATCGGGAAATTCTGTCGGTCGGGCTTGGTGCCCGAAGGAAACTCCGTGAGGAGCCCCCCACAAGTCAACATTTTTGCGGCCATTTCCCGATTGGCGGCAGGATAGATGCGGTCCAGACCATGTCCAAGCACACCCACTGTCGGTATTTCGTGGTTCAATGCATTGCGGTGTGCATAGCTATCGATGCCGTAAGCCAAGCCACTGATCACCGTAACATGGTACGGAGCGAGTGCTTTTATGAAATCGGCACAAATGGATTTCCCATAGGCGGTGGCATTGCGGGTGCCTACGATACTCACCATGCGTGGTGCATTCAAGTCGGTGTTTCCCCGATAATAGAGTAGCAACGGTGCGTCGGCGCACTCGGCGAGACGTTTTGGATAGGCCTTATCGCCCCAGAAAAGCGGTTGTATGTTGTGCTTTTCGATGAATTGAAGTTCTTTCTCTGCCACGTTGAAAACATCCGCGCTCGAAAGCCCTTCAATGACCCGGTTGTTTAAACCCTGTAAGCTGCCGAAGCCTTTCTTTGCCGCAGCAAACACCGCTTCCGCACTGCCGAAATAGGAGAGGAGATGACGACCGATTACCGGGCCGACACCGTTTACCTTGGTCAAAGCAATCTGGTGAATTAGGCTCATCTTGGATGGCAAGATATAAAAAACCTCGGATTCGAGTGCAAGAAACTTATTTATTTTTCTGCTACATTTGTCGTATGTCTGAAAACGAAACCCCCAAGCCCGAAGTCTGGATGCGTGGCCCGGTACCGGGCGTGCCGCCGTTGTTGCAGCCCGTTGCCCATGCGTTATTACAGGCTAAAGAAGAAGTAACGAGATATATGGATAGTTTTGATGATGCCTATTTATGGATGAGGCCGGCGGGTCGTGCTTCCGTGGGGTTCCATTTGCAGCACATCAGTGGCGTCGTCGATCGGTTGTTTACCTACGCATTAGCGAATCCATTATCCGACCAGCAGTTTGAATACCTCCGCGCTGAGGGACTGGAAGCGTCGCATATCCGGTCAAGTGATTTGGTGCTCGCCTTCGGAAAGCAGGTGGCGGCTGCTGTTACACAGTTACGCGAAACGGACGAAAGCACACTGACCGAGGTGCGCTATCTTGGCAGAAAGCGGGTGCCGACAACATTGATCGGTTTGTTGTTCCACGCTGCCGAACACACACAGCGCCACGTGGGGCAGTTGCTGGTGACGGTAACGCTTATTCCGTCCGTAGTGGGTAATGATCAGGCTTAAACCGGGATATAAACCACCTGCTTGGTTTCGAAAAAATCTTCCTCAAAATAGTCGGAAAGCGAATATACCTCCGCAGGCAGCCTCGCCTCCTTCAGCTCTTCGGCTAGATCGCCTCCCTTTAAATATAAGATGCCATTGGAAATGGCGTTTTGATGCTTTTTACGGAACTTGCCTGCCACCCAGGGGTAGAAATCGACCAGCCGAGTAACGGCACGCGACACCACGAAGTCGTATTTCTCATCCAGTTGTTCGGCGCGGATGTGATCGGCCTCCACATTTTCCAGACCAATGGCCGCGGCGACTTCCCGAACAACCTTGATTTTCTTGCCGATGGAGTCTACGAGATGGAATTGGACCTGCGGGAATAAGATGGCCAGCGGTATGCCGGGGAAGCCACCACCCGTACCGACATCCAATATTCGCGTGCCGGGCACAAAATTGGTGAATTTGGCAATACCCAGCGAATGTAGTACATGGTGAAGGTAGAGCTTGTCGATATCCTTACGTGATACCACGTTGATTTGCGTATTCCAATACGGATACAACTCACCCAATTGCCGGTACTGCTCCCGTTGCTTTTCCGAAAGCTTCGGGAAGTAGTGGTAAATGACAGCTACCCCGGGGTTTAACGTATTCATATCGGCTATTTCCATTGAATGTCCTTTTTGTACAGGGCGAAAAACCCGTTAATGCATATATACACATAGTAAAAGAGGTCGAGAAACGGCAACCACCATAGCAGTCCGGTTACCTGTAGTTTTTTCATGGTGGGTATGTAGATGACCAACTGCACAACGAACCGCAACAGGTACATGCCTACAACTACGTACCAATACGATGGGTACAAGACCCATGACACGATGGCCAACATGTAGAAAAGAAATGCGCTGACCAGCTGCGTGGCAAGCATCCGCCGATGCGACGGCCGGTAAGCCTTCGAGGCACCCGCGTGCCGCGTTTTCTGTTGGATATAGGCCGAAAACGTCGTTTTGGGTTCACTCCATACATGCGCCTCCGGTTCAATGCAGATGGCGGTGTTGTGCGGTGTGGCGTTCTGGTTAACGAACAGGTCATCATCGCCCGATGGGATATGCATGTGCGCAGCAAAGCCTTTGCCCCGGAAGAATAAACTTTTCGTATAGCCGAGGTTGCGCCCTACCCCCATATAAGCGTTACCCTTGAGGGCATAAGACAGGTAACTCATCGCAGTATGGAAGGTCTCAAAACGGATCAAGGCGTTCAGGCACCCCCGTCTTCTCGTGTACGGAGAGTACCCCAATATGATTTCCTCACCGCTGTCGAACGCATCTGCCATGTGTTGGAGCCATTGGTCCGATTGCGGTACGCAATCGGCGTCAGTAAAAACCAGGTGTTCGTATTGGGCAGCTTTAATGCCCAAGGTAACGGCGAACTTTTTGCCGTGTTTGAGGCGCACATGCTCCGCAATTTCGACGACCTTCAAATGGCTGTATTTGGTGCACAATTCTTTCAATAACCACTTGGTTTCGTCTTCGGAGAAATCGTTGACCAGTATGACTTCAAACTGGTGATAGTTCTGATGGAGAATTTTTGGTAGATTTTGCCGCAGATTTTCCTCCTCATTACGAGCACAGATGATGACCGATAAGGGTAAGGCTTTGGTGTTTTCTTTTGCTTGGGGTGTCTTATAAAAAGCGAGCCGACTGTAAACAAAAAGCAGAAAATACAATTGCAAAACCAGAAGCAACCCGCATACGCCTAGCAATAGGAATACGATGGGCGCTTCGGCAATTTGGCTGAGTATATCCATATATGCTGCCAAAGATAATATGTTAATTTGGAAAGAAAAAAGAGACGGTTCATATTATAGGCAGTATTCCATGATGGGGTGGTATCCGTAAAATTCGCTATTTTTGCGTCCGAATGAAATTTACGCTTCAAACCACAGATAAACAGTCGAAAGCACGTGCCGGTCTTATCGAAACCGCACATGGCACCATCGAAACCCCCATCTTCATGCCAGTGGGGACTGCTGGGACCGTAAAGGCGGTGCACCAACATGAGTTGGTGCACGATATCGGGGCACAGATCATTCTGGGCAACACCTACCATCTTTACCTACGGCCGGGACTGGATATCATGCAAAAAGCTGGTGGCCTCCACCGCTTCAATGGCTGGGAGAAGCCCATACTGACCGATAGTGGCGGCTACCAGGTGTATTCGCTCACCGAAGTGCGCAAAATCAAGGAAGAAGGCGTTACGTTCCGCTCGCATATCGATGGCTCGAAACACCTTTTTACGCCCGAGAATGTGATGGATACCCAACGGATTATCGGCGCCGACATCATCATGGCCTTTGATGAGTGTACCCCTTATCCCTGCGACTACCATTACGCGCGGCGCTCGCTAGACATGACCCACCGCTGGTTAAAACGTTGCTGCGATCGGTTTGATCGTACGGAACCACTTTACGGGTATGAACAAACATTATTTCCGATTGTACAGGGATCCGTGTATCGCGATCTGCGGGAAAAATCGGCTGAGACCATTGCGGGCTTCGGGCGCGATGGCAATGCCATCGGCGGGCTCTCTGTAGGTGAACCGGCAGAGGAAATGTATGCCATGACGGAAGTGGTCTGTGATATACTCCCCACGGAAAAGCCCCGCTATTTGATGGGTGTCGGTACGCCGGTCAATATTTTGGAAAACATTGCACTTGGTATCGATATGTTCGACTGCGTGATGCCCACGCGGAATGCGCGGAACGGCATGCTATTTACGAAAAACGGCATTATCAACATCAAGAATAAAAAGTGGGAGGCCGACTTTACACCGATTGATGCCGAAAGCGATCTGCTGGCAGACCGGGTATACACCAAGGCATACCTTCGGCACCTCATCCGGTCGCAGGAGATCCTGGGGGCGCAAATCGCATCGCTGCACAACCTCCATTTTTACCTATGGCTGGTGGGGGAAGCCCGTAAGCACATCCTGGCGGGCGACTTTCGCGAATGGAAGAATAAGATGATCACGCAATTGGGAGAGAAGTTATGAAGTGGCTGCGCATACCTTACTTAAATACCATAGACCGGTATATCATCGGCAAATACCTGAGCACGTTTTTGTTTACCATGGCTATCTTTACGGTCGTGGCCGTGGTATTTGATATCTCCGAGCGGTTGGACGACTTCATGAAACATGACGCGCCTTTCTCGAAAATCGTATTTGAGTATTATGCGGGGTTCGTGCCGTTTTACCTCAATATGCTTTCGCCGCTGATCAATTTCATCGCCGTGATTTTCTTTACAGCAAAAATGGCCGACCAAACGGAGATCGTACCCATTTTAAGTGGCGGGATGAGCTTCAATCGCTTTATCCGGCCCTATATGGTGGCCGCGACCGTGATCTTCTTGCTGAATTTTATCTTCAGTGTCTACATCATACCTCGTACCAATAAGCTGAAGGTAGGGTTTGAGCGCGTCTACGTGAAACCCGTGACGAACAATAGCAAGAGTTCAACCCACATGCAGATTGACGATGACACGTATGTTTATATCGATAATTTCGATAACAACCGCAAAGTAGGCTATAAATTTACGCTCGAAAAGTTTGACGACGGTGAGATGACAGAAAAGCTGATGGCTGAGCGCATCACTTGGGACTCCGTAAAAACCAACTGGCGTATCGAAAATTATTCCATCCGTCTCATCGATTCGCTGAAAGAAGAGATGATCAAGGGCTCCAGTATGGATACGGTGCTGGATATGACGCCGCGCGATTTCGAAGTGTATGACAATATCTTCACGGCGATGAACATGCGTGAGCTGAATGCCCGTATTGATAAGGAAGAGACCCGGGGTACGGGAATGATGACAGACCTGCTCTTGGAAAAGTACAAGCGGTTCGTTACGCCGTTGGCGGCCTATGTGCTCACCATTATGGGGGTTGCCCTGTCATCAAAGAAGGTCAGGGGCGGCATTGGATTAAGTTTAGGTATTGGTATTGCCCTGAGCTTTACGTATATCGTGTTCATCCAGTTTGCCACGATGTTTTCCCTCAAAGGTGGGCTTGCGCCGCTTATTGCGGTATTTATACCCAATGTTATTTTTGGCTTGCTGGCCGTTTATCTGCTGTATAAGGCGCCCAAGTAAGTAGGGTTTTGTTGAATCACATGTAGTTCGTGGCAACTACATGTGATTAGATCTGTATTACTATTTCGAAAACTGCCTGACTATACGAATGTCCTACGCATAGTCAAACACTGCTTCTTTGCTTTCCAGTTCAGAATATCCCATCAGGTATTCATCTACCTTTCGGGCACATTCGCGGCCTTCGGAAATGGCCCAAACCACGAGCGACTGGCCTCTGCGCATATCGCCGGCCGTGAAAACCCGACCAACGGATGTTTGGTATTCGCCTTCCGTCGCTTGCACGTTGCCCCGTCCATCAAGCTCCACACCGAGCTGCTGCACTAAGCCTTCATGCTGCGGATGCAAAAAGCCCATGGCCAGCAATACCAGTTCACAGGGCAGCTCCCGTTCGGATCCTTCCACTTCGACGAATTTCACGGGCCGCCCCAACGGGTCGCGTTCCCATTCGAGGTCCACAATACGCACGCCCTTAAGGTTTCCATTTTCGTCGGCTACAAACTCCTTGGTGCCAATACCCCATTCGCGTTCACAGCCTTCCTCGTGCGAGGAAGTGGTTTTCAGCAGCATGGGGTAGCTGGGCCACGGCATGGCCGTTGTGCGCTCCTTCGGTGGCTGGGGCATCAGCTCAAACTGGGTCACGGATTTCGCACCCTGACGATTGGATGTTCCCACGCAATCGGAACCGGTGTCGCCACCGCCGATAACGAGGACATTTTTGCCGGTCGCTAAGATGTCTTTTTCGGTAACCGGCGAGTTGCCCACCCGCTTGTTTTGTTGTTTCAGGAACTCCATGGCGAAGTGTACGCCATTGAACGCTCTTCCGGGTATATTTAAATTACGGGGGATGGTAGATCCGCCCGCTAATACCACGGCGTCGTAGGCTTGGAGTTCAGAGACCGGTACATTGCTGCCCACCTCTGCATTACAGCGGAACAGCACCCCTTCTTCTTCCATCAACTTCACCCGTCGGTCAATCACCCATTTGTCCAGCTTGAAATCGGGGATTCCATAGCGGAGTAAACCGCCCGGTTTATCATCGCGTTCATATACCGTTACCTCATGTCCTGCCTTAATGAGTTGTGCGGCGGCTGCGAGACCTGCTGGGCCGCTGCCCACGACGGCTACCCGTTTCCCGGTTTTCACATGTACCGGACGTGCTTTGATGAATTCGCGCTTGAATGCAATTTCGATGATGTGTTTTTCAATTTCTTCAATGGCCACCGGCGGGCGGTTGATGCCCAATACGCAGGCCGACTCACAAGGGGCCGGGCAAATGCGCCCCGTAAATTCGGGGAAATTATTGGTCGATGTCAATATTTTGTACGCATCTTCCCACCTGCCGTCATATACCGCGTCATTAAATTCGGGAATCACATTGCCTAATGGGCAGCCCGAATGGCAGAACGGTATTCCGCAGTTCATGCATCGCGCAGCTTGCTTGTTCAGCTCGTCATCACTGTAAGCATGTACAAATTCTCGATATGTTTTTTTACGGTCGGCGACAGCCTCCTTCTTCGGAAGCACCCGCTCAAACTCTTTAAATCCCGTTGGTTTTCCCATGTTGTCTATAACGTTTATGCTTCTATTAATTTGGACCGTAGCACGTTTTTGTATTCCCTCGGGAATACCTTGATGAAACAGGCCTTTTCCGTTTTCCAGTTGGTTAATATCTCCGCAGCGCGCTTGCTGCCCGTTAGGTGGATATGCCGCTTAAGCAACGCCATGATTGCGGTTTCGTCTTCGGCCTCCAGCGGGTCGAGGTCCACCATCTCGGTGTTGCAGTTTTCCCTGAATGTGCTTTCGATGTCGTAAACCCAGGCGATGCCGCCACTCATACCGGCAGCAAAGTTGCGGCCCGTGGCACCGATGATCAGCGCCCGTCCACCGGTCATGTATTCGCAACCGTGGTCGCCCACGCCCTCCACAACTGCTGTCGCTCCAGAGTTGCGTACCGCAAACCGCTCGCCGGCTTGGCCACAAACGAAGAGGTGGCCCGACGTAGCTCCGTAAAGGGCCACATTGCCGATGATGATGTGCTCATGTGCCACCCGTGGACTGTCTTGATGGGGGTATATGGCTAGCTGGGCACCCGATAATCCTTTGCCCACGTAATCATTAGCTTCGCCTTCCAATTCAAAAGACAATCCCTTTGCAGCGAATGCACCGAAACTTTGGCCGGCCGAGCCGACGAATTTGTAATTGATGGTATTGTCGGGCAGTCCTTCACCTCCGTAAACTTTAGATACCTCGTTCGAAAGCAAGGTGCCGATGGTGCGGTCGGTATTTTTTACGTTGAATGTGCCGAATACCGGTGTCTTGCTGTCCAATGCTTTCCGTGCCTGCTTCACCAACCCCCAATCCAAAATCATATCTAAGCCGTGGTCCTGCTGTTCCGTCTGGTATAGGGTGTCGCCCGTACGGCTGTGTGCCACATGGAGGATACGTGTTAGATCGAGTTTGTTGATCTTCCAGTGCGCAATGTTTTCCCGCTTTTTAAGGAATTGCGCCCGTCCTACCATTTCGTTGATGGTGCGGAAGCCGAGTTCGGCCATTACCTCGCGCAGTTCTTCAGCGAGGAAACGGAACAGGTTGACGATGTCGTCGGGTTTCCCCGTGAACAGCTTGCGTAGCTCGGGGTCTTGTGTAGCTACGCCTACCGGACAGGTATTCAAGTGGCATTTGCGCATCATGATACACCCGCCAGCAACCAGGGCCGCAGTGGCTACGCCCCATTCCTCGGCCCCCAGCAAGGTGGCAATGGCCAAGTCCCTTCCCGTTTTAAGTTGTCCGTCGGTTTGCAGCACCACGCGACTGCGTAGCCCGTTTCTCACCAGTGTCTGATGGCTTTCGGCAAGACCAAGCTCCCATGGCAGCCCCGCGTGCTTGATCGAGCTGATGGGCGATGCCCCCGTGCCGCCGTCGTATCCGGCGATAAGGATAACATCGGCATGGGCCTTGGCGACCCCTGCGGCGATGGTTCCTACCCCTGCTTTCGACACCAACTTCACATTGATGCGCGCTTCCCGGTTGGCATTCTTCAGGTCGAAGATCAATTGCGCCAGGTCCTCGATCGAGTAGATATCGTGATGGGGCGGGGGAGAGATCAACCCTACACCGGGTGTAGAGTGCCTTACCTTGGCAATCCAGGCATCAACCTTATGCCCCGGCAGTTGTCCACCTTCGCCGGGCTTTGCACCCTGGGCCATCTTGATTTGCAGTTCGTCGGCCTGCGTAAGGTAGTTTGAGGTCACGCCAAACCGGCCCGACGCCACCTGCTTGATGGCCGACCGCATGGAATCGCCGTTCGGTAGCGGTGTATAGCGCATCTCATCTTCGCCGCCTTCGCCCGTATTGCTTTTACCGCCAATACGGTTCATGGCGATGGCCAGCGTGCTATGTGCTTCGTGCGATATCGAACCGAAGGACATCGCACCCGTAGCAAAGCGCTTCATGATGTTTTCTGCAGGTTCTACTTCATCAATGCTGATGGACGATCGGTGCTTTGCGAAATCGAGCAGACCGCGTAGTGTGTACCGTCGTTCTTCCTGATTGTTGATGTGGGCTGCATACTTCCTGTATGTTTCATAGTCGCCCGTACGGCAGGCCTGCTGCAAGAGGTGTACCGTCTGTGGATTAAATAAGTGGGCTTCGCCACGCCTTTTCCACTGGTATATACCACCGTCGGGCAACAGCTCTTTGGCGTTGCGCGTACTGGTGAAACCACGGCGGTGTTTGCTTAGTATCTCCCGTGCGATATCATCAAGGTCCAATCCGCCAATACGTGATACAGCACCGCAGAAATACTGGTCTACCACCTCCGTATTGATACCCAATACCTCGAATATCTGTGCGCCGTGGTACGACTGGAGTGTGGAAATGCCCATTTTAGAAAAGATTTTGAGCAGTCCGCCACATACGGCCTTTACGTAATTTTTGGCCAGCTGGGGCCAGGTCAGTGTGGTATCCAGTAATTTTTGCTCTTTTAAGGTGCGCACGGTCGCTAAGGCCATATAAGGGTTTATCGCGGTGGCACCGAATGCCAAGAGGCAAGCGAAATGATGCACCTCCCACACGTCGCCGCCTTCAACCACCAAACCCACCGCGCCGCGATGGCCCGTTTTGATCAAATGGTGGTGTACCGCAGAAACCGCCAACAGGGAGGGGATTGCGGCATGTTGCGAATCGATGGCCCGATCTGACAAGATAATCACCTCAAACCCATCACGTACGGCATCTTCGGCGTACCGGCATAAGCGGTCTAGCCCATCTTTCAACGCATCCGGATTACCGCTCGCATTGAAATAGCATTGCAAGGTCTTCGCCTGGAAGACACCGGTATCGATGCTGCGTAGTTTTTCGAGCTCCCGGCTGGTTATAATGGGGTGTTCCAACGCTACACAGTGACAGTGCATCTTGTCCTCATCCAGGATATTCCCTGCATTGCCGATGAAGGTGGCCAGACTCATTACCAGCCGTTCCCGTATGGGGTCGATGGGTGGGTTGGTCACTTGCGCAAAAAACTGCTTGAAGTAGCTTGCTAAGTGTTGCGGGTGATTGGAGAGTACGGCTAGCGGAACATCGGTTCCCATAGAACCAATTGGTTCCTTGCCATCTAAGGCCATTGGCGTGATGATGTGTTCCACATCTTCGCGTGAATAGCCGAATATCTGCTGGAACTTGAATACCGATTCTTTGGATAGGTAGGTGAAGGTAACCCGTGGTTCGGCAAGTTCGTCCATCCGGATCTTGTACTGGTGCAACCAGTCGGCGTAGGGTTGGCGTGCGGAGAGCTCCCCTTTTACCTGATCGTCCGAAAGGATTTCGCCTTTCTCCATGTCAATCAGGAAAATTTTACCGGGTTGTTGTCGGCCTTTTTTGATAATGGTACTTTCATCGACGGGGAGTGCACCGGCTTCTGAGGCAACGATTACCCTGTCGTCGGAAGTCACGGCAAAGCGTAATGGCCGCAATCCGTTGCGATCGAGCATGGCGCCAATGGTGGTGCCATCGGTAAAACACAGGGCAGCCGGACCATCCCACGGCTCCATCAATGTAGCGTGATATTCGTAGAATGCCTTTTTAAGTGGATCCATCTGTGTATTTCCATCCCACGCTTCGGGCACCATCATTAACATCGTGTGGGCCACACTGCGGCCGCTGTGCAACAGCAACTCGGCCACGTTGTCTAAACAGGCCGAGTCCGATTGGTGGCCGTCTACAACGGGGAGCAGGATTTGCAACTCTTCCTCCGTGAAATAAGGGGAAGACAATGAACGGAGCCCGGCATAAAACCAGTTAAGATTCCCGGTGAGGGTATTGATTTCTCCGTTATGGGCCAGCATCCGGAAAGGCTGCGCCAATTGCCACGAAGGAAAAGTGTTTGTTGAAAACCGCGAATGCACCAACCCAAATGCTGAGGTCACGCGTTCATCCGAGAGATCCGGAAAGTATGTTCCAACCTGATAGGTCGTCAGCTGACCCTTGTAAACAATCACCTTGCAGGAGAGCGAAGCAATATAGAGATCTTCACCAGCACCTTCTGCGTCTTGTGCCTTTTGGGTAATCAGCCGGCGGAGCACGAAAAGCTTCCGCTCAAAATCTGCCGTTGTGCCAACCCCTTCGGGGCGAGCTACAAAGAATTGAACGATTTCAGGCTCCACACTTAACGCCGTGCTGCCGATACCCTCCGGGTTTACTGGTACCGTTCGGAAACCGAGGAACGCCATGCCGCGATCTTCCGTCGCTTGCTGGATGAGTTGCCGGCACAACGCATTTGCCGCCGCATCTTTTGGCAGGAATGTCATTCCAGTACCGTAATAACCCGGTTCACTTAGCTGGATGCCCAGCGATATGCATTCTTCCCATAGAAACTCATGGGGCAGTTGTAGCATGATGCCCGCACCGTCTCCGCTCTCCGGATCGCATCCGCAAGCGCCCCTATGCTCCATGTTTTCCAACATGGTCAATGCATCCCGCACCTGCGTGTGTGTTTTGTTGCCTTTGATGTTGGCGACAAAACCTACTCCGCACGCATCCCGCTCAAAATCAGACTGGTAAAGCCCCTCCGGTTGTGTTAATATATCCGTCATCCTATTTAGTTAGCTGTATTTAATTTGCTAAATTAGTAATTATTTCGGAAAATATTAGTTTTTTTTTAATTTTTTATCATTTATATTAGTAATTAGCTATTAAATAATGCTTTTATTGATAAAATGATAATATTACGTAGGGTGTGGGTGTGGGGGTCGCAACGATCGGGGCATTTTATTGGATGGTGTTTGTATGGCCGCGGAGAGATCGATAAACTGCTTTGCAATCATGAGCACCGAAGAAAGCCAGGCGTGGCGAATAATTGTTTTTTCGAACAAACTTAGCGTAGCGATCTCATTGATGCCTTAAAAGAACAATTAAAATATCAATAATTTATCTAAGTTTGCCGCATGGATACCTATCAAATCACCGGGGGATATATTCAGTTGATACAGTTGCTCAAGGCACTCAATTGGGTAGAGCATGGCGGAGAGGCGCAGGCGGTGGTCTCAGCGGGGTTGGTCCGTTGGAACGGTCAGGTGGACTACAGGAAGCGACTGAAGATCAAACCCGGCGATACCGTGGAATTTAATGGAAAACAGGTGCTCATTATCGAATAAATCATGAAAGCCATCGTTCTCATTACATTAGTTGCCTTCTTTTGTGCTTGCCAGGGGAATGGCAACGGCGCAAAACCGTATGTTCTAGTGGTTCCCATAGCGGCATACGTATCTAAAGGAGCCGATGAAATCGTCGAAAAAATCGAATCCGATACCGTTGAGGTGCCAACGGCACTAGCGGCATATTCCAAAGGTATTCAGAAATACGCCGCGGTATTGATGCATGTGGAACAGTTTCCCGACTCGATAAAAGAGGTAAAAGCCTTAAGTATTTTGGATGATCAAGGTAACGACATTGTTCCTTCGGTTCCGCAACACCAGCGAGACAGCGTCATCATGCATTTTATCCAATTTGCGCGGCGTTCGAACATCCCCTATTATGATCGGGTGAAGGATTTTGAGTTGAAATTGATGAAAGCAAGATAATAACATAGATGAGCAACAGCATAGCAAGCAACGGTTACGAGGTGTTTTTTGATAACACCTTAGTCGCTTTGGATAACTTTCTTCAAACACACCATTATTCCAACGTATTCATACTCACCGATAGGAATACCAGCACACATTGCCTGCCGGTGCTCCAAGCAGCGGTGCCACGGCTAGCGGGATACGATATCATCGAGGTAGACCCCGGCGAAGAAAATAAAAACATCGATTTCTGTGTGGGCATCTGGAAGATGATGCTCGATTTCGGGGCCGATAGGCAAAGCCTGTTGATCAATCTCGGCGGGGGTGTGGTTACCGATATGGGGGGCTTTGCTGCCTCCACGTTCAAACGTGGGATTGATTTTGTGCAGGTTCCTACCACGCTGCTATCGCAGGTGGATGCGTCCGTTGGCGGCAAAACCGGAATAGATATGGACCACGTGAAAAACATTATCGGTACATTCACCCAGCCTAAGGCCGTATTTATAGCAACCAAATTTCTGGAAACGTTGGCTCCTCGCCAGCTGGTCTCGGGCTTTGCCGAAATGATTAAACACGGCCTTATTGCAGACAGGGATTTTTACGAAGGGGTGAAAAGGAAAGATGCGGCGACAATGAGCTTGGCGGATATCCAACATTCGGTGGCCATCAAAAATAACGTGGTCACCCAAGACCCCCACGAAAAAGGCCTGCGAAAAATATTGAATTTCGGACACACCATCGGCCATGCCATCGAAGGCTATTCACTAGCGCACGACCGTGATCCGCTACTGCATGGCGAAGCGATTGCCGTGGGCATGATCTGCGAAGCCTACCTTGCCCACCGTCTGAACGGGCTGGGGCAGGAGGCCCTCACCGACATCATCCATACGTTCCGTCAGCATTTTCCCGACTATCGGTACGAAAAGAAAATTTACGGGCAGTTGATCGCCTTGATGAAAAATGATAAGAAGAATGCCGGCGACCGCATCGGCTTCGCGCTGCTCAGCGACATCGGCACATGCGACATCGACGTGTTCGTGGGAGAGGAGGCAATCTTAGAAAGCCTCGATTTTTATAAAGGGCTGGTCGGATAACCGTTAGGTGGTGCCTATATTAAGGTTGTGGTATTCCTTCCACAAATTCAGTTATTAACTTGGCTGTACGTTCGGATGCTCCCGGTTTACCCATTTTCTGTATCAGTAGGTCGTAGTTTTCCAAGATGTTATCCCGGTATTCTTTATTGTTGATGAGGAGGTCCAGTTCGTCGGCAATGCGATCGGCGGTGCAGTCCTTCTGGATGAGTTCGCGTACGGCCAGCATATCTGTGATCAGGTTGACAAGTGAAATGAACCGGACGTTGATCACCATCCGGGCAATTAAAATGGAGACGGGGTTAGCTTTATACACCACCACCTGCGGCACCCGTAGTAGTGCGGTCTCTAGGGTGGCCGTTCCGCTGGTCACTACTGCAGCCTCGGCATGTTTAAGTAAGTCGTATGTAGCATCGAAAACGACAGGTAACGCCAATCCGGCCATGTATTGCTCGTAAAATTCCCGGCTGAAGTTAGGCGCTCCCGCAACCACACAATGGTGGCCGGGGAATTGCCGTGATACGTTGGCCATGACGGGTAGTATCCGGCTGATCTCCATTGCGCGGCTGCCCGGAAGCAGTGCTATGATGGGTTTACCCGTAAGCTGGTGTGTTTCGGTGAAGTGGGGGTCAGCGGTGTGATCCGCTATCGCATCGAGGAGGGGATTCCCTACGTAGTCCACTTCCATGTCCCATTTTCGGTAGAAATCCACCTCAAAAGGAAGGATACAGAACAGCTTATCGACGACACGCTTGATCTTCAATACCCGTCGTTGGTTCCACGCCCATACTTTCGGCGAGATGTAGTAGCATACCGGGATGCCCGCTTTTTTTGCAAACTCGGCAATTTTGAGATTGAATCCCGGAAAGTCAATCAATACAAGCGTGTCCGGTTGGTGGGCGGTTATATCCGCCTTCACCGTGCGCAGGTTGCGGGCGATGGACCGGATGTTGGATAGGACTTCAACGAAACCCATGAACGCCATTTGCGACGTATGGATAATGGCCTGTTCGCCCGATGCCTGCTGCATGCGATCCCCGCCAACGATGCGGAACTGGGCATCAGCGTCAGCATCTTTCAACGCATGGATTAAATTAGCGCCATGTAGGTCGCCCGACGTCTCTCCGGCTATGATATAATATCTCATTTTTTAGATGCCCAACTCGATCTGGAACGTCCCGCCCCAGTTATTGCCGCTGTGTGTGGTTCGATAAATGCCGTCTTTCACTTGGTAATTTGCATTGATTTGCATCTTCAGGCGGTGGGCACGGAAGTATTTGGTTAAGCCCAATTCAACCACCTCGGTTTGTGCTTCGTAAGCGCGGATGTCGTTGTGCGGCTCCACCCAAGTGTACCGGCCAGCAAGTTCATATCCTGCATCCTTATTAATCAGGTAAGAAAGTTGTTGGTTTACACCTTGTCCTTTAAAGGCGTAAATCATTTCGCCGTCGCGGTCCACGGTTATGGGATCATCCACGGCACGTTTCATGTATTCCACCTGGTATGCCCAACCGCGGTATTTGAAGATGGCATCATAGAAGGAGGTCTTCAGCGTAAGGGGTGCGCCGAGGTATTCGCCCGTCTGTCCATGCACGCGCATGGTACGGTCATTGAAGCTGTACCCCCCGCCAAACGATAGCTTCGGTGTTTCCTCGTATTCCAGGTCGCCCTCGTAATAGTCGCCGCCGTTGGTGAATTCGCCCAGCGGTAAAAACTCGGCCCTGCCGGTATACGCCAGTCCGTCGTCGGTCATGTTGGCTACCCGCCCTTCGCCCGTACTGATTGCGCCCTTGAAATGGAAGGGGACAGCTCCTATCTTCGGCGAATAATAGGCCTTGATGCCGAAGTCGCGGTCTACATTGAAAGTCGCATTGACCAAAGATCGGTCGGTGAATTGCAGCTCGCCCGAAGAATTAACCCGTTGCCGGTTGCCCGGGAGCTTATTGAGGCCGAAGGCCATATAAAAGTTATCGGTAAAGTTGTAGAAGATGACAGCATCGCGTATGAGGTTGGGTACGTTCGTGTCTTCATAATCCTGGTCGCTGCGGCTAAACCCCAGTTGAATGCTGTACGAAAATTTCGGGTTGTAGATGTATCCATTCATGCGGAGCCGCAGTCGCCTGATCCGTGCTTCCAGGCTCTCCGCACCGAGGTCATCGCCAGCAATGGACGTATATTTCAAGCGGCTTTGCATCCGGAACCGGAAATTGATGTAGAAAGTCGAGTCGTCGCCCGCATATTGGATGCCTTTAAAGTTTTCGATCGTCGGCCGTTCATCGTGCTCGCGCTGCGCAAGCGCCTGAAGTGTCGTCACGAACACGAAAAGGGCGGTAAGGTAGGGAAGTAGCGTTTTATTCATCTGTCTGTTGGTATATATGTCAAAATTAATCGTTAACTGAATAGGTCATCACCGGGGTTCCTGCTGGCTGAGGCAGTGCCAACTGCCAAGGCCCCAAATGATATCCGTGCTGTCTATCCCCACAATTTTACGGTCGGGAAAACACGTTGCCAGCACATCCAATGCTTTTTGGTCATTCTTTTCATCACGGTACGTCGGCACGATAACCGCGGCATTCGCAATGTAGAAATTGGCATAGGATGCCGGTAACCGCTGCCCGTCGAACACCACCGGGGTGGGCATAGGTAACTCTATAATATGGAGTGGCTTGCCATTTTCCAACCGCATTCCCTTCAGTAACTGTAGGTTTTCTTGCAGAATGTTATAGTTTTCATCGGTGCGATTTTCTTCAATCACCGTTACCACCGTGTCGGCATTCACGAACCGTGTGATGTCGTCAATATGGCCGTCGGTATCATCCCCAACGATGCCATCGCCCAGCCACAGTACCTGTGAAATGCCGTAATATTCATGAAGATAGGCTTCAATTTGTTCTTGTGTAAGCTGCGGGTTACGGTTTTCATTCAATAAGCATGCCTTGGTGGTAAGGACGGTACCCTCGCCATTAAAATCGACCGATCCGCCCTCCATGACGATACCCGGATGGAAAACGGGCAGGTTCAATGCTTTGCCCACGAGCGTTGGAATGACATCATCCTGCTCGTAGGGCGGGTATTTGTTTCCCCAAGCGTTATACCCCCAATCCACGATGGCCTTGCCAACGGTCTCCTCACGGTTTATTAAAAAGGCCGGTCCGTGGTCACGGCACCAGGCATCATCCGTAGGGTGGTGGTAAAAGCGGATGTTTGCCATATCCACACCAGCCGCTACCAAAAGAGCGGTAGCGGTGGTTTCCATGGCCTGGTCTACCACATTGATGCAAACCTGTTCGCCGAGCGAGACTTCGCGGATAAACGCGGAATAGGGGGCGTATACCGCCTCCAGTTTGCCGGGCCAACTGGCTTCTTTGTGCGGCCAGCTCAACCAGGTAGCGCGGTGGGGATGCCACTCGGCGGGAAAATAATATCCTAACTTTTTGGGTATAGCAATCATTTTATGCAAAAGAACGATGGGTTTTTGGAAACAAGCTGGAATGCCGTTTCCGGATTACTCGTCAATAAACCTTTTCGTTATGGGTTGATAGCTGTCAATGCGCCGGTCACGCAAAAAAGGCCAATGTTTGCGGAAAAAATCCGACTGCCTTAAGTCGACTTCGGTGACCTCCGTCTCTTCAACGTCGTGGGATGCCAGATACAACAGTTTTCCCTGGGCGTTGGTCACAAAACTCCCCCCCCAGAACTTCATGGCCCCGTCCTGCTCAAAGCCGACCCGGTTGACACTCACCACCGGTAGTCCGTTGGCCACGGAATGGCTGCGCTGTATCGTCTGCCATGCGTTGTACTGGTCCTTATTGGTTTCGTCGTCCTGGTCCGTAGCCCAGCCGATGGCGGTGGGGTAGAACAGGATTTCAGCGCCCATCAACGCCGTTATACGCGCCGCTTCCGGATACCACTGATCCCAGCAAATGAGCACACCGATGGTTGCGTACCGCGTTTTGAAAACTTTGTAACCCAGATCGCCCGGGGTGAAATAGAATTTCTCATAAAAACCGGGATCGTCCGGAATGTGCATTTTGCGGTATTTGCCCAGGTAAGCGCCGTCCGCATCAATCACGGCAGTGGTGTTGTGGTAAAGCCCCTCCGCCCGTTTTTCAAATAAGGACGCTACGATGACCACTCCCAACGCTGCGGCCGCAGCTTGTAAGGCCTCGGTGGATGGCCCTGGAATCGCTTCGGCCAATTCAAAGTTGTCATAGTCCTCCACATCGCAGAAATAAAGCGACGTAAACAGTTCCTGAAGGCAGATAATCTGGGCTCCCTTGGCCGCCGCTACCCGAATCTGGTCAATGGCTTTGGTAAGATTCGTGGCTTTATTGGCCACGCAACTCATCTGTACAGTCCCGATTTTTACGTTGGTCATCATACATTCCTTTATTGGAGCAAAAGTACGACTAATTACAACAGTAAAGAAAAGTTGCCTGCTTCGTTAATACGCCAGCTTGTAGGCAGCTACTTCATTTTTCAAGAACGTAGGTACAATAACCAGTTGCAGGTCCGGTACGAAGCCGATATCGGCCGTATTGGATTCGTCAGCTTGGGTGTCGAGTAGCACCGTTGTTTCGTTACCCTGTATAAAGAAAATTTCACCATGCCACCGGCTGGCCACGAATGTGCTATCGTTGAGAATGACGAGCCCATCGCCGCCAGTCACTTCCGTATTGATCACTTCTTGCGCGTATTCGCCATCCTTGCTGAATTTTTTCAAGCCTTCACCGTCCAACGCATAGAGGTGTCCGTTATGGCATTCCAAACCATTAACACCTGTGTTTTCCGATATCGTTTTATAATTTCCGTCCGTATCCATGACATAGATACTGCCCGTGCGGGTATCAGAGAAAAACACCTGTTGGCCGTCCGTTGCCACATCATTCAAAAATACGGCGCCTTCCACAGCAATCGTTTTTTCAATGGTTGCCGATGCCACATCGATGACTTTCACCTCATCGATGTCCGTAACATAGAGCTTTCCATCGAGGAGTGCCATGCCTTTCGGCGCATGGAGGTTACCTTCCACCCATTTCAGGTCGCGGACGGTGCCATCGGTATTGATGGTCGAAATAAATCCGTCATTGTCTTTGTCGCCGGCCTTGGTATTTCCATTGGACACATAGATGATGTCGGACGATGGATCATAAAGGGTCGACTCAGAGCCGGTGAATACCGTGTCGGTTTTCCATGCCTGTGTCAGTTCTGGGGTTACTGTGGTTTCCGTTGTGTCGCTGCTTTGACCTCCCCCGCAACTCCATAGGGCTAATGCGACACCCGCCGCGATCAGAAATGCATTGTTCATCATAATCAAAAATTTTTGGATTTATATATATGACTTATTTATTCTCACTCCCTCACAATCTCACAACTTCACAATCTCACAACTTCACACCCTCACACCCTCACACCCTCACAATCTCACAACTTCACTTTACAACTCCTTCCGCAGCCGTGCTACAGGAATCCCCATAGCTTCCCTATACTTGGCCACGGTACGGCGAGCAATCGTATATCCTTTCTCCTTCAATATTTCCGTAAGCTTCTCATCGGCAAGTGGTTTTCGTTTATTTTCCGTAGAGATGCATTCTTCCAGTATCTTCTTCACTTCTTTATTAGACACCTCCTCACCGCTGTCGGTTTGGATAGCCTCCGAAAAGAACGATTTCAGCAAGAACGTCCCAAATTCCGTTTGCACATATTTGGAGTTGGCCACCCGCGAAACGGTTGAGATATCCATGTCGATTCGGTCTGCGATGTCTTTGAGGATCATCGGTTTCAGCTTCCGTTCATCGGCGGTAAGGAAATAGTCGTATTGGTAGTTCATGATGGCATTCATGGTTTTGAGCAAGGTCTGTTGCCGTTGCTTAATGGCGTCGATAAACCACTTTGCCGAATCGAGTTTCTGTTTCACAAACTGAACGGCTTCCTTCATTTTCTTGTCTTTCTGGGCAGCCTTGTCGTAATGGTCAAACATCTCCTGGTATGACCGGCTCACGCGGAGCTCGGGCGCATTGCGCGCATTCAGGGTAAGGTGGAGCACGCCGTCGTTGTTGGAGATGTGGAAGTCGGGAATGATATGCAGTTGTTTGCCGGCCACCGCGCCGGAGTCGCCTGGTTTCGGATTGAGCTTGAGGATTTCGTTGACAATTTCCCTTAGTTCTTCCGAATCGATGTTGAGTGCCCGTTCGAGCTTATCGTAATGCTTTTTCGTAAATTCGTCGAGGTGGTTCTCAACGACGAGCATCGCCTTTTTAATGACCGGATTTTCCTGGTCCTTTTTCCGGAGCTGAATGAGCAGGCATTCCTGCAAGTCGCGGGCACCGATCCCTGCGGGATCAAAGCCTTGGATGATTTTGAGAATCTCGGCCACCTCCTCCTCTTCGGCGATGATGTTCTGGGCGAATGCCAGGTCATCTATCAACGAAGATATCGGCCGCCGTAGGTATCCATCGTCGTCCAAACTGCCAATGATCTGTTGTCCGACAAGAAAATCTTTATCCGACAGGGCCAACAGGTCGAGTTGTTGCTGTAAGTTCTCGAAAAAAGAGTTCTGAATGGCTATGGGTATTTCCTTGCGATCGTCTTCGTCATCGCCACCGTTACTTTGGCTTGATCCGTAGTCGTTTATGTCGTCTGACTGTAGGTAATCATCTACATTGAATTCATCGAGTTCGCCCGATTGGTCATCTTCATTGAAGTTATCGTCGGGGTCTTTGTCCGGATATTCTTCAACGGGATCGTTCATGTTGGCCAGGCTGATGTCCTCCAATGCCGGGTTCTCTTCCAGCTCTTCTTTGATACGCGTATCCAATGATACCGTAGGCACCTGCAGCAATTTGATGAATTGGATTTGCTGCGGTGAAAGTTTCTGTAGTAGCTTCTGTTGTAAAGTCTGTTTTAGCATAACTTAAATACTTCACAAACATACAGAAAATACAGGAAACCTGCATGCGGTGCTATTGATGAAAAAAACATAGCCCGTGGTCGTCAAACCACGGGCTGTATCATGAGCTTTGTAAGTTGCCTACAGTTGTTTAACCAGCTTATCGGCCAGTACCGATTTGGGTACAGCACCGATTTGCTTGTCTACAATCTGGCCATCTTTGAAGAATAAAAGCGCGGGAATATTGCGGATGCCATACTTGACCGAAATATCGGGGTTATAATCAACATTTACCTTGCCCACCACGGCTTTGCCATCGTATTCCTTAGCCAGTTCTTCCACAATGGGGCCCACCATGCGGCAAGGACCACACCATTCTGCCCAAAAATCTACTAATACAGGCTTGTCTGATTGAAGTACAACCTCATCGAAGTTGCTGTCTGTGATTTCTAATGCCATAATGTTTAATCGTTATAGTTGCTTTTTTGTTATTTGCTTTTTTGCGTTCTGCATGCATCCTCACATCCTACTGCTACGCACAAAGATAGCGATCAAAATCATTGCCAAGGCATAAACTGCGACAATCTGACATTAATTTAACTTGTAATGTACCCCGTTTATTTTGGTAAGCGTTTCGATAAAATCATTACTAAGGTTGATTTTCAGCCCTTTAGATGGCATTTCGACGCTGATTTCCGATTCCATATCTCGGATGGCAAACCGCAATTGGCAGGTTTTGCTTTCGTACTGCTCGATGTTTGTGTGTACAAGTTGTTGTATGCGCTCCACAAAGCCATCGTTCAGTTCATGAAGCGGCACCTGTATCGTCAGGCTTTTAGCAAGCTTATCGCGCAAATCCGAAAGCAGCTGCATGCTCTTTATTTCAAACCCCCAGTTGCCGGCTTGGCGGTAACGCTCCGCAACCATCCCCCGTATCTGCACAAAGTAGCCTTCGTTGAGGTAGCCTTTCATTTTTACGTACTCTTCACCAAAGAGCGCTATTTCGTAAGCATCCGAATAATCTTCAACGACCATCACGCCAAACGGTTTCCCGTTTTTCGTGATCCGGTGACTGGCTGCGGTGATCATGCCGCCAATGGTCAGTTCGCGGTTCTTGATTTTGTTGAAATCTTCCCTAACCTCGTCGGGCACTTCCGTCTGTTTCGCTTTGTCAATGAGGGTGAGGAACTTAACCGGATGTTGGCAGAAATGGTCGATTTCAAACCGATAGCTATCCAAGGGATGGCTGGTGAGGTAGATGCCAATGACATCTTTCTCGTACTTGAGCTTTTCAATCAGGCCCCATTCGGGGCAATGGGGTAGCGTCGGTTCGGGTATTTCCACATTGCTGCCACCACCAAACAGGCTCACCTGCGCCGAGTTCTCACTTTCGCGATGCTTTGCCCCGTATTTCAGCGATTTCTCGAGCACTGTACCACCGTCGCCATCGGTATGGAAGTATTGCGCCCGGTGGGTGTTCACAAAGCAGTCAAACCCACCCGCGTATGTCAGGCTTTCGAGCGCTTTTTTATTCGCTGCGCGTAAGTCCACCCGGCGTGCCAAGTCAAAAATCGATAAATAAGGCTTGTCTTTGCGGCTTTCCACAAGCGTGTCCACAGCTCCGGCGCCCACGCCTTTCACAGCACCCATACCAAAGCGGATAGCCCCTTGGTTGTTTACCGTGAATTTATAGAACGATTCGTTGACATCGGGGCCCAATACCTGCAGTTCCATCCGTTTGCATTCTTCCATGAAAAACGTTACCTGTTTGATGTCGTTCATGTTGTTTGAAAGTACCGCCGCCATGTACTCCGCCGGGTAATGGGCTTTCAGGTAGGCTGTTTGGTAGGCCACCCAGGCATAGCAGGTGGAGTGCGACTTGTTGAATGCATAGCTGGCGAATGCTTCCCAGTCTTTCCATATCTTTTCGAGTACTTTTGCGGCATGTCCGTTAGCGGCGGCCTGCTCAACGAACTTCGGCTTCATTTTATCCAGTACGTCGCGTTGTTTCTTGCCCATCGCTTTCCGCAGTACGTCAGCTTCGCCTTTGGTAAACCCCGCTAATTTCTGTGAAAGGAGCATCACCTGCTCCTGGTACACCGTGATGCCATAGGTTTCTTTCAGGTATTCCTCGCAGGCATCCAAATCGTATGTAATGGGCTCATGGCCGTGCTTGCGGCGGATGAAGCTGGGGATATACTCCATAGGGCCAGGACGGTACAGCGCGTTCATCGCGATCAGGTCGCCGAAGACCGTAGGTTTCAGCTCCTTCATGTATTTCTGCATGCCGGGCGACTCGTACTGGAAGATGCCGACCGTTTCGCCACGCTGGAAAAGTTCGTAAGTTTGTGGATCGTCTATCGGGAATTCGTCGGGGTGCAGCTCAACACCGTGCCGGTGTTTGACAATTTTAACCGTGTCTTTAATCAGGGTGAGGGTCTTGAGGCCCAGGAAGTCCATCTTGAGCAGCCCTGCACTTTCCACCACCGCATTATCGAACTGGGTAACGTATAACTGCGAGTCTTTCGCCGTCGCAATGGGCACGAAGTTGGTGATATCGTCGGGCGTGATGATGACCCCACAGGCGTGGATACCCGTATTCCGCAGGGAGCCTTCCAGTACTTTTGCCTGGCGAATCGTTTCGGCTTCCAGTCCCGTCCCTTCTGACATGGAGACCAACTGCTGTACATTTTCCATTTCATCCCCACGGAGCGCGCTTTTAAGCGCTTTGGCATCCATGTTGAAGATTTTGTTGAGCTTCAGGTTGGGGATGAGCTTCGCAATTTTATCGGCCTCAAACAGCGGGAGGTCCAGCACCCGCGCGGTGTCGCGGATAGACGACTTCGCCGCCATGGTGCCGTATGTGATGATCTGGGCTACCTGATTCGCACCGTATTTGCCGATCACGTAGTCCATCACACGACCACGGCCCTCGTCATCGAAATCAATGTCGATATCGGGCATGGAAATACGGTCGGGGTTGAGGAACCGTTCGAAAAGCAAGTCGTATGCAACCGGGTCTATGTTGGTGATGCCAAGGCAGTACGCTACCGCCGATCCCGCTGCCGAACCCCGACCCGGCCCCACCGATACGCCCATCTCACGGGCCGCGGCAATAAAGTCTTGTACAATCAAGAAGTAACCGGGGTAACCCGTGCGTTCAATCGTCGCCAATTCAAAATCCAAGCGCTCGCGGACCGCCGGGGCGAGGTCTGAGTACCGTTTTTCCGCTCCTGCGTACGTGAGGTGGCGTAAATACTTGTTTTCCCCGCGCTTGCCTCCGTCTTCCTGGTCTTCCGGTACCTGGAATTCCTCCGGTATTTCAAATTTCGGAAGCAAGACATCGCGGTATAGCGAGTATGGTTCAACTTTGTCGACAATCTCCTGGATGTTGAGGATGGCTTCTGGAAGATCCGCAAATGCTTTTTTTATTTCCTCACCCGATTTAAAGTAGTATTCCTCGTTAGGGAGCCCATAGCGGAAGCCACGGCCACGACCTTTGGGGGTAGCCAGCTTTTCACCATCTTTCACACACAATAGGATATCGTGTGCATGCGCATCCGCCTTGTTAATGTAGTAGGTATTATTCGTTGCTACCGTTTTCACCTGGTGCTTGGCCGCCAAACTAACGAGGCTTTCATTTACCCGGTCTTCGTCTTCCTGACCATGCCGCATCACTTCGATGTAGAAGTCAGCACCAAACGTGGCTTTCCACCAAACCAACGCCTCTTCAGCTTGGTTCTCGCCCATGTTGAGCAATTTGTTGGGGATTTCGCCATACAGGTTGCCCGATAACACGATTACATCTTCCTTGTATTGCTCCACAATGGTACGGTCAATACGGGGCACGTAATAGAACCCTTTGGTATAGGCAATGGAAGCCATTTTGGCCAGGTTGTGGTAGCCAGCCTTGTTTTTGGCTAGGAAAACAACCTGGTAACCATTGTCTTTCCGGGATTTGTCGGTGTGGTCTTCGCAAACGAAGAACTCACAGCCCACAATAGGCTTGATGATGGTTTCGGTGGCGGCTTCCCCCGCCTCCAAAGCAGCTTTATTTTTGGCTTCCGCGGCCTTGTTGTGATTGAGAACCGCGCTAACGAACTGAAAGGCTCCCATCATGTTGCCATGGTCGGTCATCGCTACCGCCGGCATCTTGTGGGTGGCCGCAGCTTTGACCAGCGCACCTACCGAAATGGTGGACTGCAAGACAGAAAACTGGGTATGGTTGTGCAAA
The DNA here is from genome assembly GCF_035818675.1 of Parapedobacter flavus. Lineage (NCBI taxonomy): Bacteria > Pseudomonadati > Bacteroidota > Sphingobacteriia > Sphingobacteriales > Sphingobacteriaceae > Parapedobacter > Parapedobacter flavus. Next base: position 257,717 of record NZ_JAYKZZ010000004.1, read on the forward strand.
TGCGCAAAGTCCACCGCCGCCATATCCCGCTTGTTGGCTTCCAGCTCTTGTGTGGGAATAGCGGTTTGCTGCTCACTTTGCAGCCGTTTACGGATTTCGTCGGATGCCGCCTTGAGGTTCACATGCGTGAGGCCGATGGGTGCTATGGGCTGTGGATTGCGGTCGCGGAACTCGACGAAATAGCCGGTGTCTACCTGCAATTCGGCAGGCGTGAAAATCTCGCGTTTTACCAATTCGAGGAAACAACGGGTGGTCGCTTCCACGTCGGCTGTCGCATTATGCGCTTCAGCGAAAGGCGTCCCGAAAAGGTATTGGTGCAATTCGGTCAGGTTGGGTAATTTGAATTTACCGCCACGGCCGCCGGGTATCCGCAGCAATTCGGCCGTCACTTCGGTACAGGTATCGAGCACGGGTAGCTGCGCCATGGGCGAATCGATGCTCGTCCGGTGGAACTCGCATCCCATGATGTTGATGTCGAAACCGATGTTCTGGCCGACAACGAATTTCGATTTGGCCAAAGCGGCATTGAACTCGTGGAGTACCTCAACCAGCGGAACTCCTTGTTCTTCCGCCAGTTCGGTGCTGATGCCGTGTATCCGTTCGGCGTCAAATGGAATGTTGAACCCCTCAGGTTTAATCAGGTAGCTTTGATGTTCAACGAGCTCGCCCATGGTGTCGTGCAACTGCCAGGCGATCTGGATACAGCGGGGCCAGTTATCCGTGTCGGTAATCGGGGCGTCCCAACGTTTGGGAAGACCCGTTGTTTCGGTGTCAAAAATCAAATACATCAGCTTGCCTCAAAAAAACCCAAACAAACTTATGTTTTTTCGACGGGAAAGCCTAATGCCGACGATGCTTCGACGACATTAGGATGCCAAGTAGCTGTAGATGATGTGGGTTATTTTTCCACATCTGCCCATCGGCGTATACCTCTTTATTTCGGAAAAGCGGGGTTTGCTTTTACTTCTTCGATCTGGAGGGTATGCCGAGCGGTATGGCCAGCGATGAACAACATGGAGTGGTAACCATCCACCGGGCCGAACGGCGAGTCGCTGACGTGATTGCGCAGGTCATCGACCGATACGTCCTTAAGGTATGAACGTATGGCTTTCCGTTGCGCACGGAAGTCGGCCATCGCCGTCTTTACATCCGTGTACGCCCCCTCACCAATCAGCGCTGCCGGCGCTTCAGCTTTATGACTGCGGTCCGTAATGCCATCCATGAGCTGTTGGTCCGTTACCTTCACCTCCGTTTTCCGTTCGGGGTTTGCGGGTTTTGCCAGCGTTTCCTTGGCCATGCCGAAAAGCATGTTCTCTGTTTTGATGATGTGCTCCACACACTGGCTGATGGACCATTTGTCGGCCGAAGGCTTAAACTGTAGCTGTGCATCACTTAGTCCTTTTAATTGCTCCTTTAGCCGGTTTTCCGTTTTCCGGTAATAGTCCAATAAAAACGCCTTGTCATTCTGTACGGGCACAAACGTACTTTCGAGCGGTTTTACCGTGTTGGTCGTCATTGTGGGGTGCGTAAACGACAATGCGATAAACGCAGCACCAAATAAAAATAGTTTGTTCATTTTGTTATGTTTTGTTTGGCTCAAATTTAACGAAAGTCTACCGTATGCTGTAGGTGGTTGTTGCGACATCGTAGGGGGATATTTACGACAAAAGCAAAAAAAACATTATTTTCGACGCTCGCAATTGAAAAGAAAATGAAGATCACCCACACCGAAATTTATCGCCTCAGCATTCCGATGGAACCGTTCGTCATCGCCACCGGGACCATGGATTATGCGCAGAACACATTCATCCGTATCCATACCGACGAGGGTATTTACGGCGTTGGCGAATGTTCAGCTTTCCCGATGATTGTTGGCGAAACGCAGGATACCTGTCTTGTGCTCGCGCGCGATTTCGCCCAGCTGTGGGCAGGGAAAGACCCACTGGCTATCGACGAGCGGCTTGCCGAGCTGGATGCGTTCATTGCGCGCAACACGACCATCAAGAGTGCCTTTGATATGGCGTTGTACGACATTGCGGCCAAGCATGCCGGCGTGCCGCTATACCGTTTCCTGGGGGGGAGCGTGCGCGATATCGTTACCGACATCACGGTGGGTATCGCCAGCCCCGCGGAAATGGCAGCCAAGGCATTGGCCTTTAAAAAACAGGGCGCCGCGGTGCTAAAGGTGAAATTAGGAAAACGGCCGGAGGAAGATATCGCGCGTATCCGCGCGATCAGGGAGGGGGTAGGGGCGGCCCTGCCCATTCGGATAGATGCGAACCAAGGGTGGACGTTCGAAGAGGCCGTTGCTGCGCTTCAAGGGTTGCAGGAGTTCAACATCCAGTTCTGCGAGCAACCCATGCGGAGCTATGACGACCACCTGCTACCCCAACTGCGTACGCAAACCACCATTCCCATCATGGCCGATGAAAGTTGCTACGACCACCGGGATGCCATTCGCTTGGCTACGCAGGGTGCCTGTGACTACATCAACATCAAGTTCTCCAAATCCGGCGGTATCGCCGAGGCGCTGCGCATCCAGCAGGCTGCGGCAAACCACCATATCCCGTGCATGATCGGCGGTATGCTGGAAAGCCGGCTCGCCCTTTCCGCTAAGGTGCATTTTGCGTATGCCGCGCCCAATGTGCAGTTCTTCGATATGGATACCTGTATGCTTGGTCACCTCGAAGATCCGGTAACCGGCGGCGTAGCGTTCAGTGGCTATCGGCTGTCGCTACCCGAGCAGCCGGGCATCGGTGCCGATATCGACCCTGTATTCCTCCAGAAATGTGAATACTGGACGGTTTGATTGGTAAGTCACTTCGGGCTTCTAACTTCATGTCGAAAGTCCTACCTTTGTGTCGGAGATTAATTACATAGTTAAGAAACACGATATGAGCAAAGCGAAGGGCCCCATTTCCCAGTTTATCGAAACGAATTACCTGCACTTCAATGCCGCGGCGTTGGTCGATGCAGCCAAAGGCTACGAAGCCCACCTCGATGCGGGCGGTAAAATGATGATTACCCTGGCTGGCGCGATGAGCACCGCCGAATTGGGAATCTCCCTCGCCGAGATGATCCGGCACGATAAAGTGTCCATCATCAGCTGCACAGGGGCCAATCTCGAAGAGGACATCATGAACCTGGTTGCCCATTCGCACTATAAACGCGTACCGCATTACCGCGATTTGAGTCCGCAGGATGAATGGGACCTGTTGGAAAACCACTATAACCGCGTTACCGACACCTGCATCCCGGAAGAAGAGGCTTTCCGCCGCCTACAGCAACATATTCACAAAATCTGGAGCGATGCCGAAGCGGCGGGCGAACGTTATTTTCCGCATGAGTACATGTATAAGATGCTCAACAGCGGCGTATTGCAGCAGTATTACGAGATTGACCCGAAGAACTCGTGGATGCTCGCAGCTGCCGAGAAAAACCTGCCTATTGTGGTACCCGGTTGGGAAGACAGCACCATGGGCAATATTTTCGCGTCTTACGTGATCAAAGGGGAGCTGAAAGCCACAACCATGAAAAGTGGTATCGAATACATGGCTTACCTTTCCGATTGGTATATCCGGAACTCCGGAGGCAAGGGTGTCGGCTTTTTCCAGGTAGGCGGCGGCATCGCCGGCGATTTCCCCATATGCGTAGTGCCTATGCTATACCAGGATCTGGAGATGGAAAACATCCCGTTTTGGAGTTACTTCTGCCAGGTGTCCGATTCGACCACATCCTATGGGTCGTATTCTGGTGCGGTTCCCAACGAGAAAATCACTTGGGGCAAGTTGGATATCAATACGCCTAAATTCATCGTTGAGTCCGATGCCACCATCGTTGTGCCGCTCATCTTTGCGTGGGTGTTGGGCCAGTAGTTGGTTTGATGATGGAACGCCGATGACACGAATTAAACGAATTAACGCAGATGAGCAAATAGCAGAAAGCAAACCACAAAAAAATGTCGCTGCCAACCCTAAATACCGTTGACCCCATTGCGCTACGTTACCTGATGACGGAGACGGTTTTTGATGCGCCCGCCGAACCTGCGCCGCAGCCGGCAGCTCCGTCATTTGTTTGTTTCGGCCAGAATAAACGCAATTACCTGTTTCTGACCGACGAAAAACAGCACGAATGGATGCCTGAAGCGGATATGGATGCCTTCATCAAAACCTTGGCCGCGCTGGAGCTCGCCGAAGCGGATGTGGCATTGTTGAACCTGGCCAGGTTGGCGGTATCACCATCGGTGGATCAGCTGATGTCCTTTTTTAAACCACAAGTGGTCGTCAACCTGGGCACACCATTCGCGTGGCCCGAACAAGACGGCCTACACGTATTCCATACCCACGCTTTTGGCGAGATGCTGGCTGATGCCGAGAAAAAACGAGTGTTTTGGACCACCATTAAACGATTGTTGATATGATTGAATTGGTCTTTGCTACTAATAACGCCCACAAACTGGAAGAAGTACGTGCCGTGGTGGGCGACAAATTTTCGATCCGTACACTTGCCGATCTCGGATGTACGGATGATATCCCCGAAACAGGCGATACCTTCGAAGCCAATGCCGCGCAAAAGAGCACGTATCTCTATGAGCGGTATGGGTGCGACTGTTTCGCTGACGACTCCGGTCTTGAAGTGACGGCATTGGGCAACGAGCCCGGGGTGTACTCCGCCCGCTATTCAGGTACTCGCGATATGGAGAAGAATATCGACCTGCTGTTGCAACGCCTTGGCGACCAGCCCGACCGCAGTGCGCGGTTCCGTACGGTCATATCCCTCCGGATAGGCGATAGGGAGCATTTTTTCGAAGGCGTGGTCGAGGGTACCATCGGTTACGAGCGCCGAGGCGACGGTGGTTTCGGTTACGATCCGCTATTTACACCTGTGGGCTACCAGAAGACATTTGCCCAAATGACACCAGCCGAAAAAAATGCCATCAGCCACCGTGCAATCGCCGTGGCTAAACTGGCTGACTTCCTGAAAGCAAATTACTGATAATATACCCGTTCATGAGGTTGTTTTTCAACGAAACAGGATAATCGTTTTAGCTTTTCTTGGGGTTTATTGCCAATTAATTCTATATTTGGTCACGAATAATGACGTGCCGGTAGGGCACGGGTAAAGAACTAAACATAAGCAGTTAAATAGACCCTATTGTAATGATTTCTTATCAGATCAAAACGAACCCGACCGTATACGATGCGGTTGTAGTGGGTTCCGGTGCAGGCGGCGGGATGACCGGTTACGTATTGGCCCATGCCGGGCTAAATGTATTGATGCTGGAAGCTGGTCCCTTTTTCGACCCGGCGAAAGACGCACTTCAGATGCGATGGCCGTGGGAATCGCCCCGTAGAGGCGCAGGCACCGTCCGGCCCTTTGGCGACTTCGACGCGGCCTATGGCGGTTGGCAACTGGACGGAGAGCCCTACACCCATGTACCGGGTACGTCGTTCGATTGGTTCAGGGCACGGATGCTCGGTGGCCGTACCAACCACTGGGGTCGCATTTCGCTGCGTATGGGTCCCGACGATTTCAAACCGACCGACGGGGTTACTGAGGAATGGCCCATTACATACGATGAAATAAAACCCTATTACGACCGCGTCGATCGGATGATCGGTATCTATGGTACCGTGGAAGGCATCCGGAATGAGCCCGATGGCATTTTCCTGAAACCACCCAAGCCGCGGCTCAATGAATTGTATATCAAAAAAGGGGCAAAGAAGGCTGGCGTTCCGGTTATCGCGGGCCGTGGTTCGGTGCTTACCGAGGCCCTTCCGGGGGTAGAAGGCCGAGGCACCTGCTTTTTCTGCGGTCAATGCGGCCGCTCGTGCCGCGTATACGGCGATTTCTCTTCCTCGTCGTGCTTGGTCATGCCGGCAATGAAAACGGGTAAACTGACGGTGATCGACAACGCGATGGTCCGTGAGGTGCTTACCGACGACGAAGGGCGGGCCACCGGTGTTTCCTATGTGGATACCCGCGATCTCCAAGAGCATGCCGTGCAGGGCAAGTTGGTGGTTTTGGGGGCGAGCGCGTGCGAAAGTGCACGGCTCATGCTGAACTCAAAATCGGCCGCTCATCCAGGCGGTCTGGGCAACAGCAGTGGGCTGGTAGGGCGGTATTTGCACGACTCCACCGGCGCCAGTGCGGGTGGCTTCCTGCCGCAGCTGCTCGATCGTAAACGCTACAATGAAGATGGGGTGGGCAGTGTGCACATTTATTCGCCATGGTGGGGAGATAACCGAAAGCTCAGCTTCCCCCGTGGATACCACATCGAATACGGTGGTGGATTGCATATGCCGTCGTACGGCTTTACGAACGGGGTGCCCGGTATGCGCCACCTCGTGCCCACCAGAGATGGTGGCCAGCGCGAACAGGGCGGATACGGTGCGGAGCTGAAAGACGACTACCGGCGTTTTTACGGCGTTGGCGTAGGCATGGCTGGTCGGGGTACGGCATTGGCCCGGTACGATAATTATTGCGAGATCGACCCCACACGCGTCGATAAATATGGTATCCCCGTGCTTCGCTTCCACTACAAATGGGCCAATGAGGAGGTTGAACAGGCTAAACATATGCAGGAAACCTTCCGCGAAATCCTGCATGAGATGGGAGCAGAGGGCATATCGTCGATGCCGGGACCGGAAACCTCGTATGGTTTGGAAGCACCGGGTAAAATCATCCATGAGGGCGGCACCACACGCATGGGCGACGATCCAAAGAAATCGGTGCTGAACAAATGGGGACAGTCGCACGACTGCAAGAACGTATTCGTGGTCGACGCGGGTCCGTTTGTGCAACAGGGCGACAAAAACCTCACGTGGACCATCCTTGCCCTGTCTATGCGCACGGCGGATTATATTTTAGAACAGCGCAATAAACTGAATATCGGATAACCAAAGATACGGATATGAACAGAAGAGACACCTTAAAGGCACTTGGCTTAGCGGCAGCGGCGGGTGGGGCATTGATGCTTGATTCCTGTGGTCCCAAAACGGCAAAGAAAGGTGCAACGAAAGTGGGCGAACAACTGCCGGGCGTAACGGATGTCGAGCATGAGCGCAACACGAAGCTGGCCGAAGAACAGTTTTTTTCATCCCATGAGTTGGCCACCCTAGGGGTGCTGGCTGATATCATCATACCGGCCGACGACGTCTCGGGCAGTGCCACCGATGCGGGCGTGCCCGACTTTATCGAATTCATGGTGAAAGACATTCCTAGTTACCAGATCCCCATGCGGGGCGGCCTCCAGTGGCTCGATATGCAGTGCCAGCGGCGCTTTGGCAACGCGTTTGTGAACTGCGACACGCAACGCCAATTGCAAATGGTAGACGAAATTGCCTATCCGGCAAAAGCCAAACCAGAGATGGCCCCCGGCGTATCGTTTTTCAATTTAATGCGTAACCTCACCGCCTCGGGTTTCTTCACCAGCGAGATCGGGGTGAAAGATATCGGCTACGTAGGCAACAAACCCGGCGTTTGGGACGGGGTGCCGGAAGATGTCCTTGAAGAACACGGATTCAAAAGCGCCTGGGGATAACGTTTGTATATCACCGCAACTTTGTCTAAGTTTGATGATGAATTCGATACTAGTCCCCACCGATTTTTCGGAAAATGCATTCGTCGCCGCTGCATATGCATGCGCATTGGCTGGTGCCTCCAAGCAAAAAGTACAATTGCTGCATGTCTACATTGCCCTATATTCGGGGTTCGGTGAAGACGGCGACAGTGTAAAGCAAATTAAATTGGCGGAGACCGCATCGGCAGCTGCGATGAAAAGCTTGTTAGAAGGCCTGAATAGCCAATTTCCAGGCGTCGATATCGAGGGCGAATGCGTCAAGGGGTTCATGATTGACGTGGTGACCGATAAACTCAAGCGGAATGAGCATTCGCTGGTCGTTATGGGTACCAAGGGCGCAACCAATATTACCGAAAGTATCCTTGGCAGCACCACGTATGAAGTCATCAAGAAGTCGCCGGTTCCCGTGCTGGTGGTTCCGATCGATACGCCCGACTTCTCCTTCCGGCGGGTGGGTTTTTTCACCGCCTATGACGATCATGAACTCGACGCATTGATGGCGTTACAGCAAGCGATCAACCTTAAGCCACATTTATCGATGCTGCATTTTTATACGGAAGATGACCGTAAACCGGAAAAGGAACTTTCCCGTTGGCAACGCAAAGTCGAAGCCGCGTTCCCGCACTGGGCCGTTTCGTGTAAGGCCATGCTTGTCGAGAAGGTCGACATCAATGCCGTAACCCAGGAAGCCAATGCAGATCAGCTGGATCTGTTGGTGTTTGCCCGGCCGCATAAGTCATTCTTTGAAAAGATTTTCAGGCCCAGCCTCACCAAAGCTATCGCCAATTATCCCACGGTGCCGTCGCTGTTCATACGAACGTAAGCCATACCGGTAAGCGACCAGGTTTTTTTTTGTAAATTTTGCAAAGAATACTTCCATCTTTTATGTATTTTGCGTGAGAAACCCATTGTAGCGTAAATATAGACCAGTTTTATGGCCATTATCACCATTCTATTAAGTATCGCCGCCATCGTGCTGCTCATCACCAAATTGAAATTGCATCCGTTCTTAGCCCTGTTGCTTGTCAGTATCGTCACCGGGCTGGTCAGTGGTATGGATCCTGTCGGCGTCGTCGGCGCCATCCAGGATGGTTTTGGCGGTACCATTGGGAAAATCGGGCTGGTTATTATTCTCGGTATCCTTATTGGTGCGTTTTTGGAAAAATCCGGCGGCGCCATGGTACTTGCCAATAACATGTTGGCGCTCATCGGAAGAAAGCGGGTCATTACGGCCATGGGGGTCATCGGATACATCATTTCCATCCCGGTCTTCTCTGACAGTGCCTTCGTTTTGCTGTCGTCGTTGAATAAGAGTCTGACCAAAAGGGCCGGTCTTTCTTTGGCGGGTACAGCGATTGCCCTAGGGTTGGGGTTGTCGTGTACACACGCACTGGTGCCACCAACCCCCGGGCCGATTGCGGCTGCCGGCATCCTCGATGCCGATTTGGGCATTGTGATGGGCCTCGGTATGATTTCGGCCGGTATGGCTTTGGTCGCCGCTTTGCTGTTTGCCCACAAGGTAGCAGCGAAGGTGGACCTCGATCCGGGCGAGATCGAGGAGGAGCCCGACCAAGTGGATACTTATCGGCCTAGCCTTTTCAGCGCATCGCTGCCGATTTTTGTTCCTATTTTACTAATCGTCGGGAAGTCGCTTTCGGTCTATATGGCGGCAGAAGGATGGCAGGTGTATTTAGGCCGCTTCCTCGATTTTTTCGGCGAACCGGTTATTGCGTTGTTGGTCGGTTTTGGCTGCTGCCTCGTTTTGCCGAAGAAACTAGATAAAAACATGTTATCTACGGATGGTTGGGTCAATGACGCCTTGACGGATTCGGCGACGATTATTATGGTGACCGGTGCCGGCGGCATTTTCGGGGCAGTGCTGCAAAATTCGGGAATAGCAACCACATTGGGCGATATGCTCACGTCGTCTAACCTCGGCATTCTACTTCCTTTCTTGTTGGCGGCCGCTTTGAAGAGTGCGCAAGGGTCGTCTACCGTGGCGTTAATCACCGCGGCATCGGTGACGGCTCCACTGATGGGTGCATTGGGCTTCGTAAGCGAGCTCGATAAGGCACTGGTCGTCATTGCCATTGGGGCAGGCTCACTGGTCGTCTCCCATGTTAACGATAGTTTCTTCTGGGTACTTACCCAAATCACTAAAATGGAGGTGAAAACGGGTTATAAGTTGCACACGATGGGTACGTTCATCATCGGTTGCACCGCGATGATTACGGTCTACTTCATGTTCTGGTTGTTGCATTAGGACGTCACAACCCATTCGCCCGCGCCGTTATTTCGGCGATATCGAGCACTTCTACCTCCTGCTCCTTCTCTTTGGCCTTCACGCCATCGCGCAGCATGGTCATGCAGAACGGGCACGCCGCAGCAATGATCTCGGGTTGTGTTTCGAGGGCCTCTTCCACGCGTTCCACGTTGATATCCTTGTTGCCATTCTCGGGTTCCTTGAACATCTGCGCTCCACCGGCCCCGCAGCAGAGACCATTGCTGCGGCAACGTTTCATCTCCACCAGTTGTGCATCCAGTTTTTCGAGTGCCTTCCTGGGCGCTTCGTACACGCCATTGCCGCGACCGAGGTAGCAGGGGTCGTGGTAGGTGATACGCCGCCCCTTGAACGACTCACCACCCGCGGCTTTCAGCTTCCCATCGTCGATCAATTGCTGGATCAATTGCGTATGGTGGATAACCTCGTAATGACCACCCACATCGGGGTATTCGTTCTTGATGGTGTTGAAGCAGTGGGGGCAGGCCGTCACGATTTTCTTTACCTCATAGCCGTTGAGTAACTGGATGTTGGCCATTGCCTGCATTTGGAAAAGGAACTCGTTGCCCGCCCGTTTCGCCGGATCGCCGGTGCAGCTCTCTTCCACACCCAAAATTGCATACCGCATGCCGACGTGCTGCAATATCTTGCAGATGTCGCGTGTGATCCGTTGTGCACGCTCATCGAAACTACCCGCGCAGCCCACCCAGAAGAGGATGTCGGCCGTCTCGCCTTTGGCCACCAGTTCGGCCATCGTTGGTATATGTAGTTCAGTCATATAAGTTATCAAGCTCACAAGTCCACATCCTCACAAGTTCACAAGCTCCTCCAATTCCCCCGGTCGGCCTGCGCATATTTCCATGGTGCCCCATTATTTTCCATATTGCCAAACATCGCGTTCAAGCTAGCTGGTGCTTTCGATTCCTCCATTACGGCATAACGGCGCAGTTCCACGATGATTTCCAGCGGATTGATGTTCACGGGGCAGGCTTCCACACAGGCGTTGCACGTGGTACAGGCCCATATTTCCTCGCGGGTGATGTAATCGTCGAGCAGGGATTTACCGTCGTCGGCAGTCTTTTTATTCCTGCGGGTATTTTTACCCATCTCTACCATCCGGTCGCGCGTATCCATCATGATTTTGCGGGGCGACAGCAGTTTGCCTGTCAGATTTGCCGGGCACACCGATGTGCACCGCCCGCACTCCGTACACGTGTAGGCATCCAACAGGTTTTTCCAGGTCAGGTCCTGCACGTCTTTCGCGCCGAACCGCGCGGGCACATCCGCCTCGCTGGGCGTATAAGCCGGGTCGAGCATGGCTTTCACCTCGTTGGTTACACTGTCCATATTGGTAAAGCGGCCCTTGGGATACAGGTTCGAAAAATAGGTGTTGGGAAATGCCAACAGGATATGCAGGTGCTTGGAGTAGGGGAGGTAGTTGAGGAAAGCCAGCACGCCGATGATGTGGAACCACCAGCAAGCCCGTTCAACCGCGATGAGTGACGTCATGCTGTCGGGGAGTACCGGCAGCAGCCAGCCACTTACCGGAAATGCACCGGCCTGCGTATAATGTGCAGCACCCAGGAGCTGTAGCTTGTAGTCGGCCGCATTCATGGTCAGAAACGCTGCCATCAGCAGTATTTCGGCAACGAGGATAAGGTTGGCATCGGTGCGCGGCCATGGGGTCATCTCCGTGCCGAAAAAGCGCTTTACGCGGGCGATATTGCGCCGGGTAAGGAAAATCACACACCCGGCCAGCACCGCGAGGGCGAGCCATTCGAACGCCGCGATGAGGAACGCATAAAATACCCCCAGTCCAGCAAAGGCTCGGTGGGTGCCGAACAGCCCGTCGATGACGATTTCGAGCATCTCGATATTGATGATGCAGAAACCCAGGTAGACAAACAGATGCAGCAGTGCGGCGAAGGGCCGCTTGAACATTTTTTTCTGCCCGAACGCCACCAGCAGCATCGTTTTCAGGCGGCGGCCCGGTTGGTCATGGCGTGGTTCGGCCCTGCCCATCCGGATGTTGGCGATGATCTTTCGCGCATTATAGGCAGCCAACGCGATGGCCGCCAGCAATACGATTCCGAAAACAGCTTGGCTTATCATCATAAAGAAGTTTATATGCGTACAATGGCGCCTATTGCGAAGGTAAGCAATTCATAATACTATGCAAGCATAATAAATTATTTAGAAGGATTAAATAAAAAAAGCGGAACGTGTATCCACATTCCGCTTTCTGTTATTGTTCAGCTCGCTGTTACGGCGCCGCAGGAGTTGCGGTTGCCGTGATGCCTAATTTCGTTTTTACGTCGGTTGTCAGGTCATCGCCACCCGCGAAATACGAGATGCCCGGATTGGCAATGTCAAATACATATGCATATCCTTTTTCTTTGGCCACGCCTTGTATCGCTGTGTTAGCCTTCTGGATAATGGGGGCAAAAAGCTCTTCATTTTTCTTCTGCAGTTCTTCCTGTGCGATTTGTTGCACTTCCTGGATGCGCCGTTGCAGCTCTTGCAACTCCGCGCCTATTTTTTGCATTTCGGCGTCGATCGAATCTTTATTAGCTTCGCTACGGTTACGTTGCAGTTGTTGAAATTGTTGCAATTTCTGGTCGTGCGCCTCGCCCATTTTCTGCAATTCACCTTCTTTTGATTTCTGGAGGTTTTCAAACACCGTCTGGGCTGATGCGAATTCAGGCATGGCTTGGATGATATCATTGGAATTGATATGGCCTATCTTCTGCTGCGCGCTTACCAGTCCGGTTGATAAAAACAGCACCGCAACCACCACTGCACCTTTAAACAAATTTTTCATGCTATTCATTTTGATTTTTTACTTGTTGTTTCAGGGTTGTTCTTCCCCTTGTTGTGATTATAAGTCTAATTATTCTTTAATTTTTCAAAAAAGTTGCGCAATGATACGAAACAGATTACTCATCCGCAAGTGAAGGGTCAGGTTTATATCCTAACCGGGTAATTACATCATCGCTTTTATCCAACCGTGGGTTGGCATAGAGGAACGTCACTTCGCTTCCTTTATCCAGTACGATATCCAAACTCTGGTCCGTGGCGATGGTCTGTATCGCCTGGGCCACCCGGTCTTGGATAGGCTGGATGAGCGCAATGCGCTCCTGGAAAAGGTCGCCCTCAAAGCCGAATTTCTGCCGTTGGAATTCCCGTGCTTCCTGTTCTTTCAATACAATTTCATCTTCGCGCTTGCGGCGCATCTCTTCACTGAGCAGTACTTGGTCTTCCTGATATTTTTTGTAGAGGGTTTCGATGTCGGCAAACCGATTATCTACCTCTTCCTGCCATTGCACCGAGAGGGCATCCAGTTGTTTCTGTGCCGCGAGGTACTCCGGAATATGTTTCAGGATGTACTCGGTATCCACATAAGCAAACCGCTGGGCCATGGCTGCCGAAGAAGCTACTACGGACAGCACCAATATACCTACTAATTTTTTCATGCTCATCATACTATACGTTGGTAATGGAATATAACAACTGCAAAAGTAATTCCATTTTTTTTAATATCACCTATATTTAGTTGAAACCGCCCATTTGCTGCATGATGCTGAACGTGAAGTTCTGCCGCCATGTGCTCGACGGAACGCCCGGTATCGGGTCGAAGGCATGGCCGTAATCGATACCCAGCAATCCGAAGATCGGCAGGAAGATACGGGCGCCTACACCGACCGACCGGCGTACTTTGAAGGGGTTGAAATCGCGGAAGTTATTCCACGTGTTACCGCCTTCGGCGAAGGCCAGCACGAATACGGTGGCTTGGTCATTCAGCATCACCGGATGGCGCAGTTCCAACTGGTATTTGTTGTAAATGGGGCTACCCGAGTTGCGGGCGATACCGACGTCGGAACCATCGGGAACCACCATGCCGTTGGCATAGCCACGCATGGCGATGATTTCAGACCCTTGCAGGAAGTCGAAGCCCATCATCCCATCGCCACCCAGTTTGAACCGTTCGAAAGCCGACTGTCCCGTGGCACTGGTATAAGAACCCAGGAAACCGAATTGTGCCTGCGCCTTCAGCACCAGTTTACCAGCAATACGGGTGTACCATTGCGAATCGAATTTCCATTTGTGGTATTCCGTCCACTTATAACGCTGTTCGTCGGGCGCTGTGGGGTAGTTGATGTTGTTGAAAGCCGAGTAGGGGGGCGTTACCTGTATGGTCAACTTCAGGTGCGAACCCGAGGTCGGATATATCGGCTGATCCACCGAGTTGCGGCTAATCTCCTGCGTCAGGTTGATGTTGTACGACTTGCCGTTTTCAAACAGGAAGCCTGGATAATTCTGCAGCTTATACTGCTGGAAACCCAACGAGTAGTTCAACTGGAAATAGTTGTCGGGCCATTGCAGGCGCTTACCGAGGCTCACGGTTACCCCATTCATCCATATCCGGTTCAGCTCGCTATCGCTAACAACCTGCCGCCCGGTCATCCAATCGAACCCGCCGTAAGACGAAGACGAGGTAAAAGCACTTACACCGAAATAAATGGGTTTCTTACCGCCCAGCCAAGGCTCAGAAAAAGAGAAGCTGTATGACTGATAGCGCTTGCCGCTGGTCTGCCCGCGGATGCTCAGCTTTTGGCCATCGCCCCGCGGCAACGGCTTCCACGCACTTTTGTCGAAGAAGTTGCGCGTAGAGAAGTTGTTGAATGAAAGTCCCAGTGTACCGATTACCTGGCCGGCGCCGAAACCACCCGAGAGTTCCACCTGGTCGGCGGGTTTTTCGACCACGTTATACTCAATATCCACCGTCCCTTCGGCATGGTTGAGATTCGTCGGTACGGGGTTTGTCTTTTGCTCATCAAAGTTACCCAATTGGGCAATTTGCCGGGTACTGCGCATCAGCAGCTCTTTGGAGAACTTCTGGCCGGGTTTGGTGTGTATTTCACGCAGTAGTACGCGGTCGTTGGTTACATCGTTACCCTTCAGGATGATGTTGTTGATGGTGAACTGCGCCCCCTCGTAAATGCGGAGGTCCAGGTCAATCGTATCGCTATATATCCGTGTTTGTACCGGATCTACCGTAAAAGTAAGGTAGCCGTCGTTGAGGTATAGCGACGAAATGTCGTCGCTGTTACGGGTGGGGCCCATCAACTTGGTGTTGAGCTTCTCCTCACTGAATACCTCGCCCTTTTTGATGCCCAGGATCACATTCAGTATGGAGTCCGAATATTTGGCATTGCCCTGCCAGGCGATGTTGCCGAAGTAATATTTCGGTCCTTCATACAGGTCGATATCCACGATGACATTCCGCTCATTGTGCTTATAGAACGTATCCCGCAGGATTTCCGCATCGCGGTAGCCGTGTTCGTGCATTTTGGCGATGAGGTTGTCTTTGGCCTCTTCGTATTTTTCGGCCTTGAATTTACCCGGACCGGTAATGCGCCACCACGTACGTTGCCGCACACCCTTAAAAAATTTACGGAGCTGGCGCTGCGAAAAGTCCTCGTTGCCTGTGAAATTGATGCGGTGTGCCCGTACTTTGCGGTTGCGGTCTACATTGACCACGAGTATCTGGTTGTTTACCTGTGCCGAGTCTTTCACGGGTGCCATCGTGATTTCAGGGTATAGGTACCCTTTTTCACTCAGGTAACGGGTAATCGTGTTCCGGGTGGTGTTCATCAGGTTCTGGTTGACAATTTTGCCCGTGTTTTCGTTGAGCTGCTTCCGCACCTCTTCGGTTTGGGTTTTGCTAAGCCCTTCGATATCAATGCGTGTTAGGCGCGGACGTTCCACCACGTGGATGTTGAAGAAGATCGAATCGCCTTTTACCGCATCCGCGTAGAGCTCCACTTCGTCAAAGAGCCCCTGGTCCATCAGGTTTTTCACCACGTTCGAGGTGACGTCGCTGGGTACTTCGATACGCGAGCCGACGACCAATTTGGATATGGTGATCAGCACATCGTTATCCAGGTATTCCGTGCCACTGATCGTTATCCCACCGATGATGTAATTCTGTGGATTGAGGTAGCTGAATTCGTCGGAATCACCTACGGGTACACCGCGCTGTTGGGCCATCGTACTCCCTGTTGCCAATAGGGTAATGAGTATAAAAAGAGGTATTCGCTTCATCTATCTAATTTATCGCCGCTAAAGTACGGGAAACAGTTGTTAATTTTTGTTAAAAGGTTATTTTCCCAATTGTTCGCTGGTTAGTCCGAAGCGCCGCTCCCGGTTTTGATAGGTGGCCAGGGCTTCAAACAGGTCATCCCGCCTAAATTCGGGCCACATCTTGTCGGTAAAATAAAGCTCGGCGTAGGCCAGTTGCCACAGCAGGTAATTGCTGATGCGCTGCTCGCCGCTGGTCCGGATCATCAGTTCCGGATCGGGCATGCCGCTCGTGGTCAGCTGTTGGGCTACGCGGTTTTCGTCGATATCATCGGGGGATAGGTCGCCCGACTGTACTTGCCGTGCCAGCTGCCGTGCGGCTTCCGTAATTTCCCACCGTGCGCTGTAACTCAGTGCGAGGGTGAGTGTACAGTTCGTGTTGTTCGCTGTTTTTTCCATGGCCTCCTGCAGGCGGGCATAGCATTTCGGTGGCAGTTGGTCGAGGTTCCCGATGGCGTTGAGCTTCACACCGTTGTCCATCAGCGTTTTCGTCTCTTTGTTGATCGTATTGACCAGCAGTTCCATCAATGCAGACACCTCGAGCTTCGGGCGGTTCCAGTTTTCTGTAGAGAAGGCATAGAGCGTAAGGTACTTGATGCCGATTTCCACAGCCCCTTCCACCGTATCGCGCACGGCTTTAACGCCGTTCTTATGGCCAAATACCCGCAACTTTCCGCGCTCCTTGGCCCATCGTCCATTTCCATCCATGATGATGGCCACATGCTCCGGCAGCCTTGCTTTATCAATCGTGTCCTTAATGTCCATTCTTAATTTGGCGCAAAGTTAAGATTTTTTTGAGGACTTACTGCCACTCCGGGCAACCGCCTTTGAAGATGGTATAAGAAAGGGTAATGCCCACGGTCATAAACGAATCGTATGGGCGCCCATCGCCGCGCTGGGTGTTGGCGGTGGCGTTTGGTGAATTGCGGTAGGCGAGGTATTCCCAATCGCTGACGCTCCGGTCCGGCGACAAGAAGGGTAAGATGGGCGACGTGGTCGAAACGTTCGAGTAATTCCCGCTCACGTCGTCGAGGTAGTCCGTCAGCGTGAGGCGGTAGCCCAGCTCCACACCCACCGACCACGGTCCGCGGAGGTTATATTTAAAGCCGGCCCCGAAGGGGATGGAGTACGCGAATTGTGCATACATGTCGGGGTTTTCCGTTACGTTATACTCGGTACGCATTTCCCGGAGAGACACCTTCTCGGGCGACCCGCCTGTCGCCGAGGGCACGTACCACTTCGGGTCGAAAGAAACCACGCCGATGCCCGCAAAAATATACGGCGTATATACAATCCGTCCCCGCTGCGGCAGCCATTTGAAGAAGTTGAAATCCACCACGGCCGATGCTTCCATGATCGGTCCGAAGAACCCAAGGTTTCGGTTCCGGCGCTGTTGCACCCGCGAATGCCGGTCGTGCCCATACGTATTCGCATACGCAAAATTGCCCCGTATACCCCAGGTGTGGTTGAGGTTATACTTGACGAAAGCACCTGCCGCCCAATCGTTGAATCTCAGCGGGTTTTCGGGATTGATATCACCCATATAACCCGATGCACCCCCCTGCAACCCCAGCTCCCATTCTTGCGCGCTGGCGATGGAAAACAAAAAGATAAAACATACGGTGGTGATTCCTCTAAGCATTTTTGTTGTCAGTCTTCGGTCTTTAATCTTTTGTCTAAAGTCTCTTGTCTAAAGTCTATTGTCTCCTAATAATTCCGCGCATCCAGTCCCCACAGCAGCTTATTGCGCAGGGTGGAAAAATAGCGGTAGTTTTTCAGCCGTATCAGCTTGGCTTGGTAGGGGGCCTTGCGTACCGTCAGCCGTATAGCTGACGACACCGCCGTGGTTTTCGAATCGCACGACAGCAGGAATTTACCACTCCGGCTTTCGATGTCGAGCCGCAGTTCCACTTCGTCGGAAATCACCACAGGTCGCACGTTGAGGTTATGTGGCGAGATTGGCGTAATCACGAAGTTGCCGCTTCCCGGCATAAGGATGGGCCCACCGCAGCTCAGCGAGTAGGCCGTAGACCCCGTAGGGGTAGCCACGATAATGCCATCGGCCCAGTAAGCATTCAGCAGCTCACCATTTACATGGGCGTTTATGGTAATCATGGCCGAACTATCCGATTTGAAGAGCGTCACATCGTTGAGCGCAAAATGGTCTCCGCCAAACAGGTTGGTCTGCGTCGACTCCACCGATACCAGCGTCCGTTGCTGGATGTCGTAATCCTCGCGTAGGATGGCGTCCATGGCGGCATCGATGTCGTCCTTGCTGATATCGGCCAAAAAGCCGAGCCTGCCGAAGTTGATGCCCGCTACGGGGATGCCCGAGTCGCCCACGATAGATACCGCCGCCAACATGGTGCCGTCGCCGCCCAGGCTGAGCATGAAGCCCACATCGCCGGGCAATCCGTCCTTCGCGTTGTAGGTATTCAGCGGCTGCGGACAAACCACTTGCTGTTGATCCAGGAAGTCGTAAAACGCGCCATATATCCACAGCTCCGCGCCTTTGGCGGTCAATGAGTCAAATAAATGTTGTACATAAGGAATCACCGACGGTTGGAATTCCCTCCCGTAAACCGCTATCTTCATGGTATTACATATTGATATAGTTCATCAACTGCGCATAGCGGTCGCGTGAGTTGTCGCGGCTATTTTCGTCGTTGTATGTTGATTTAACGGTATAGTCGTGCCGCAGGAACGCGGCCACGATAGACGAGATGTCTGCCGTATTCACCTTGATGGTCACCTCCAGCCGGGAAGAGTCGGTAAACATCCGTACGTACGAGCTGAGTATCTGTGTGTTCTCCGCTTCGACGATATGGGCAATGTGCGATAACGCATTATCGCGGTTACCCATTTCCAGGATGATGATGCCGCCCGGGTGATTAACCGACATGGTCTGCCCCAGGGCGTCGATCACATCGAGCGGGGTCAGCGCGCCCAGGTAAAGGTGTTCCTCATCGAGCACCGGCAACAGGTCGATCGGGTGGATCTGAAAAAACAAAACAGCATCGTAGATGTGCTGGGTGTCGAACAGGTGTGCCGGCTGGTAGGCGACACCCAATTGCTCAATGCGTTCCGCCATGTGCTCCCCCCCCGATAGCGATTCATATGAAACGAGCCCCATAAAAGCATCATCTTTTACGACCGGCAGTTGCGTCAACCGCAAATCGGCCATTTTGTCCAAGACGAAACGTTTGCTGTCCGTGGGTGTCACCGCGTAGTTACGGTCGGTTATCACTTGGCCTATATTCATAATCGTTGTTCCACCTCCTTCGCGCCTGTTTATTTATTAAACGATTGAAATGCATAATCGTTTAATGTAAATTCATCCGCTTGCCAAAAATAGTCGCTTTTCGCGATTTCAACGACTAAATTCTGTTTTTTTATTGAGCACGCAACAATTTCGGAACTTTTGCTACTTTTGGCTGCTATATTGATTTCTGGCGGCACTGCCCGTCGGAAAACCATGTAGAGAGAAGGTAGTTGTGGAAAACAGAGAGAAATACATCGTCGTCCGCGACGTCATCCGGAAGAAGAATCCGGCATTGCTGCGTTGGATGCCCCGGTTTGTGTTGCGTTACATCGAGCGCGTGGTGCGCGAAGATGACATCAACCGCGTAATGGATCATATCGGCCATTTGCATGGGCTCGAATTCGTCGATGCGCTCATCGGCGAACTGGGGGTTATCGTGGAGCTGACCGGCGAAGAACACATCCCACGGACGGGCGGTGTCATTTTTGCATCCAACCACCCGTTGGGCGGCCTGGATGGCGTGGCATTCATGCATGCACTGGGGAAATACCGCCAAGATATCAAGTTCCTCGTCAACGATATCCTACTCAACATCAAAAACCTGCAACCCCTGTTTGTAGGGGTAAACAAGCATGGCGCCCAGGGGCGGCAGGGCATCCGGCAGATCGAAGAAGCGTATGCCCAAGACCAGGCGTTGCTGGTGTTTCCCGCCGGACTGGTATCGCGCAAGCGGAATGGCAAAATCGCCGACCTCGAATGGAAGAAAAGCTTTATCGTTAAAGCTAAAAAATACCATCGTGACGTCGTGCCTGTTTATATTGATGGGAAAAATTCGAGCTTTTTTTATAATTTCGCTCGCTTGCGGGAATCAGTTGGTGTGAAAACCAACATTGAAATGTTTTACCTCGCGGATGAACTTTTTAAGCAGAAAAACAAAAAAGTGACCATCCGTGTAGGAAAACCAATATCTTATACTTATTTTGACAGCTCTAAAAGTGAAAAGGAGTGGGCTGATGAAGTTAAGCAGACAGTATACAATTTAGCTCCTGAAAACTAACGATATGCAAGAGATCATAGCACCTGTTGACAGCAATTTAATCAAGAAGGAGCTTACCCAAGAGGCATTTATCCGCTATACCAATAATGGCAATAATGAAATCTATTTGGTAAACCATCGCCATGCACCGCACGCCGTGCGTGAAATCGGGCGATTGCGGGAAGTGACCTTCCGGGCTGCCGGTGGAGGCACTGGCTTGGCGCTGGATCTCGATGAGAACGACACGGGCGATGATGCCTACGACCAGCTGATTGCATGGAATCCCGAAGATGAGGAAATCATTGCCGGTTACCGGCTGATCAGATGCAAGGATGTGGGGGTGAATGGCCACGGCGAGATCAACCTTTCCACTGCCCATTATTTCCACTTCTCGCCCAAATTTATCGACGAATACCTGCCCTATACCATTGAGCTCGGCCGATCATTTGTGCAGCCCAAATACCAACCGGCCAAAGATAACCGCAAAGGCTTATTTTCGTTGGATAACCTCTGGGATGGCCTGGGTGCTGTGGTGAAGCTCAATCCCGATGTGAAGTATTTGTTCGGCAAGGTAACGATGTACCCGCATTATAACCGCGAGGCGCGCGACCTGCTGATTTATTTCATGAACCACTATTTTCCCGATCGTGAACAGCTGGTGTGGCCCATCAAGCCGCTACACTACTACAGCGACGAAGCGACGTTCGATCACGCTTTCGACGGACTGGAGTACAAAGAAGGGTATAAGCTGCTGAATAGCCGCGTGCGGGCGCTGGGCGAAAACATCCCACCGTTAATCAATACGTACATGAACCTGTCGTCCACGATGATGACGTTCGGCACGGCCATCAACGACGAGTTTGGCACCGTGGAGGAAACCGGCATCATGATTACCATCGATGATATCTTCGAAAGCAAGAAAGAGCGCCATATCTCCACATATGAGCGGGATAAGGACTTTGGTACCCGCCACTTAACCTCCGGCTAGGAGCGCTTTGGCGATGGCAGATATGGTTTTGCCATCGGCCTTTCCGGCTAGCCGTTGATTGGCCAATCCCATTACTTTACCCATTTCTTTTGGGCCTGTTGCGCCGGTTTCGGCAATGATCTGCTTCACGATCTCTTCTACCTCGCCCTGGCTGAGCTGCTTGGGTAGGTATTCTTCGATGACGGACAATTCTTCCATCTCGATGGTGTAGAGGTCGTCGCGGCTTTGCTGCTGGTAGATTTCGGCCGACTCCCGGCGTTGCTTCGCCAGCTTTTGCAGTACGCTGATTTCCGTTGCTTCGGTCAGCGTTTCGGAAGGCCCCTTTTCGGTCTTGACCAGTAGGATAGCCGCTTTGATGGCACGGAGGCCGCGGAGGCGGCTATTGTCTTTGGCCAGCATGGCCGACTTGATTGCTTGGTCTATGGTGTCTTGTAAAGCCATTTCAATGATTTTTTTGGAATTCCAAAGGTAATAAATAAGGACGGCAATCTGAATTATTGAAGGGCTGTTTTATGGGTTGCTCGCTGCGCGAGGTGCTGGTTGCCTTTGCGAAAGGCTTTTTGTCGCTGGCCGCGACAGGGCGCTGTTCTTTGACTTGCCCCAAAGAACCAAAGGGCAAGGCTGTGCCGCATTTGTCGTTCCGGCTGCGCGCTGGTGCAACGGCGCGAACCCTAGGCCGCCTGCACCCGTGACCCACCCGATGGCGGGATTCCGCTTGTTGGTGTGGGTACCCCATCGTTGCTGCAACGCACCACCACGGCCTGCACGTCCAACTGCGCCAAGGCCGATCCTGCCTCCGAATGGATGAGATTACAAATACCCAAACGCAGCTATCACAGACCTATCTACGCTCCAATCTATGCTTCAACACCGATCACATCATACCCCATGGCGAGCATGCGCGGGACGGGATGCGTTGGGGCGAAGCCATCCTAAGATAACAGCTGAACGCAGACGGCAACGGGTTGCAACGGCGTAGGCAAGCCGAGCACTTTTGGTTACTTTTGGTGCTTCAACCTGAGTGTAGCGAAAGCATGAGCACCGTTAAAGCTAAACGAAATAGCGAATAAAGTAACATGCCCCCGCGGCATAGAGCGGCACAAGAAAGAAAATCATCTCATATCAAAGACCTGGTGTTTTTTATTTCAAACAAATATAGTTGTAAATCAAAGCAACTTTAGCTAATTTTGGCAGCAAATTGTTATTTATCATGTCAACGACAGTAGAAAAGCGACCAGCACGGAAAACCATAAACAACGCAAATGAAACCCACTATTACGTTACACTGGCTATCGCCGTAGCGATAGGCTTGGTCGGTACGTTTTTACGGTTTGTTCAAGACTCCGCCCTGCTCTCCGGTATATCTTGGGTCTTATTGGCCATCGGTTGGCTCATCGTGTTCCGCGTGGTGTTCCGGATCATTAAATAACGAGAACTCCCCTTAAACGACTTCCTGTTAACTCGTAATGTAGCTTTGCAATTGCGAGATGGTCTGTTGTTGGTCCTCAATGATCGATTTGACCAGATCGCCAATGGAAATAATGCCGACTACGAAGGTACCCTCCAATACGGGCAAATGCCTGAAATGGTTGTTGGTCATCAGCTGCATGCATTGATCAATCGCTTCATCCGGTGTGATGGTGTGCGGGTCTCTCGTCATCACCTCGCTGATTGCCGTATCTTTGGATGATTTTCCCTGCAGGATGATTTTACGGGCGTAATCCCGTTCGGTAAAAATCCCTTTCAACTGCTCGTTTTCGGTCATCACCAGGAGGGCGCTGATGTTTTTCTCCATCATGATTTTCAGCGCTTCGAGCACGGAAGCGTCGGGACTTACCGCGTGTACGACAGTCGGTTTATTGTGGAGGATGTGCTTAACGGACTTCATGATCATTGCTTTATATTATTGGATAGTTCTATAAACCAGCGAGATCGCTGCATGAATTTCATAAACGGCAACAACGGTTATCATCGGTGTTTTCGCAAACACACGATAAAGTTAGCATAAATCCAGAAGAAAACCTAATTTATCCTATCCGGCCATCCCCGCAGGCCACACGTGCCAAGGGATGCGCGAGAGGATGAGCACCAGCGCGATGAGGTAAAACGCCAGTACGGTGCCGTTCTGCTTTTTAGCTATGGTGAGCCGTTTAGCCTTTGAATACCCCACGGTAATCAGGATGATGGCCACCAACATGATGAGTGGGTGTTCGAGGAAGTACAGGCGCGAGAGGCTGATTTTCATGGCTTCGCCGGAGGCTGCTTGGATGCCCAACGGCGAAATGAAATAAATGACCAAGCCCACCACGAATTGCACGTGCGCGCATATCAACCCTAGCAGCGCCATCTTGCGGTTGTACCCTTTGTTTTGCAGGTAGGCAAAAAGGACATAGAGAATGGAGACGAGCAATCCCGCCAACAGCACGTAAGCGAGTGTGGAGTGTAAGTGTTTGAATCCGGTGTACATTTTTTTAGTGTTTAGTATTTAGTATTTAGTACTTAGCTGAAAGTGTCTTGTGTCTATCGTCTTATACCTGTTGTCTAATAGGCGCTAAAGTACGGAATAATTATTTAATCGCCATCCGCTTTCCGGTGTTCAACAACCATCACTTCCGCTATCGGGCTAAACAGGTATATCCGTTGGGTTTTTACCTCAATGCATCGGTAGCGTTTCCTTATCCGTTCCTTTTTTTGGAATACGCGGCCGTTTTTCAGTGCAAAGACCGTGTCTTCGGGCAGCTGCTCCACGGTTTGTGCCGCTCCGTCCGGTGTGTCGTATCGTTTCAGTGTGCGGTACAGCTGCAGGTCCGTGCAGCTGGATGCCGCCGGATTGTCGAGGTAGCGGACGATGGCCTGCTGGATATCGTCGGGGAACAAGCCCGATTGGATGAACGGGCGCATAAGCTCCCTGAAATCGGACTTCCACTCCGGTCCATGGGGTTTCACCTTATTTTTGTAGGCATTCCATGTTTTCAGGTGGGCGAACTCGTGCACCGTGGTGATGAGGAACGCATAGAGGTTCAGGTTATGGTTCACCGAGATGCGGTGCCCCTTGTCGCCATGCGGCGGCCGGTAATCGCCGAATTTCGAGGTGCGGCCCCGGCTGATGCGGAACAGGCACCCGCTGTCGTTGATCCAACGCGAGATGACCGGCGCAGCCGAAGCCGGCATGTATTTACGTAGCTGTGCGCTAAAGTCCTGCATCGGTGCAAACATACACTAAACGCGGCGGTAATCATAGGCAAACAATAGGCTGTCATAAAAAAAGCGAACAAAATTTTTTGGTTATTACGAATAATTCGTAGTTTTACTTTCAAATCGTAATAGGTATGGATAAATTAACATTACAAGAAGAAGAAGCCATGCAGCTGGTGTGGCGCAACAACGGCGGTTTCATCAAGGAGCTGTTGGATAGCATGGAGGGGGAGAAGGTGCCCTACACCACGTTGGCGTCGACGCTGGCGAAGCTGAAAAGCAAGGGTTATGTGAAAACCGTACGGTATGCCAACGCCAATCGTTACGAAGCACAGATTGCCGAGGAAGATTACAAGAAAGCCTTCATGAACGGATTTGTGAATCATTACTTCCGCAATTCGTACAAGGAGCTGGTGAGTTTCTTCGCCAAGGAAGAGAAAATCAGTGCTGCAGAGCTCGACGAGATTCGCGATATGATTAAGAACGGACAAAATCAATAGCCATGCCCGATAGCATCCTCTACTTGCTGAAAGCCAACCTCGCCCTCGTGCTGTTTTACTTGGGGTACAGGCTGTTGCTGCGCAGGCTTACGTTTTACACGCTCAACCGGTTTTACCTGCTGTTCGCGCTGCTTTTTTCATGCAGTTATCCGCTGATCGATCTGTCGGTATTCGTTGAAGCCCCGGTGCAGCAGCTGCCGGGCGAGGTGGTGTATTTCATCCCCGACTGGGAGCAGGTGCCTGCGGCAGCATTCGACGGATGGCCCTTGCTGGTGGGGGTCGTGGTCTTCGGCACGGTATGGTTCGCGGGCCGGTTCGTTATCCGCCTGTTCAGTTTACGGCGCCTCCATGGGCAGTCGCGCGCCGCCACGTGGCATTGGATACCTTACCGCCAGGTGTTCGCCCCTATCCGGCCGTTTTCGTTCTGGCGCAATACCTATGTGAATGTACATAACCACGCCGACGGCGAGCTGACGGAAATCTTCAAGCACGAGCAGGTGCACGTGCGGCAGCTGCACACGGTGGATGTGCTGCTGGGCGAACTGGGTAGTGTGCTGTGCTGGTTCAACCCGGCCATGTGGCTGCTTCGCCATGCCATCCGAGAAAACCTCGAGTTCCTTACCGACCGCAGCGTACTGCTCAGCGGGGTGGACAAGCAAGCCTACCAATACAGCCTGTTGGGCGCGGGTCAGCGATTGGAAGCTTATCCGGACATCGCCCAGGGTTTCAATTTCAACCATTTAAAAACACGTATTATGATGATGAATAAAAAAAGCTCTTCACGGTTGCACTTGGGTAAGTACCTGTTGGCCGTGCCCGTTATCGCCGTTTCTGTATTGTTTTTCACGATGAGCCGCGCGGCTTACCTGCCGGAAATTTCGGATGCCTCGGATAGTGATGTGCGCGCAGCCGTTGTCGATACAACCAACGTCAAACGCAAAATGTCGATGGCCGAGATTATGGGGCAGCTTCCGCATATGGGAAGTATGCTTTTGGTGATATTGGACGGCAAGGAGCTGGAAAGAGGGTTTGACATCAACAACAAGATTGACCCCAACACGATAGCAAGCATCAGTATTCTAAAAGACGCCGCGGCCACGGCACTTTACGGAACGCGGGGTGCCCATGGTGTCGTCCTCATCACCACCAAAGCGAAGGCGCAAAAGGATGCGGCCCAAGCGGATACCACGGACCGCGATGAGATCGTATTTGTCGGTATCGGCAAGAAGAAAGCACAACAGGCGGAAGTTCGCCAACTGGATACGCTTACCGCTGCGAATGGTTTCAACGGCGCTTTGATCGTCATCGACGGGAAAGAATCGACGGTGGCGGATCTTGATGACTTTCCACCGGAAGCCATTTCAGCCATAAACGTACTGAAGGGTACCGGTGCAACGGATAAATATGGTGATAAGGGTAAGAAAGGGGTTGTTGAAGTGACCACCAAGTAGAAGTAAGCGTTTGTCTACCCGATTCGTTATTGCACGACCCGCACTTTATAAGCCCGTATGTCCGGCACGTCGATCTGGAAGTTGGGGTTGATGCCATATACATGGTGTGTCCACCAGCTTTCTTCGGCAACGGTGTAAACCAGTGCGCCGGTAGAGGCGTGGTAGTTGGCCGACTTAATGTTATTGTGATTTTTCAGCGGCTCGAACGGCGTGAATTCGCCCGTTTGCATATCCGCGAGCCACACGTGGTGGTGGGTGCTAACGAGTAGTTGACCGGAGGCGGTGGGCGAGAGCTCATGCCCGCCGTCGTCTGGTAAGGCATAACCCCGCACCTTTTGGAGCGACGGATGGTCGGTACCCCAATCGCGCTGCCGGTATACTAAAAGGCTGTCGAACCCCAATGCAAAGAGTTCCTGCCGCTCATTGACCCAAACCGCACCATGCCCCGAATACAAGGTGTCTTTGTACAGTACCTTTTCGGGGGTGCGCTCGTCATACAGTTCCAGGCTATTGCCTGCGGCGTGGGTGGAGTTGGCTACGGCGATGCGGCCACCGGGCAGTAGATCGGCCGAATGGGCCATGGGTGTTTTGGCATAGAAGCGCACCCGCTTGCTGGCGATATCCAGCAGCAGGGTAGCGCCGGAAGAAGAGGTAATGAGCAGTTGGCTGTTGCCGCTTACCGGCTTACAGTCGTCCAACGACCGGAGCATCCCAAAATATTCCTCGGGCAGCTGGCCTTTGGCCTCGCTGGCCTGCCATGACCACTTGAGCATGGCCGCGCCACGGCGCGCAGCCGGTCCATCGTAAACAAGCACCTTATCGTCGCCGCATACCACGAGGTCGCCCGCCTTCAGTATCGGTTTTTCGGCTGCACTTGCAAAGCCGGGTTGCATCAGCATGAGGCACCCCGTTATTATTATCAAAATATTTTTCATCGTTTGTAAGTTTAGCATTTGGCATCTGTTTTTTGGAGTTCCGGTGTTTCCCGATTGATTGACAATGTTTCCCGCCGAAGTGCTTAAAGTCCGAGTTGAAAAGAAAGCGCATCAAGAACTTCCGTCTGTAACGTCGTATCTTCAATATCACCGTATTTGTGTGATAACCTTCGTTTGTCCAATGTCCGGATCTGATGGCAAAGTATGATCGATGAATTCGGTAGGTTGTAAGCCCCTTCGGCAAGTAGTACTTCATTCGGATAGACGGTCCGGCCTGTTTTTCTACTTGTAATGGGGATGACATTTACACAATTCAACAATGAATTGATTTCATTGTCGCTTATTACCAAAACAGGCCTCGTTTTCCCTTGTTCGGAACCTATAACCGGGTCTAGGTTCGCCCGAAAAATTCCCCATCGGTTAACCTTCATATCGATTCGTCATCGATAGGATCAAAATCATTCGCTACTTCCTGTATGTCGCTTTGGAACAACGGATCATTAGTAGATTTCTTTAATAATGCTAGTTTTTGCTTCCGATTGACTTTTTGCTCATCTTCAACCGTCACAACCACACGTTTGCCCGGCGTAAAACGGGGGGGGAGTTTTACGATCAGAAGGTTGTCTTTTACGGTTAAAACCTGTTTTAATGTCATTTTAGAGACGTTTGTAAATAACAAATGTACTCAAAAAACTAAGAATAAGCAACTTGCTCAACTACTTATTCACATTCCGCACAATCGTCACAAACCCTTTGAATGTTTGCCAATGGCCGCTATTGAGGCGCATTTCGAAGATGTAGTAGTATGTCCCTTCGCCCAGGTTGGTGCCGTCCCAGTCGTTATTATACGGCTGTACGGTATACACCGTATTGCCCCATCGGTTGAAGATGAGCAAGCGATTTTCGGGATAGAATTCCAATCCACGGATGACGAAGCGGTCGTTCAGGCCGTCGCCGTTGGGGGTAAAGCCATTCGGGATCTCCAGGGCAATGACCTCTACGGTTGCCAGCGCCTCATTGTTGTCGGGGTTGCTATCGGGCTCGATGCTGGTCACCAATGCCAGTTGTGTGGCCATGCCGGGGTCCCTTGCCCGCACGGTGATGGTGAGTATTTCGGACTGTGCGGGCTGCATGTCGCCCGGTGTCCAGGTCACTTCCCGTGTGGCGGCGCTATAGGTCACTTCGCCCACGTAGTTGCCCAACGCGGTTTCGTAATCCACGTTCAGCGGCAATTTGGCGGTAACGACCACGCCCGTTGCGGTATGGGTACCGTTGTTTGTGGCCACGAGTTGGTAGCTGATGAGCTCGTTGATCATGGCCAGTTGCCGGTCGGGCGCATTACGGATCTGCATGTCCACGGTAACCGGTTCGCTGGTGGGATCCACGATGACTTCGACCGGGTCGGAAAGGTCGGAGTTGCAGCTGTGGCCTAAACCAATCACTGTATAGATGCCCGGTTCAGAAGCCGTGATAGCGGCATCGTGATGTCCATTTATCGGCTCACCGTTTAGATACCACAAATACCCGATTGCGCCTGTGGACGCAGCGGTAAGGGTAACTGAACTGCCTTGGGCAATATGCACAGTCTGTTCTTGGGCATGGCCGATGAAAGCCAATGCGATAATAAACCAGGCTATGAGGCAAATTTTTTCCATAAGCGCGGAGCATCAATAGACTCTGCTTAGTAGCCAGAGCTGCTGAAATAGTAAACCCCAACGCATCGGTTATTCTGACGATGCGCAGGGTTCACCACTTATTGCTAGTTACAATGTTTCGCCGGGAGCTTCACCAGTAATGGTAATGACCGGCGTTCCTGGTGTTTCAAGGACTGTAACACCTTGCTCATCTGTGTCTGAGCAGTAAGTCAATTCTCCAACGGAATAACCGGCCCTTAGACGATAAGTTGTTGTTGTACCAGCTGCAATTTCGGTATCGGGCGCATAGGTAGCACTTGTCGCTCCCGGAATGGCCGTTTCGGTGGTGCCGTCGACTGTATACCACTGATACGCGACATTCCCATATTCATCATCTGATTCAACAGTTGCTGTAAAATTCTGAGTACTGGCGTCCTCTATACAGTAGTCCGCTGCGGTGAAACTCACTGTGAGGGGTTCAAATACGTAGACTGGAACCTCTACCCATTCAGATTCGCAAATTTCGGGATTGCTTGCGTCTCCAACGGTACTTATGTAGTAGTAGCCGCTCTCTAATTCGGCAGCTGGAATAGAGGTGCCTCCCGTTAGCGTTAGAGTTATTTCCGGGGTTTCGTTGCCAGAGGTTTCGCTGTATCGTACCATCCATTCTGTTCCCGGGGTGGGAGGTGCGCCCAGGTTAAGATCAGACCCGTTGCAGAAAAGCCTCGCATTCGTGGTAGTCGGAGTGACCGGTGTGACCTGTGCATTAACGGCTAATACGCCTAACGAAAACAGCAGCGTGGCTGCGGTTGTCAATTTTTTACTTGTAGTCTTCATAACATGTTGTTTTTATATTTTTGTTTTCGAATTAATATTGTGAATTGGGATTTATATTCAAGTCGGGAGCTGTGGGCTTTGGCAGCACATTAATTATCAACGTTTGCCCAGCGCTCGTGCAATCAAGTGAATTTCTTATCGTCAAAACGCCTTGATAGGTTCCTTCTAACGCATCGGGCGGGATAGAAATCGGTATACTCCCACCAGCATCTGAAAAATTATGCGTCTCATTGTATACGTCTTGGAAGCCCATTGCTCGAGCAGTAGAGTTCCAATGAATACTATATGATACGGGCGTGTTCGTTACTGTGCTATAGGGGAAATTGGCCTCATCGTCTTCCTGACAAGCTCGTATAGTCGAGGCGTTCAGCGAAATGGTCGGAACGGGATAAACCGTAATCGTGATTTCATTACTGAAGGCGTCGCACTGGTGCGTACCATCAGTCGATCTGGTTCTCCTTCGATACGTAGTTGTTTCAGACAAAATAGGAGGGGCATAGGAGGGTGAAGAAGCACCGGGAATATCTGTATAGTCGTCTGTCGTTTTGCGCTGCCATTGATAGGTCAAGGTGCCCGGCCCCGTGGATGGTGTCGTTTCAGATAGCTGGGCAGGCGTGACGTTTGCGCAAAGCGCTTGGTCTGCTGTTATAACGCCGCCGGTCACGTTATTTCTAACAAGCGTGATTTTGGTTCTTGCTGAAGGGTAGATGTCGTTTTCTCGGGCTTCAACCCAATATTCCCCGCTTACAATGGTGGGAGGAATTGTTAATATTGAACTTGTCGATACGGCAGCCTCCACTTCGGTTCCGCCAATTTCGTCTGTAAATAATCGATAAGTGTACCCCGCTTGAAAGTTGCTGATAGTTATTTGTCCGCTTTCGTCGTCGCAACGATAGATTTCATTATTATCTATTTGAGGGGGGGTGATATAGAAAGCGTAATACAGTTGGGCCGATAAACTCAGCCCCACAACTGCGCTAATTTTTAATCTGATGCCGTCGTAATCAGTCGTGCTGGCAGGTATCGGCAGTATTACCTCACTGGCCGTGCTGCCGTTCAAAAGAGAGAGAAGAGAAGCATCGGTGTAATTTGTCCCTACTTCATTTTCTAAGCTGTTATCGGTAAATCGTAAGCTTATACCACTTACTAAACCAAGTAAGGATGATCCGCTCCCAAATTTGATCATGATAGGTGTAGGACGTAATGGATCAAACGCATTGTCGCCCACGAATTGCAAATTCTGAGAGGCACTACCTACTACACCTAAGGCCCCTAAGACACTGTTTAATGAAGAGAAATTATTTAGATTATCTTCATCTATCGCTCGGTCGGGATTGGTAACCTCTGATAAGACAATTCCTAAAGGACTTTGTTTAGGGCTTATTTGCGTACTATTCGCATACACCCTTTGCCCATACCCCTCCTTCACCGCTCCGAGCAGCAGCACGGCGCAGGCCACGAGAAAACGTAGGCGCGAAAGCGGGTTGGATGTAGCGTGATGGTACATATCAAATCATAGGCAGTGTTAGAAAAATAAGGCGGTAGATGCAGTCCCTAAAAAGTTAGGTTATTGTTTAAGCGTTAATCATGTGCAAAAGTATCTGTGCTGCAAAGGTAACGAGCGTGTTTTGCGGAAGTTTTGTTCATTTTGTTCATATTCGTTTTACGCCTAATGTGAAGTGGGGTCAAGGGAAAGGGGATACGGTAAGTTTTTGTACCTTTGATAGCCTATGGGAAAGATCAACATCCTGTGCTTCAACAATTCACCGAATCAGAAAACCCCTTCCGTGCGTCTTTCCGACCGGTTTACCCTGCCATGGTACGCCGCGGCGCGCCTGAAGAATCCGCTAAATCACAACGCCAAGCCAAATGTATCCTACCCTTTCGTTCAGCTTTAGTAACCCCATGCGCAAAGACACGGGGTTCCTCATGGACCCGCCCGGCGGATTGGTGCCACCACTGTTGCCGGCCGTGGGTTACCGCAACCGGGCCACGTATTTCATCCATGAAACACTGCCGAGCTTCGGGCTTTCGTTCGGCTTTATACAATTCATCTGCAACGGCCCCACGTGGGGTAGGTGGTATGCTTCCCACGATTGCATCGTCATTGGCTACTCCCTGGCGGGAAACAACCAATTGGCCATCAGCGGCTACGGCGACGCCATTGCTCCCAACCCGCATGATCAGTCGGGGTGCCCGGTGCCCTCCGGACGGCACCGCCTTTTTGCGAATGCGGGTGTGCATCAGTCCTATTATGTGGCCTGCTCCCACGGCTTATTGGAAACCTTGATCGAAGAGCTGCCGCCGCTGGCCAGACTCAGGAATGTGCCGGACGATTGGGAAACCGACCCTTGGCAATACTACCGCGTGTCGGAGGAAGATTTCCGGATATTGGAGGCCATCCGTACCTGCGACCGCACGGGGTTAGACCGGCACCGGTTCGTGCAATTGCAGTTTGTACGGCTCATGCGGCTGTATGCCGAGCGCATTGAACAGTATGGCGATGATCCCGATAAACAGACCGAAACGCAGTTCCGGCGAGCGGCCGACTACATCGAGGAAAACTTCCGTAACCCGCAGCTCAGCCACGCCGTTATTGCCGATGCGGTGAACCTATCCGTAGAAGGTTTGAAGAAGGTATTCCAGCGCCGTGGCTTCAAGGCCATACCCTACATCAATCTCCTCCGGCTTAACGAAGCTGCCCGTCTGCTCCGTACTACGGATACTCCCATCCGCGACGTTGCTTACCTCGTTGGCTACGCCGATTCGAGCCATTTTTCGACACTTTTCCGCGAAAAATTTTCGCGAACTCCAAGTGAATATCGCAAAGAACTGAAAAACAAATAGATATATTTATCTATTTCTGGTATCACCTTGCTGGTACACGGTAAATGTACCGTGTATTCCTCTTTTTGCCGTGCATAATATCGGAAAAGGGTATAAAGTGGGCGCGGGTAAATTTTATACCGTACCCTATCTTCCTAACGCCGCCTTCCTTTTCGTAGTAATTTGTTCTTATACAACGCAATGCAGTATGCAAAGAGAAGATAATATGAACATGGAAAAGGTAAGAATGAATAGCATGGGTATTCGGCCCGAACGCGTTTGGTTTGTACAACCTCTTATTTGGTTTACCCGAATCGCTATTCGGTTTATGCAACCCCTTGTAGGGGTTAGCCTCTCCGTACTTGGGTATGGCCTGGCACGTATTCGGTTTGGACGAATGCATATCGGGTTTGGGCAAATGCATATAGAGGTTGGACAAATCCATGTAGGGGTTACGCCTTCCGTACTCCGGTATGGGCTGGCACCTATCCGGTTTGAGCTGGCACCTATCCGGTTTGGGCGAATGCATATAAGGGTTGGGCTAATCCATATAGGGGTTAGGACTTCGGCACTCCGGTATGGGCTGGCTCCTATCCGGTTTGGACAACCCCATGTAGGGGTTGGGCGAATGCATATAGGGATTGGTCAAATCCATATAGGGGTTAGGCCCTCCGTACTTGGGTATGGGCCGGCACGTATCCGGTTTGAACGAAACCATGTAGAGGTTGGGCAAATCCATGTAGGGTTTAGGCAAATCCGTATAGGGATTATGGAGGCCGTTGCGCCACGGGGCCCTCCATGCACTTCACCATCCACAGAGACCTGGGCCGACATAACTTCATTATTAACATTAAAATTTTAACGATCATGTCAATGACAATCTACAATTTCAAAAACTTTTCAGACACCCAGTTAGACACGGAGGCTGAAAACGTATTTACAAAGATGACCGGGAACGCCAGTTTCCCAACCCCCACACCGGAACTCACGGTGCTGGAAACCGATCTGGAGGAATACCGTGCCGCGTTGGCTGAAGCTGCGCTGGGCGACCGTTACCGGGTGGAAGTTAAAAACCAAAAGCGCGCGCAATTGGAGTTTACATTGCGGGGTTTAGCCCTCTATGTTGAGCAGGTTGCCGCCGGCGACAGGGCCATTATCCTGAGTGCCGGCTTCGGCGTTCGGAAACCTGCAGAGGGCGCTGGCAACATGCCGGACGTTGCCGACTTCCGCGTGAAGTATAATACGCCGGGTTCGGGTATGGCCCATTTGAGCGTGAAGTACCAGCGCAACGTGCGCCTATACTGGTTTGAGCACCGGCCGGTGGGAACGGAAGAGTGGACCACCACCATGGCAAGCCATTCGCGCGTGACGCTGGAAGGGCTCGAAAGCTATCAGCAGTACGAGTTCCGTGCGGCCTACGTGGGTAGCGGTGTCAATCCGACCCCGCATTTCAGTGAAACGCTGACTACCATTATCCTTTAGTGGGAGGGGGCACCTTGCCGGGTGCCCTGAAAAGTGCCGGGCTGTTTCCTTCAGGGGAGAAAGCCCGTTTTTTTATTAGAATGAATACCCCATCCAGTGGTTCAGGTAGTTAACCAACGCCTCCTTGAATTGGTGTGCGGAACGCTCGCGTATCGCGGCATTGTTTCGCACGTTGATTCCCGGCGTCTCTATTTGGATGGAAATGATGTTATCGTCGAAACCGATGGTCTTGCCTTTTTGAATGGTGCCGTATTTCCGGGTGCAATACCCGCCGTTGAAGTAGGGCCTTCGCTTGGGTTCGCCGTTCGATGTCGATCCGAAGAGGTGTTCGTCCCTTTCAAGGTGTGTCATCTTATCGCTGGGCACAGCGATCACACCTTCCGCTTCGAGCAGACCGCCGAAACTGTTGGCCCCCCGTATCAATTCCGAAAACGGAACGTCCGGATGCGCTTTTGAAAGGTAGAAAATGCTGGATGAATCCGCCAAATGATCCAGGTACGCATCGTCTTGAGTAAGCGAATAATTGGATATCCCATACCCCACGTCTACCTGGAAGATATACCTGCTCTTTGTTTCCTCGCCGGTTAACACGGAGGTATATGCCTCTTCCTGCTGATATCGGTGCGCATGGCCATGTATATCTAAAAACAAGGCGCCATTGCCACCTTGACGGTTTTTAGCCAGGGTGTTTCTGGCGAGGAGCAACAGCTCGTGGTAACTGTGATACGTTTTTATGGCTTCCGGATCGGTGTAGCGTTCATGAAGCTTGTCGGGATAGGTGTTGGGATCCACTCTTTTGCGATGGATGGCATTGACCATCACCCATGGTTTCATTTGGGTATCTTTTTCAAAAAGCATGGCAATCGCTTCCGCGAATGGCCCGGTGTGGATGTCACGGCCGGTTGTCCCCGTCTCGGGGATTTCCGGGCTCCCTTTTTCTACGCCATCATGTGGAACCCCCAAGAGTAATGGGCTGCCCATGTCGCCCACAATAAGATAAACATAATCCTTATATCCGCGAATGGTATCGCCAGCGTAATAGTCCACGCCTTTATAGTGCAGATTCGAAGGGTTGTCTTTTTTATGCCGGGCGGTAGCTGTTTCAAGGGCAAATGCGCCGGAGAAGGTTAAAGAAAGGATAATAAAAAAGAGGATATGGTTCTTCATCGGGTAAGTGTACGGTTTTTATGTGGGTTTGACAACTCGGCCCAGTAGTTGGTTACACCATGAATACAACCACACGCTTGCAAATATGAGGATCGCGTTGTAAATTGCCGCTGTACGGCAATTATAAATCAATGAAACCGAAGATTCCATCAATTGGCATATTACTTCTTTGGCTTAGCATGGCATCCACGCTGTGTGCGCAGCAGCGCCCGCAGCATACCCAATACATCTTCAACGGATTTCTAATGAACCCTGCCGTCGCAGGCATCGAGCGCTATGCCGATGTAAAGCTCGGCGGGCGCAGCCAATGGCACGGCTTGGAAGGGGCACCGCAGACCGCATACCTCTCGGCTCACCTACCGATCGGTGCCCGGCACATCCAAGATGGTGCCGCCTCTTTCGGGGAGGGGGGCTACAACCCATACAGCCGGGGGTACAGCCATCGGTACCGCGCCTCGGAACCGCACCACGGCGCGGGCATTATTTTGCAACACGACCGCGCTGCGCAGTTTGTCCGTACGGACGTGCTGCTGGCTTATGCGTACCACCTGCGCGTTACGGAAACCATCAACCTTTCTGCAGGTCTAAACGCCGGGTTATCACAGGTGCGACTGGATATGGCTGGAATCGACGGCGCTGGCGATCCGGTACTGGCTCACTATGCCGACAGCCGCACATCGCCCGATCTGGGCCTTGGCCTGTGGCTCTACGGTGCACGCTTTTTTGCTGGCCTTTCTGCCCAGCATCTGCTGGGCAACCCGCTGGCCTTCTCCGACAATGCCCGGCGCATGGGGGGGTACCAGCAATTTTTCCTCACCGCGGGCTACAAGCTGCACCTGGGCAACGATATGGCGCTGGTACCGTCGGTGTTGTTCAAACAAATGGCACGTATGCCGTTCGTGGGCGATTATAACCTGAAACTGGCCTTTCGCGACCGTCTCTGGGTGGGTGGCGGCTACCGAAACCACGAATCGTTTTCGGCCCTGGCGGGAATCAACATCAGCGCGTTGTTCAACCTGAGCTATTCGTACGATTTCAACACCGGTCCGGTACGCACGCTGGCGCACGGCAGCCACGAGGTGGTACTGGGTTTCCTGCTCAACAACCGGTATAAGGTTTACTGTCCGCAGGTGATGTTTTAACCCGGCAATAAGGCATTCAGAAGGGCATTGCTCGTGCTGTAGTAACGGTTATCCACATCGCCCGAAAAAATAGTAGCTTTACGCCATCGTTTTGCGAAAGGTAACCATGGAAGAAACGCAACCCATCATCAGTATCACCGGCCTCGAAAAATGGTACGGCAGCAAGCATATTCTTAAGGGCATCGACCTCGATATCTATCCGGGCCAAATTATCGGTTACATCGGGCCGAACGGCGCGGGGAAGTCGACCACCGTGAAAATACTCTGTGGACTCATCGCCGATTTCAAAGGTACGGTGACCGTGGATGGCATCGACCTGCGGGCCGATGCGCTCGCCGTAAAAGCCAAGATCGGATACGTGCCCGAAAATGCAGAACTTTATGATGTGCTCACCCCGCTGGAGTACCTCGACTTCGTGGGGAAACTGTACGGCATGGAGGCGCTGACAATCCGCAGTCGCGCAGAACGCTTGTTGGCCAGCTTCGGCCTCGGTGATCGGCTGCATACACGCATGGATACGTTTTCTAAAGGCATGCGGCAGAAGGTGCTGCTCATCGCGGGGATCATCCATAACCCGCGCATCATCATGCTCGATGAACCACTGGCGGGCTTGGATGCCAATGCCGTTATCACCGTAAAGGAAATGATATCCCTGCTGGCCAAAGAAGGGAAAACCATTTTCTACTGTTCGCACATGATGGACGTGGTCGAGAAAATTTCCGACCGTATCCTGCTCATCAATGATGGCGCGATTGTGGCCGATGGAACGTTTGACTCCCTGAAGCACGAACATGGTGAAACCTTGGAACGCGTTTTTTCACGGCTTACGGGCCGGGCGGATGCCGATAATGATGCTGCTCAGATCATTTCGGCCCTTGATGAACAATAGTACGGAAACCACGTGAATA
This sequence comes from Parapedobacter flavus, assembly GCF_035818675.1. Taxonomy (NCBI): domain Bacteria; kingdom Pseudomonadati; phylum Bacteroidota; class Sphingobacteriia; order Sphingobacteriales; family Sphingobacteriaceae; genus Parapedobacter; species Parapedobacter flavus. The sequence goes on from NZ_JAYKZZ010000004.1 coordinate 295,084, forward strand.
AACTGATCCTCCGAATCCTGCTGCTCCCCACGTTCCTATGGAAACACTTGGGTGTCGATCTCGAAAAACTCCGTTTGATTCTGCAGGTCAAACTGGAGATGGATAAACGCAGGCCGATGATGGCCTGGCTGGCCGGCGCAAAGAAGAAGCCGTCGAATACAAGTTTCCTGCAGCCCGTTGTGATGATGCTGATGGGGGCCATGCTGCTGGTTTATTACTTCATCCTGGACGATGCCTATGTGGCGGGTTCCTTTTATTTTTTCTCGTTGATGTGCGTGTTGGCGTTGATGCTGATCAGCGAGTTTTCGACCATCCTGCTGGATACGCGCGATCAATTCATCATCGTGCCGCGACCGGTAGACGACCGGACATTTTCGGTGAGCCGTATCCTGCATATCGGTATCCTCCTGCTGGGCTTATTGACCGGTATCGCTTTGCCCGGCCTGATTTACGCGGTTGTGGTCAACGGCATTATTGCCGGAGCCCTTTTCGTGGTGCAAACGATCATCACCGGCATTCTCACCCTGCTCTTGGTCAACCTTTTCTACCTGATGATGATGAAGTGGCTTTCGGCACAGCGGCTGAAGGATACGGTATCGATTTTTCAGGTCGTATTTTCGGTGGCTATATTTTCATCCTATTATTTGGGTCCGACGCTGCTGCGCAGTGAATGGGTACAGCAACTGCGCATCGAGTCGGCGCCTGCCACGTGGCTATTGCCCCCGGTGTGGATCGCTTCGCTCCAACAGCTGGTTATGCCCCCGTTTTCGGCAGGGGTGGTGGTGCTCGGTACGTTGGCCGTGCTGGCCCCGTTGATCGCGTTGTGGTTGGTGGTCAGGATATTCGCCGCCGGATTCAATGACAAGCTTGCCGCGATGGCCGGTGGGAGCGATACGGCAGTTACGGTGGCCCATGGCGCTGCTGCCAAACGGTCCCTTGGCGATAGGCTGGGGACACTGTTTAGCCGGGGCCCGTTGGAAAGCGCCGGGTTTAGCCTCGTGTGGCTCATCACGGGCCGGTCGAGGGAGTTCAAACAGAAAGTTTACCCCTCGCTAGGCTTTGTGCCGGTATATTTCGTGTTTCTCTTTTTTGTTGGCCGCGGCGACGATGCGGGGAGCTCAGGCGGTTCACTGATGGACAAATTGGAACAGATGCGCGAGCAAGGCACCTTCATTGTCTTGTTTTACCTGTCGATATTCACGCTGATGACGGTTTTCCAGTCCATTTCGCAGAGCGAAAGGTTCAAGGCGGCTTGGGTGTACCATGCAGCACCACTACACGCACCCGGCGAGTTGATGGCCGGTGTGCTCAAAGCGGTTCTCGCCAAGTTTTTCTATCCTTATATTACCTTGTTGATTGTCATCGGTATCCCACTGATGGGTATCGGGATCATCAATGACGCCCTGCTTGCCGCTGGCATCGGCAGTATCGAGGCGTTGTTGATCGCGCTGTTCATGACCAAGGCATATCCGTTTTCACAGCCTGTTAAACAGGGCGGCGGACGGTTTGTCGTGTCGCTGCTGCTGACGGGGTTTGTTGGCCTGCTGGGGTATGTCCATTATTTCTTCGCTGCAAATGAGGGGCTCGTTTGGGGGATAGCGGTGATGGCGTGGGTTTGTTTTCTTATCATGATGAGGTTCTTTAGAAAGGAACGGTGGGAGAGTTTGGTAGTGGTTGATTGATGTTTTTTTCTTTCGTTATCGCGTTTTTCTTGTCGAGGTGACTTCTTCTTACTTTTTTTCGTGCTTTCCTCGTAGAGGTGAATTCTTCTTGCTTTTTTCGTCGCTGAAGCGACTTTTTTTCCGCTCTTTTGTCGCTAAAGCGACTTCCTTTCTTTTTTCCGCTCTATGCCGCGGGGGCATGTTACTTTATTCGCTATTTCGTTTAGCTTTAACGGTGCTCATGCTTTCGCTACACTCAGGTTGAGGCACCAAAAGTAACCAAAAGTGCTCGGCTTGCCTGCTCCGTTGCAACCCGTTGCCGCATGCGTTGCAGCAAACCGAAGCCACCCCCATACACCAACCCACCCCTTCGTTCGTCGGTTCGCTGGATGTACGGTGGCTTCGCCCGGTATACGGGTGGGGCATGCATGGCTGCCGGTTGCTGCCTCCGCAGGCTAGGCCGTCCGCGTTCGGATGGTATCTACGGATGGCTTCGCCATGGGTATGATGATGGGAGTCTGTGGTAGCTCCGTCTGGATGCTGGTAGTAACGTCCGTTCGGAGGTAGGATCGGCCTCGGCGCAGTTGGACGTGCAGGCCGTGGTGGTGCGTTGCAGCAACGATGGGGTACCCACTCAAACAAGCGGAACCCCGCCATCGGGTAGGCCATTAGCGCTGGCGGCCTAGGGTTCGCGCCATTGCACCAGCGCGCAGCCGGAACGACAAATGCGGCACAGCCTTGATTCTTTGGTTCTTTCTCATCCAAGGAGAAAGAACAAGCCCTGTCGCGGCCAGCGACGGAAAGCCTTGCGGCCAGCGACAAAAACCCCCTCGCGCAGCGAGCAGTAACTAAATAAAACAGATGCAACCAGTTTTTTATAGCTTTCGCGTATATTTCGCTAGCTTTGCCCTTCATAGCAACTTGCCGACCAATTGGTAGTAAAGATGAAAAGACTTTTATTCGCCCTCATTTCGTTAGTAAGCTCCTGCACGTTCGCTTTTGCAAATGGAGAGAAGGCCGAAATCGATTCCCTCTTGCAGGTATTGGATAAAACCATTGCGAAACGCGCCGTCTATATAACGGAAAAGGAACAGAAAATCGACGGGATAAAGCGGAGGCTCCAACGGGAGCAGTCGTTAGAAAAACGGTTTCACTTAAACAACGAGCTGATCGCCGAATACCAGTCGTTTATATGCGATTCCGCATTAGCTTACATCAACCGGAATATCCAGTTGGCCAATGAGTTGAATAACAAGGAGTTTATCGATGAGAGCAGATTGCGGTTAGCGTTTGTGCTGTCGATATCCGGCTTGTTTACCCAAGCGTTCGAAATTTTCGACACCATCGAATTCGATCAGTTACCACACCATTTGAAGGTGTATTATTGCTGGGGTTATATCCGATATAATGAAAACCTGATCAAATATACAGACAATCCGAAATACGACCGGGTGCACTTCGAAGCGATTAGCCGGTGCCGCGATACGCTGATGAACCTGCTCGGCAAAGATTCGGATATGTACCTGAAAGAAAAGTCGTTCAGGCTGAAGGCGGAAGGTGAATTTGAAAAATCTGCCGAGATCCAATTGGCGCTATTCAAAAATGAGCCGGTCGATTCCCATGGCTATGCCATGTCGGCGATGGGATTATCGATGATCCATAAGGCGCTCGGAAATCAACTGCTCCAAGAAAAATACCTGCTGCTTGCTGCCATAACCGATGTTCGGCTGGCCGTAAAGGAAAACGAATCGCTATTGAATTTGGCGATGTACTTGCACGGTAAAGGGGCGGTAGACCGGGCTTACAATTATATCCAGGCAGCGCTTAAGGATGCCAATTTTTACAACTCGCGGTTCCGGAATGCGGTGATTGCACGGACGCAACCAATCATTGAGGCGACCTATCTGGCCAAAATCGAACAACAGCGAAGGAACTTACGGTCCTACGCGCTGGCGATCAGTGTTTTCCTGATTGTCTTGATTGTTACGTTATACTTCCTTTATAAACAGATCAAAACGGTATCGAGGGCAAGGAGGAATCTCAACACCATTAATGGCCAACTGATAGCGACCAACCACCGATTGGATGAGGCAAACCTGATACGGGAACGTTATATCGGGTATTACATCAACCAATGCGCGGTATATCTTGATAAGTTGGATGAGTTCCGTAAAAACGTGAGCAGAAAGATCAAGGCCGGGCAACTGGACGAACTGCAAAAGCTGAGCGCATCTACCACCACCCTCGAAAAAGATGCACACGAGCTCTACACCGACTTTGACAGTACCTTCCTGGAGGTTTACCCGGATTTCGTGGCGGAATTTAATGCGTTGCTCAGGGAAGACGAACGGTACGTGCTCAAGAAAAACCAATTGAACACGGAGCTGCGCATTTTCGCGCTTATCCGACTAGGCATAACCGACGTCAATCAAATCGCTACGTTTCTACGGTATTCCATCCAGACGATCTATAACTACAAAAGCAAAGTGAAAGGAAAAGCCGCCACCGACCCCGACCATTTTGAAGAAAACGTCAAAAAACTGGGTGCGTTCCCTGTCGGGTAGGTTCTCATGCGTTTACCAATTGCCTCAAATGACCTAGAGGTAAACTTTTGATTAAAAGTATATTATATTTTTAAATCCTAAAAATAACCTACCAAAGCGCCTACTTGTGCATACAGGTGGGCGCTTTGGTATATACATTTGCCCTTAACCTTTTTTGATTATAAACATTGAATGATAAGTACCGATATGCAGAACCGTCTTTCCATAAATACCTGGCTAAGCTTGTTCGTTTCGCTCTTCTGCCTACAGGCAGCACCGGCCTCGGCCCAGGAACTGACCCCGTTTAAAAATAACGACCGGGTTGTTTTCTTGGGGAACAGCATTACCGATGGCGGGCATTACCATTCGTACATCTGGCTTTACTATATGACACGGTTCCCGGAAATGGACCTAACGGTGCTCAATGCGGGTATCGGGGGCGACCGGGCCATCGAGATGGTGAAGCGATTGGATGGCGATGTGTTCAGCAAACGACCCACGGTGCTGGTCACGACCTTCGGCATGAATGACTCGGGTTATTTCGAATACAATGGCGATGAGCCCGACAAGTTTGCCGACGAAAAGGTGAAGGAATGTTATGAGGCCTACCAGGAAATGGAAAGCCGGTTCCGCGAACTTACCGATACCCGGATCGTATTGATGGGCAGCTCGCCTTACGACGAAACAGCGGTGATAGAAGAGAATACGCCATTCAAGGGGAAAAACAAGGCCATGCGCCGCATTGTGGATTTCCAGGAGGCATCGGCCAGGGAGAATGGCTGGGAGTTTTTTGACCTGAACCAGCCGATGACACACATCAACCAACGTATCCAGCAGCAGGACCCAACCTTCGCGCTTTGTGGTAATGACCGCATCCATCCGGATAACGACGGTCATATGGTGATGGCCTACCTGTTCCTGAAAGCGCAGGGCCTCGCGGGCAACAAGGTGGCTCAACTATCCGTCGATGCCGCCCGTCGGCAAGCGGTTTCGGCTGTCAACTGCAAGGTATCGCACATCAAGAAGACATCTACAGGCATTTCCTTTGATTACAAAGCCAATGCGTTGCCTTATCCCCTGGATACGGTGGCACGTGGCTGGGGCAACAAGAAAAGCCAGCATGAGGCATTGCATGTCGTTCCTTTCATGGAAGAGATGAACCAGGAAACGCTGGCGGTGGCTGGTCTGTCGGGCCGCCACCAGTTGCTGATCGACGGTGAAGTCATCGGCGAGTGGTCGGCCGACGCGCTCGCCGAAGGGATAAACCTGGCGGCGTTAAGCCAGACCCCGCAGTACCAGCAGGCGCTAAGCGTGATGTATCTGAATGAAGAGCGGTGGGAGATTGAACGCCGGTTCAGGGATTACGCTTGGGTACAATATAATTTCTTCCAGCCCAAGGGGCTGTTGAATGTCAACAACCGCCACGCCATCAACGTGATGGATGAGCACGTGCCGACAGACGGCTGGCTAAGGGCCAAAAGAGACCTGTATGCCAAGGCCATGCTCCCCACAGTCCGGGAGGCTTGGCAGCATCAAATTGACCAGTTGGTAGCAGCCATGCGCGAAGCGGCTATACCCAAGACACGTAAAATCGAACTTGTTGCCGTTCAATGATAAAAAAGATAATAAAAGTTAATGAGTCAGTTAGTTATGGTGGGTAAGAAGGTATACAGTGGCTTGGGGTTGGTGTGGCTTGCGTTGCTGGGTGCATGCTCAAATGGTACGCCACAGGGCGGAGATTCCGCGGCAACGGATTTCGTGAATCCGTTCATCGGGGCGAGCACCAGCGTCGGCGAGGCTGGGGTATACCACGGCTTGGGGAAGACCTTTCCGGGAGCGACGACGCCATACGGCATGATACAGGTGAGTCCGAATACAATCACCGGGGGCGATAACAGTCCGGGGTACAGCTACGAGCACAAGACCATCGAAGGCTTTGCGTTTACGCAAATGAGCGGGGTGGGGTGGTTTGGCGACCTCGGCAATTTTTTGGTGATGCCCACCACGGGCGAACTGAAAACGATCGCCGGAAAGGAGGACGGGAGCATCCAAGGGTACCGCTCGCGCTACGATAAAGCATCGGAAGTGGCCGAACCGGGTTATTATGCGGTGCAGTTGGCCGACTACGGTGTCGGCGTGGAAACCACCGCCGCTCCGCATAGCGGGATGATCCGTTTCACGTTTCCCGAAAGCCAGGAATCCCGTATCCAGATCGATCTGGCCAGGCGCGTGGGCGGCACATCCGTACGGCAATACATCCGTAAGGTTGACGACCACACAATACACGGATGGATGGAATGCACGCCCGAAGGTGGCGGTTGGGGCGATGGTGAAGGGAAGGCGGACTATACGGTCTATTTCTATGCCCGTTTCAGCAAGCCGTTGGCTGACTATGGTTTCTGGCGCTCGGATATCCCCGACGACTGGTCGCGCAAACGCGACGACGTGGTGAGCGAACGGTACCTACGGCACGTGGAAAAGGCCGAAATCATCCAAGGGCAGTCCGAATTGGAAGGCGACCACCTCGGCTTTTTCACCGATTTTGAAACCGATGCCAATGAAGAGGTGACGCTGCAGGTAGGCATCTCGTTTGTAGACTTAGCGGGGGCAGAAAATAATTTCAGAAAAGAAATAGAAGGGAAAGATTTTGACCAGGTGCGGGCGGAAGCGACGGATTTGTGGAACAACGCATTGTCCGGCATCGACGTGCAAGGCGGAACGGATGATCAAAAAACGATTTTCTATACCGCGCTTTACCACACGATGATCGACCCGCGTACCTATACCGATGTGGATGGACGGTATATGGGCGGAGACCAAAAGATCCATGAAAGCGGAAGCTATACGCGGCGGACCATCTTCAGTGGGTGGGACGTCTTCCGCAGCCAATTCCCGTTGCAGACCCTCATCAATCCGCAGTTGGTCAGCGACCAGTTGAATTCGCTGATTGAACTCGCCGACGAATCGGGCAAGGGGTATTTCGAGCGTTGGGAGTTGCTGAATGCCTATTCCGGTTGCATGATCGGCAATCCGGCACTTTCAGTACTGGCCGACGCGTATGTAAAAGGCATCCGGGATTACGATGTCGAAAAAGCGTACCAATATGCCGTCCATACGTCACAGCTATTCGGCAACGATAAGTTAGGTTATACAGGTCCTCCGTTCAGTATTTCCAATACATTGGAGTACGCCTATACCGACTGGTGTATCTCGCAACTGGCCAACGGACTGGGTAAACACGACGATGCACAGCTTTTTCTCGAAAAAGGACAGGCCTACCGCCATGTTTTCGATCCGGAAAAAGGATGGTTCAGACCCAAGAAAGAAGATGGTTCTTGGGAAGAATGGCCTGAAAATGCCCGGACGACGGAATGGTACGGGACCATCGAATCCAACCCCTACCAGCAGGGATGGTTCGTTCCGCACGATATCCCGGGCATGATCGAGTTGATGGGCGGGCCCAGCAAAGCGCTGGCCGACCTGACCGATTTTTTTGAGAAAACACCCGAACACATGCTGTGGAACGACTATTACAACCACGCCAATGAGCCGGTGCACCTCGTTCCGTTTCTCTTTAACCACCTGGATGCGCCGTGGCTGACGCAGAAATGGACCCGCCATATCTGCGAGACCGCGTATAAAAATTCCGTGGAAGGCATTGTCGGCAATGAAGACGTGGGCCAGATGTCGGCCTGGTATGTTTTGGCGGCGTCCGGTATCCATCCGTCGTGCCCCGGCACTACGCGCTACGAAATAACCAGTCCGCTATTCGATGAAGTGTCGTTTGCGCTCGATCCGGATTATTTCGACGGGACAACGTTTAAAATCACCGCGCATGATAATTCGCCCGAGAACTGCTACATCCAAAAGGCATTGCTCAATGGGCAGCCGTACAATAAATGCTACATCGACTTTCAGGATATGGTTGCCGGCGGTACACTCGAATTATTCATGGGCCCCCAGCCTAATGAAAACTGGGGCAGGGCAACAGGCAGCTAAATAGAAGCACATGGATTTGAAAATGAACAAGGGTTTGAAAAGGAATAAGATGTATCGGATTATCAGGGTGTCTTCGGCGGGCTTGGCCACTATGCTTTTAGGCTGCGTATTGTCGTTTGCTCAGGAACGCGATCTGGTGAAGTATGTCAATACCTTACAAGGCACCGACTCCGAATGGGCCTTGTCGTACGGGAACACTTATCCAACCGTCGGACTGCCATTTGGTCTCCATTTCTTTTCCGCCCAAACCGGTAAAAACGGTGACGGCTGGAAATACCAATATAAAGCCAACACCATCAGGGGCTTTCAGCAGGTGCACCAATGCAGTCCGTGGATGAACGACTATGCGGTGTTTTCGTTGATGCCGGGGATTGGAAACCTGGTGGTGAATGAAGATGAACGCGCACTGGCATTCAGTCACGACCGGGAAACGGCGAAACCACATTATTATGCCGTTACGTTTGATAACGGTATCCAAGCGGAAATCAGCCCCGTGGAGCGTGGCGCCCACATGCGGTTCCGTTTTCCGCGCAAGCAAAAGGCGTATTTGGTGCTCGATGGCTTTATCAAAGACAGCGAGGTGGAGATCATCCCGCACGAGCGGAAAATCATCGGCTTTGTCAATAACGGCCGCTTTGTCCCGGGCAATTTCAAAAACTACTTCGTGCTGGAATTTGACCGCGATTTCAAAAGCTTCGGTACATGGGAAAACACGGGCGACAGCATACGGGCGGGCAATCTGCACGATGCAGGAAAAGGGGTAGGGGCATACCTCGAATTTGCGCCGGGTGCTACGGTTCAAGTAAAGGTGGCCTCCTCATACATCAGTGCCGGTCAGGCAGCACTGACCCTCGAACAGGAATTGGGCAGCGCCAAAAATTTCAAGACCACGAAAGCGAAAGCGTTCGACGTATGGAATACGTTACTGAACCGGGTGGTGGTGGAAGGTGGAACGGAAGAAGAAAAGGCCACATTCTACTCCTGCCTGTTCCGCGCGAATCTGTTTTCACGGAAATTCTACGAGATCGACGAAAACGGCGACCCGTATTACTATAGCCCTTACGACGGCAAAATTTATTCCGGATATATGTACACCGACAACGGCTTCTGGGATACCTTCCGGGCACAATTCCCCCTGAGCAACATCCTGCATCGGGAAATGCAGGGAAGGTATATGCAATCGTTGCTCGATGCCCAGCAGCAGGCCGGTTTTTTTCCCACCTGGTCCAATCCGGGGATGTCGGGCGTGATGATTGGCAACCACGCCATATCGTTGCTGGCCGACGCGTGGGCAAAGGGCATCCGCACGTTCAATCCCGATAGTGCCCTGCGGGCGTATTACCACGAGATCACCAATAAGGGCTTTTGGGGTGGCTCCAACGGCAGGGAAGGGTGGAAGGACTATTTTACCAAGGGATACATCCCCTACGGTGAAATCCATGAAAGCACGGCCAAGACACTGGAATATGCGTACGATGATTTCTGCGGTTACCAGCTGGCGAAAGCGGTGGTCAACGATTTCTACGAAAACGTGTTTGGGCGGCAAATGTATAACTACAAAAATGTCTTCGATCCGGATGTCAACTTTGTGCGGGGAAGGCAGCCCGATGGCGAGTGGCTTCCCGATTTCGATCCCGTGGAGTGGGGCGGACCGTTTACCGAAGCCAATGCGTGGCAATACACTTGGTCGGTATTACACGACATAAACGGCCTCATCGACCTGATTGGTGGGGAGGAGCGGTTTAACGCGAAATTGGATTCTTTTTTCACCATGGACCAGCGGATCGAATACGGGTCGTATGGAAAGGAAATACACGAAATGCGGGAGATGTTGCTCGCGGAGATGGGGCAGTATGCCCACGGCAACCAGCCTACACAGCACGTTCCGTACCTCTACAACTTCAGTGGGCAACCCTGGAAGGCGCAACGGCAGGTGCGGATGGTCATGGCGAACTTATACAACGCCACCGAGCAAGGTTATCCGGGCGACGAAGACCAGGGCCAGATGTCGTCGTGGTACGTGTTGAGTGCCTTGGGCATTTACAGTGTTTGCCCGGGAACGGATCAATATGTGATCGGCAGTCCGGTGTTTGAGAAAGCCACCATCACGTTGGAGGACGGAAAGCAGTTCACCATCCATGCGAAGAACAACAGTGCGCAGCATGTCTATATCCAGTCGGCAAAGCTGAACGGGAAGGCATACGACAAAAATTACATCACGTATGCCGACATCATCAATGGCGGTGAGTTGGAGTTTGTAATGAGCGATACCCCCAATATTAGCCGGGGGACGGACGTAGCATCCCGACCGTTTTCATTGACGAAGTAAACTAGATTATCAAGGTACCCATATATAAATTACGTTATGAAGAAGAGGTATTTCATTTATGCAGTGTTTGTTGCGTTTGCCCTGGCGTCGTGCAGCAAGCAGGGGTTTTTGGACCAGACGCAATCGACGGATTTGAATGAGCAGGTCGTTTTCGCGGATAGCGCCTACACCATCAATTTCCTGTCCAGTATGTACGCGGATATCGGGTTTGCTACCTGGCCGAAGCGTTTTGGCGGCGGTGGACTGGATGCTTGTACCGACGAGGCGGAAGGCAGTGGCTTGGGGAGCATCAACACGTTCATCCAGTTTGCCACGGGCACTGTCAATTCGACCATGATTACCAAAGATGCCTGGTCCACGGCTTACATGAATATCCGTAGGGCGAATATCATGCTCAAAAATCTGCCACACGCGAAGTTTGGCGACGATATCAAAGTACGGGTGGAGGCGGAAACCCGTTTCCTGCGGGCATATTATTACTTCATCCTGTTGGAGCATTATGGTGGCGTACCCTTGATGGGCGACAGCGTATACCATAAAGAAGACCAGGTTCCGGTGGTGCGCAATACGTTTGCCGAGTGCGTGGATTATATCGTGGCCGAATGTGATGCCGCGGCGGAAGATTTGCCCTGGATGCAGATCGGCGAAAATTACGGACGGATCAACAAGGCGGCTTGTTATGGCCTTAAATCCCGACTGCTGCTGTATGCGGCTAGTCCGCTGTTCAACGGCGAGGCGGAAGTGACCGATGAACGTTTACGGCCGATTGTCGGCTACCCCGATGCCGATCCATCACGGTGGGAGCGAGCAGAGGCCGCCGCCGCGCAGGTCATCGACGGTGCGGGCGGCCAATACCATCTGCATGTAGATAACGACACGGAGCCGGGCTACGGGTTTTATGAAGTCTTCCAGTTGCGGAGGAACAGCGAGTATCTCCTGGCCCGGATGAAAGATGCGAACAGCGACCTGGAAGGGATTTGGAACCCGCCGACTTTTGGCGTAGGAAGCCCCGGTGCCCGGCCTTACCTCGAACTGGTGAATGCGTTCGGGATGCGGAATGGCCTGCCCATCGGTGACCCCGCATCGGGCTATGATTCCGAACAACCGTACGCCAACCGGGATCCCAGGCTTGCCAATACCGTCACGCGCGACCAGTCGCTGGTTTTCCATCGCGATGGGCTGGCCCGGCGGCCTGTGAACATCTATGTCGATAAAACCGACCCCAATAACGTCACTTCCGGTCAGGATGCGGTTTACAAGGGCACGTCAACCGGATACTATACCTACAAGATGCTCAACCGCGATGTGGTTGCCAATTGGTTCAACACCGTTACCCCGCGCTGCTTCCCGATCATCAGGTACGCGGAAATCCTGCTGAACTATGCGGAGGCCCGCAACGAGCGGCTTGCTGCGCCCGACCAAGCAGTCTACCAAGCGGTAGAGGCCATCCGGGAGCGGGCAGGGCTGTCGCCCTACCAACTTGCGGCGGGGCTCACCCAGGCTGAAATGCGGGAAGTTATCCGTAACGAACGGCGGAAAGAGCTGGCCTTTGAAGGGCATCGCTTTTTCGACGTGCGGCGCTGGCAGATCGCGGAGGTTGTAGAGAATAGCCAGCTGCACGGCACCGAACCTGTACGGACTGCTGCGGGCACCACCTACAACACCATCAACGTGAGGAAGCGCGTATTTGACGAGCGCATGTACCTGTGGCCCATTCCGCAATCGGAGGTGGCCAAATCTGTCGATTTATTTCAAAACCCAGGATATTAAAAACATTCAATGATGAAGATCAACGTATTATTACCTGCAGCCCTGATGGTCGTTGGATTGGCAGGGGTTTCGTCTTGCGAGGACGGGATTGCGGACATGGAAACGACCGAGACGGTGAAGGACATCACCGGAAGCTGGAAAGTGATCCGGCTGACACGGAACGGGGAGGATTTGAGCCAGCGGTTAGATCTGTCCGATTTCCGGATCCAGTTCAATACGGATGGCAGCTACACGCTTGCCGAGCAGATGCCGTTTATTGCCGATGCTCCGGGTACCTACAAGCTCAGTGATCCGCAATATCCGTTTGCGCTGGTTTTACAGCCCGAGGGCGCCCAGGAGGATGTCGTCGCGCGGTTTCAATTCCCGGTAGTCAAAGGCGAGCGGCAGCTGAGCCTTTCCTTCAGCCTCGGATGCGAAAGCAATACTTACCAATTCAACTTTGAACGAGAAAACCAAGACTTATGAAACCTGCAAAGAATATTTTACTGTACTGCTACCTTGCTGTCGGTCTCTTCGCCACGCTGTTTTTGGTCCATTGTGGATTGACGGCCCTGACCGTGACGGTGCCCGAGCAGGCTATGGTCAATGAACGCGTAACCTTTGTGATGCACAGCGGTGCGGAGCCCGCGATAGAAGAACCCGGAACCTACACCACCCAGCTGGTTGCCGGTATCATGGTGCCGAAAAGCTGGAATGCGCGGGAGAACGCGGTGCTGACCTTCACCAGTCCGAAGGGAAATGGTGTGATGAAGATGATACCGGATTCGGAAACCGAACCGGTGTCGGGCGTGAGTTGGCACCAGGCCGCAAAAAACATGTTTGGAATCGGGCCCAACCTTGTGGACGATTTCGAGTGGATTGTGTACCGGAGCACGCAATCTTATACCTTCCATAACAATGAGGATATCAGTTTTGACGTCAACGTGGAGTGCAACGTCGGCGCAGAAAACATGTTGGTCCGCCTAGGGTTTTATGTCGGCTCGTCCGTTGAAAACCTTCGCCCGGAAGATACCGATTATAAAAAGGTGGCGTTTTCGGACGTGTTTGAGGTAACAGGGGGCGAAGGCGATCTGATCGACTTTGTGAATCCGCAGCTTGCCACGGTTCAGCCCGTGCGGAGTTTGGACAGCGACATCATTACGTTGACCTTCGATGCGGGGGTAACCCATACGGCGCTCGACAACCTCGATACTATTTATTTGGCGGTTAAATGTTTTGATGACGAAGGACAGCTCATCGCTGAAGTCGACGAACAAACCGATAAGACCCGGCTCACCAGTATGGGTGGCAAGCGGTTTTTGCTGGATTTTTGGCCCCGGGCATACTTCAACCTCGAAAGGGACCAGCGCATTGCCCGCCTTGAATATTACTATACCGACGCTACGGGCACCGAACGCGTGGGATACGGCAATACCGAAGCGCCATTTACATACACGTTTGGTTGCGAGTAAAGGTTTGTTATTCGTTAGCGGAAGTTTAGATACTAACCAAAAATAGCTTGAAAATGTTGAATCAATATATCAAAATCAGTACAACGGCGCTACTCCTGCTTGTTGCCATGAGTCCGGTTGCACAGGCCGGGCTTACGAAACCAGCGGTACGTCATCACCTGTTTTATCAACCCGTGGATCAATCCGTCAAAGTAGTCGACGAATACGGAAAGCCGTTGCCTGCCGTAAAAATTTATTCCTCGCCGGGCGAACTACTGGGCGAGACCAATGACCAGGGGGAGATCACCTTGGCCGTTACGGGTCCGGATATGCGCCTATCGCTACGGCACCCGGCGTATTACCCCAAAACGGTGGTGGCTGGGGCGGCGACCATCATTGCAATGGTGCCGAACTACTTGCAAGACCCCGGAACGGTCAATGTGCTTCACGACAAGCGCAATAAAGACGCGGTGATCGGATCCGTTTCCGCCGTCTACAACAGCCAGCTTAAATCTACCCCCACGCCCTTGTACCTGAATGCGCTGACGGGGCGGATCCCGGGGTTGTACACGCAGGAAACCAGCGGATTCCGGTCGGCCCGTACGTTTCCGATTACCGCGAATGACCTTGCGGGGTCGCTGCCGACGAGCGAGACCAAGTACAGCACCAACCTGACCGACAATGCCGAGGTGGCCTTCCAATTACGTGGCCAAAACCCGGTGGTGTTGATCGATGGCGTACAACGGGATATTTTTTCGATCGACCCGCAAAGCATTGAGTCGATAACCGTGGCGAAAGATGCGTTGTCGGCCATCCTGTTGGGGCAGCGGAGTTCGCGGGGCGTACTGCAGGTAACCACCAAAAAAGGAAAGCCGGGCCCACCCCGTATTTCGTTTACCGCACAGACCGGTTTGCAGAACTCGTTGAAGCGGCCCGAACCCTTGACCGGATACCAGTACGCCTACCTGTATAACGAGGCCCTCTTGAACAGTGGCCGCGTGCCCGTGTATTCACAAGCCGATTTTGATGCGTTCAAAGATGGCAGCTCACCTCTTCTTTATCCCGATGTCAATTGGTATGACGCGGTGCTGAAAGACAATAGCCCGATAACGAACTACAACCTCGCGGTAAACGGTGGAACAAAGAACACGCGCTATGCCCTGTCATTAAGCTACCTGAACCAGGAAGGGATGTTCCAGTCGTCCGACCAGTTTGACTATGAAACCAACCTGGGCCAGAAACGGTACCTGATCAATAGCTCCATCGATGTGGATGTGACGAGCGACTTCACCATCGGGCTCCAATTGTTCGGTCGGATCCAGGAGGGGCGGCAGCCCGGTGCAGGGGTAGAATCTATTTTCAACGCGCTGCATGCGACACCCAACAACGCTTATCCGATTTTCAACGACGACGGAAGCTACGGCGGTTCGTCGGAATATACCACCAACCTTTACCAACAGGTGACGGGGTCCGGATACCGGTTGGACAATACGCGGGATGTGATGGCCAACCTGGATTTCAACTATCGGTTTGACCGGTGGCTGCCGGGATTGTATGCCAAGGGCAAAGTCAACGTATCGTCGACTTCTTCGAGCCTGATCGACCGGAACCGCCAGCAGCCGGTTTACGATGTCCGGTATAATGACGCGGGAGAACAGGTGTACGTCCGTTACGGCAACATTGCCGATCAGCCGAACTCTTTTGCGACCACGTCGACGGCGAATTTCATGTATTACCAGGGGAATATCGGATACGATGCACCCATCCATGGCGACCATCAGGTAGGGGGGCGGGTTTTCGTTGATCAACGGATCGCGAATTACCAATTCGACTTACCGGCGACCCATACCAACCTCGCTGCCACCGCAAATTATGCGTATCAGCAGAAATATTTTGCCGAGCTGGCGGCCAACTACTCGGGCTTTAACCGTTTTCAGCCGGGCAGCAAATTCGGCCTGTTCTACGCGGCGGGCGTAGCATGGGATGTGGCACGGGAGTCGTTCCTGGCCGACCAATCGGATTGGTTGACGGCGCTCAAGTTGCGCGCCACTTATGGTAAAACGGGTAACACGAACGAAGGCGCCTTGGGCTACTACAGCTGGCGGGCCTCGTTTGGCCAAGACGGTATCAACGGGTATCGTGTGGGGTCGGAATATTCGTTCGTCAGCAGCTTGGTAGAGCGGGGGCTGGCCAATGTGGAAGGCACCTGGGAAAAAGGGCATAAGCTCAACGTGGGCTTGGATCTATCCCTATGGAACTCCCTGAGCCTATCGGCGGAATATTACCGCGATACCTACTACGATTTACTGCAACAACGGGGCTCCACCATCGAGCTTATCGGCATCGACTATCCGAACGAAAACATCGGCAAGAACAGGTATGAAGGCCAAGAGCTTACCCTTACGTACCAAAACCATGCGGGGAATTTCCAGTACTTTATTGCCGCCAACGCCTCCCGCATGCGCACAGAAGTGGTGTACATGAACGAAGTGTTCCGGCAGTACGATTGGAACCGGCGCACCGGTATGCCGGTGGGGCAAACCTTCGGTTACCTGGCCGACGGACTGATACGGAACCAAGCGGAGGCCGACGCGGCACCGCTGCTGGGCGGAAGTGAAGTCCATCCGGGCGACGTGAAGTTGGTCGACCTGAACAACGATGGCATCATCAATGTCTACGACCAGACCGCCATCGGTAATACCAAGCCGTTACTGTATTTCGGGGCAACCGTGGGTTTCAATTTCGTGGGATTTGACCTCAGTGTATTGGTGCAGGGCGTCGCAAACCGCACCTACCAACAGACCGACTATTCCTTTGGAAATGACGGAGACCGGCAGGGATACCAATACCTGTTAGGCCGTTGGACACCGGAGACCGCCGAAACGGCGACCTACCCACGGCTGACCATCGGTTTTGACCCTACCAATACGCCCTACCTGAATACATCAAGCTATTGGACACGGTCGGGCGAATACCTGCGGATACGGAACGTCGATTTCGGTTACACATTCCCGTTCCACCTGAGCCGGAAAATAGGCGTATCCGCGCTCCGTCTCTTTGCCAATGCACAGAACCTGTTTACCCTCACGCCGTATAATCGGCTGGATCCGGAGATCAACGGCGATAGCGCTTATCCTGCCCAGCGGATTGTCAGTTTTGGGGTAACCGTCAAATTATGAACTAGAAATCAGCTAAAGATATGAACTACATAAATCTAAAATGGTTTGTTCCCGTTGGGTTGGTCATCTCTGTTTTTGCTTGCAAAAGCGACCTGGAGGTGGAGCCGATCGAATTACAAACGTTGGACCAGGTATTCGATAAAGATGATTCTGCTGGTGTGGAGGCCAACCGGTTTCTGCTGGCTTGTTATCGGTATTTGCCGGAGACGGGAAACCGGGTAGGCGGGGATTTTCTAGGTGCGGCCACCGACGATGCGGTGTCTTCCAATCCAACCAATACGTCGGTACAGCAGTTGGCCATGGGCACGTATACTTCCGACAACTACCAGGACAACCGGTGGGCATCGTGGTACCAGGGGATACGCCGCACGAGCATTTTCATTGCCAATATCGATCGCGTGCCATTGAACGGCAAGTTGGCCAACGGCACGCCATTCAACCGGGTATGGAAGGCGGAAGCCCGTTTTTTGCGGGCGATGTTTTACTTTGAGTTGGTCAAGCGCCATGGGGGTGTTCCACTGCTCGGCGACAAGGTGTACCAACTGAACGACAATATCGAGCTGCCACGCCAGGATTTCCAGGCATGCGTGGCGTTTATCGTTGACGAATGCGACGCCATCAAAGATAGCCTGCGCACCGATCCGTTTAACCTTCCCTTTTACGAAAGGCCAACCAAAGCCGCAGCATTGGCGTTGAAAGCGCGGGTATTGTTATACGCGGCGAGTCCACTGTTTAATGGCGGGAACATAGACGACCAAAATCCGCTGACCGGTTACACCGATTTTTCGGCCGACCGGTGGGAAGCGGCCGAAAATGCCGCATTGGATGTGCTGGAACTGAACCTCTTTTCGCTCGAACCGGCATTCAAGGATGTGTTTATCACCCGCAATTCTGAACGTATATTTTCCAAGCAAGGCGACAATAACACGAGCATAGAAAACAGCAACGGGCCTGTGGGTTACTCATCGGGCGTCAATAACGGTCGCACGAGTCCCACGCAGGAGTTCGTCGACGCTTTCGGCATGGCCAACGGGCTGCCCATCGACGATCCGGCTTCGGGATTCGACGAGAACGACCCCTATGCAAACCGCGACCCACGGTTCTACGCGACCATCTTCTATAATGGCGCCCCGTGGTTGGGCCGCCCTGTGGAAACCTTTGAAGGTGGTGCCGACAAACCCGGAGGCACCAAACAGCAGACCAAAACGGGCTATTATCTGCGGAAATTTATGGGCAACTTCGAGTCGGCCACCAATTATAGCAACGTAAATCACGACCATATCCTGTTTCGGTATGCGGAGATCCTATTGAATTTTGCGGAAGCGCGGAATGAACGGTTGGCCGCGCCAGACCCAGAGGTGTATGGGGCCATTGAGCAGATCAGGGAGCGTGCGGGACTGGTGCCCTTCGAGCTTCCGGCAGGCCTCAGCCAGGCACAGATGCGCGATGTGATCCGCAGCGAGCGCCGCAAAGAACTGGCCTTCGAGGAACATCGGTTCTATGATGTAAGACGATGGAAAATCGCTGAAGAGCAATTCAGCCAAGAGTTATCGGCAATGACCATCTATCAAACCGGTACCGGAACCATCCGGCAGCGGACGCCGGTGCTGAAAATGAATTTCGAAGAGCGGATGTACCTGGCACCGATTCCGTTTAGTGAGGTCGTCAAAAACCCGGAAATGATACAGAATCCGGGTTGGTAATCAAATCGTTAATCTCTATTGGAAATAATTATGAAGAGGGGTATATATCTTTTACTGGTCATGGTCACAGCACCGTTTCTACTTGCTGCGCAAACAGTGGTTTCGGGGGTTGTGAAAAATACAGAAGGCCCATTGGCCGGCGTGACCATTGCAGCGAAGGGGAGCAGCAGTGCGGCCCAGTCTGACCAGGATGGCCGGTTCCGTATTTCGTTGGGCCGTGGCGAACAGGTGTTGGTGTTCAGTAGTGTGGGCTACATCACCCAGGAGCGGGCGGTAGATGGCGCGACGGAACTGGAAGTGATTCTCCAGTCGAACGTCCAAGACATCAATGAGGTGGTTGTTGTGGGGTACGGCACCACCAAAAAGCTCACCAGCACCGGTGCGATCAGTTCAATCAAAGGGGCGGATATCCGGGAAATCCCGACGTCCAACGTGCAGAATACACTCGCCGGGCGGTTGCCCGGTTTTGTGTCGGTGCAGCGGTCGGGACAGCCGGGGCGCGATGCTTCCGATTTTTACATCCGTGGCGTCAGTTCGTTGAACCCGGATGGCAACCAACCCCTCATCATCGTCGATGACATCGAGTATACCTACGAACAGCTATCGCAGATCAACGTCAACGAGATTGAGAGCATCTCCATCCTGAAAGATGCGTCGACCACCGCGGTGTTCGGCATCAAGGGGGCAAATGGCGTATTGGTGGTGAAAACGCGGCGTGGGGAATCGGGCAAGCCCCGGATTAACGTCAGGCTCGAATCGGGCGCACAAAGTCCGGTAACCCGGCTCCAGTTTCTGGATGCCTATCAAAGTGCGCTGCTATGGAACGAAGCCATCGCCAATACCGAGGGCGATAACACCAACCAGCCCTTCAGCACCGAAGCGCTGGAGCATTTCAAACTGGGCGACACCCCCTATGCTTACCCGGACGTGAATTGGTACGAGCGGATATTCAAACCCATGAGCTTTCAGCGGAACAGCAATATCGATGTAAGCGGCGGTAGTGAAACCATCAAATATTTCATTTCGGGAGGGGCATTTTCGCAGGACGGCAACCTCTATAATTTTGAGGATAACGGTGATGAGGTCAACAATAATTATTACTACCGGCGGTTCAACCTGCGCTCCAACCTCGATGTGCAAGCAACCAAAAGCCTGCAGTTGCGACTGGATTTCAGGGCCAATTTCAATCGGATAAATGGGCCCAAGGCCGGAAACATCGTGGGCGAAGTCTTTGATTTCAATAAGATCAGGCCGTGGTCGGCGCCGTTCCTCAACCCGAACGGTTCCTATGCCTACGCGCACGATACCCAGGATCTCTCGCCAACCATCAATGCACGGCTGGCAACGGCAGGGTACCGGCTGGACCGGCGGAACGACTTGAATATCCTTGTCGGCGGGACGCAGGAACTGGATGCAATTACCGAAGGACTTTCGTTTTCGACCCGCGTAGCCTATGCGAGTGTGGAGTCCAACGGACGTGAGCAGGCCCGCGAAAGCCTGCCTGTATACAAATATTTCCCCGAAACCGACTCCTACCAGCTGAAGGGCGGTGCGCCCTATGTGCTGAGCGCTTATACTCTCCGCGCTTACCAAGGCGACTACAACAGCCGGGTGAATGCGCAGGCGAATTTTAATTACGCAAGGTCGTTCGGCGAACACGGGGTCAACGCGTTATTGCTTTATAACCGCGAGTCTTACCGCACGAAAGGTGATAAACAATCGAACTGGATTCCGCAGAATTTCCAAGGATTTACGCTCCGTGCCGGCTACAACTACAACGAGAAATATCTCGTGGATGTGACGGCAGCTTATAACGGATCCGACCGCTTTCAGGCCGACCGGCGTTACGGCCTTTTTCCTGCCGTATCGGTAGGGTATAACCTGGCCAAGGAATCGTTTATCAGCGACCGGTTTGATTTTATAGACCTGCTTAAACTGCGTGCCTCGTACGGGATTGTTGGCTCTGATAAAGTACTTGGCGACCGTTACCTGTACCAACAGATTTACAACACAGGAGGAAATTACTCGTTCGGCGAAACCCATCAGGAGGTCGGCACCATTTACGAAGGTAATCTCGGCAATAGCGATGTGACGTGGGAGAAACAGAATTCGTTTGACGTTGGTCTGGACCTGAGTATCCTGAAGAATCGGTTCTCGTTGGTGTTTGATTATTTCGATAATGTCCGGTATGACCAGCTGGTCACGTCGCAGTCCCTGTTGCTCAATATCGGTGTTGGCGTATCGCCCACCAATATTGCACGTGTCCGCAACCGTGGGGTAGAATTTGAGTTGAATTACAACGACCATATCGGCGCGTTCAACTATAACGTGAAAGGCGTGCTGACGTACTTTAAAAACAAGGTGCTGTTTCAGGATGAGCCCACACCCGCTTTTCCGTGGCTACGGTTAACGGGCCATCAGGTTAACCAACCGCTGGGGTATGTGTTCGACGGTTTCTATACCGAAGAGAACATCGCCGAAAGTGCGAAGCCGACAGGTGGGTATACCGTGCAGCCGGGCGACCTGCGCTATACCGATTTCAATGGCGACGGGGTGATCGATGACTTCGACCGCACCGCCATCGGCAAGCCCGACGTGCCCAATACGAGTTTCGGGCTCACATTGGGCGGAAGCTACAAAGGGTTTAGCTTCAATGTGCTCTTGCAGGGCACGACCGGCTACAGCTTCAGCGTAAGGGGCAGCGGTATCGAGCCTTTCCAAAGCCAGTTCCAGCCGATACACCTGGAACGGTGGACCCCCGAAACGGCGTCAACGGCACGGTTCCCACGGTTGACGACCAACCCGACAACCATCAACAGTCCATCGTCGTATATGTCTGATTTTTGGCTGATCGATGCCACCTACCTGCGGTTGAAAACCGTGGAGCTCGGCTATCAGTTGCCCGATCGGTGGTTGCCGTTCAACATGAACAATGCGCGGCTTTACGTCAGTGGCTACAATCTGCTGACCTGGACGAACTATTCGCTCT
The DNA here is from genome assembly GCF_035818675.1 of Parapedobacter flavus. Lineage (NCBI taxonomy): Bacteria > Pseudomonadati > Bacteroidota > Sphingobacteriia > Sphingobacteriales > Sphingobacteriaceae > Parapedobacter > Parapedobacter flavus. The sequence goes on from NZ_JAYKZZ010000004.1 coordinate 316,687, forward strand.
ACCAGCAAGATCCCGAAGTGACCTCCAATACGGCTGGCGACGCCTACCAAAATCAGCGGGTGATCAATTTAGGTGTTCAAATCGGGCTCTGATGAATCTGAACAAGTTATCTGACCACGTAAACGAAATACAATGAAATTCCCCATTTTTTCTGTGTTACTAGGGTTTCTCCTGGTAGCGTCATGTACCAAGACCTTTGAAACACCGCCCCATCCGGGTAGAATGATCAAAGATTTTACATTGGAAAGCGGCCAGTACGGAACCGCCACCATTTACAGTGAGGGCGATGTGTCTAAAGTACTCGTCCGGGTCGATCCCGCGACGGATTTGACAACAATCACGCCCATCATCACCGTTTCCGACGGGGCTACCATCAACCCCGCATCGGGAACACCGATAGATGTCTCGGCTACCAAGTCGGCCACCTATACGGTTACCTCCGCATCGGGGATCAGCCGCCAATGGGAGGTCGAATTCAGGGTATACGAGTCGGGCATCACCGACTACGATACCTACAGCATCGCGACGGCCACCGGCACGGTGCTGCAAATTGCGGGTGATCCGGCGTTCAACGAGCGGTATTGGGCCGGGGCTACCCTAACGGTGGCGGGGCCAGATCCAGCGGAAGGCGAGAACCTGAAGCGGTGGCAGGAGTGGGACATCATCTATGAAACTTCGGTAAATGATGTGCGGTTTTATAAAATACGGAACTTATATAGCGGCATGTTCCTTCATGCCGCCACCTCCGGTTCGCTCGTTGTACAAAACCTGGAACTGAAAACCAACCCCGATTTGCAGCTGTGGCGGATCGAGGAGTCGACCGATGCAGGGAAATACGAGATTTCTAACAAAGCGAACGGGTTATACCTCACGCGCAGCGGTAGTGCCGCTACGGCGGTAACGATTGTCAATGCGGAGCAGCGAGGAACGGACCAGCAACGGTGGGCAATCACCAAGCTCCCCAAAGACAGCTATCGCGACGGTGACGTGACCCGGTTTTTCGCGCGGACAACGGGATCGGTGGCGTTCGATCAGGGCACGAGCGTACCCCTTTCGGATGGCCGCGTACTTTGGGTTACCCAAGATGCCTGGCACGAAGGGAACCTCACGGCAAATGGCCGGCTGTATGGCGATCGCTTCATCTCTTACACCAATTCGATCATCATCCAATCGACGATGGATAACTGGGACCCCAAGTCGCCGATGATGACGCGCCAAGGAGCCAGCCACAACATCGGTAATATATGCCCCATACCCGAAAACGCCAACCGGAACTGGGTGGGCCCCGGTGTCGAATTGGGCGACTACGTATACCTCCATGGTGGCGAAGGGTACGGCCTTGACGATACCGACCAAGCTATTTACAAACTGAAAAAGGAATCGGGTAATGAATGGAACCAAGTGGAACGGCTGGCCATACCCAACATGACCGGACAGCTAGACATCAGGTATAAAGATGGCATGGTAAAATCGGACGATGGATATGTGTACGTTTACGGCGAACGCACCAAGCCGGAAACGTTTGGATTCAATACATTGCTCTACGTGGCACGTTTTGCCCATGATGATCCAACGAATTGGACGTTTTGGGATGGAACCACTTGGGCCGATGAACCTTCCACCACATCGGCAGCCGTGATCAACGAAGGCAACGGCACCAATAATATTGCGCTTTTAAACGGCAAGTACCTCCATTTAACCATGGACCAGGGCTTCTATTGCGGCATTCCGTCCGTAACCATGTATATCTCCACATCCATCAGTCCGACAGGCCCGTTTACCGAGCCCGTAAAAGTGTACAGTTTTTCGGAGTATTACAAAGGGTACAACGCGCGGGTTTATACGCCGATTATCCACCCCGTATCGCAGAATGGCAAGGATGAGCTGCTGCTCACATACAGCATCAATTTCGGTGCATGCGCAGAAAACAACGAAGGTAACGTGAAAGAAGATGATGGCAATCTCGATCCGTATTTTTACCGGGTGAAGGGCGTGCGCGTGCCCTATGAAATGATTGGTTTGTAAGTGTAGCTTAACGTATGTTTAGAGTACTCATTTGTCTTGTTTTTTTGATTCCTGCCAAGGGGTTCGGCGCAGCCAGGGACAGCCTGCGTTTGGCTGACGCGTTGCAAAGCCATATGGTTATCCAGCAGAATAAGCCGCTGAAGATTTGGGGAACGGCCAAGCCGGGCGAGCGGGTGGTTATTGATGCCGACTGGCTTGCGGCACCCACGGAGACACAGGTGGATGAGAAGGGTGATTTTATGGGGATTATTCCGGTTCCGGCGGTGGGGAAGGGCGAATTTACCCCACACCAGATCCGGGTCGTTTCCGGTGGCGAAAAGGTCGCGTTGAACGATCTGCTCATCGGTGACATATGGGTGTGCAGCGGCCAATCGAATATGCAGTTTGCGGTCCACGAGATGACCGGCGCGGAAGACGTTATCTCAACGGCTGATCAACCGCATATCCGGCTGCTGAATGTCGGGTTAAATTTCAGTGACACGCCGTTGGAAACCTTCGCGGGGAGTTGGCAGGTCTGTTCGCCTGAAACAGCCAAAGATTTCAGTGCCGTGGGCTATTCCTTCGGCAAAACGCTATCGGACAGCTTGGATATTCCCATCGGCTTGATTTTTACCGGCATTGGCGCATCGGGCGTACAGGCGTACATCCCGGAGGCCGATCTGGCCAGCGATACGATGCTCAACAGGGCCTATTTGCAACCGTACTTGGCCGACCCCAAATCGAAGGAGCCCGTCGACGGCGGCTTCTCATTTGAGAAGGTGGTGCGACCCTACCTGCTGTACAATGCCATGGTTCATCCGCTGGTCAATTTGTCGATCAAGGGGTTTATCTGGTACCAGGGCGAATCCAACCACCTGGAAAGGGAATGTTATGTACGTGCCACCCAAACGCTGATCACAAGTTGGCGGCGGAACTTTTCACAGGGACCGTTACCTTTCTATTACGTGCAGATTGCGCCGTTTTTCCACGATCGGGAAGACCCGGCGTTGGCCGTTGACGCTTTTTTCCGGGAAGCACAAGAACAGGTGGCCACGCTCAATAATACCTATATGGTCAGCACCATGGACGTCGGGGAAGCGAAGGACTTACACCCGAAGAATAAAAAGCCCGTTGGCGAGCGGTTGGCGGCTGTGGCCCTCAATCGCGCCTACAACCGCTTGGATGTTGTATACCAGGGCCCTACAGTGGATGACGTCCGGTATGACGGGAACAAGGCGTACATCTACTTCAAACCGGAGACCCTGGGAAGCGGCATCCAACCGAACGACGGTCGGCCGCCCCGGTTTTTCTATGTGGCCGGGGATGATCGGGTTTTCTCTCCTGCCGAAGCCGTCATAGCGGACGACCATATCGTGGTAAAAAGTAATGAGGTAGAGAACATTGTTTCCGTTCGTTACGCCTTTTTTAATTATCCGGTAACGAATCTGGAAAATAGGGAAGGCTTTCCGGCCATTCCTTTCCGGACCGATACCTGGGAAGAAAAAACACAAGAATAAATGATGAGACAACTGCTTTTGGTGCTCCTTTTTTGCCTGATGGCCATTCCGTATTCTGTGGTGGGGCAAGATGCCTATTTCATCGATGGATATCACGGTGGAATCTATGGGCATTACCCGAAGGGGCAAACGGCCTTTATGGCGGACATGCTGAAACAGTATCCCGACTGGAGCATCAACTTGGAAGTGGAGCCCGAAACCTGGGACGCCGTGAAGCTGCGCGACCCCTCGGCATACGAAGCTTTCAAAAAACTGTTTGAAGACCAATCGATCCGTACGGGGCGTATTGAGTATGTAAACCCCACCTATGCGCAGAGTTACCTCTTCGGCACTTCCGGCGAAAGTAACATCCGGCAGTTCTCGTACGGCATGGAGCTGGTGAGGAAACATTTTCCTTCGGTCGTATTTACCACGTACTCCGCCGAGGAGCCGTGTTTCACCAGCTCGCTGCCATACATCCTGAAGTCGTTCGGTTTTAAGTACGCCTCCACCAAAAATCCCAACACCATGTGGGGCGGTTATACCCGGGCCCACGGTGGGGAGCTGGTCAACTGGATAGGCCCCGATGGTACCGGCATCACGACCGTACCGCGCTACACCATCGAAGACCTCCAGTCGGGCTCCGCCTGGCAGAGTATCGCGTGGTACAACAGCGAGGATTACATCCGGAAAGCCCTCGATGCGGGAATAGCGAATCCTGTAGGGATGACCATCCAGGATGCGGCGTGGAGCAGTGGATGGGGCAAGGGCCCCTGGCTGGGGCAGGACACGGCTACGTTTTATACCCCTACCCACTATAAGACCTGGCGCAACTACATCGCCAACTATTCCATTGGAACGCCCGAGGAAGATTGGCATTTTACCCAAGAAGATGTGCTGACCAGCCTGGTATGGGGGAGTGAAGTGATGAATACCCTCGCACGGGAGGTGCGGAAGGCCGAGAACGATATCGTCCGGGCCGAGAAAATGGCCGCCTTGGCATCGCTCACCGGGAATATGCGGTGGCCTAAACGGCTGATCGATGAAGGCTGGATCAAATTGCTGCTTTCGCAACATCACGACTGCTGGATTGTGCCGTATAATAACCTCCAGGGCGGGCGCACGTGGGCCGACCACGTAACCGAGTGGACGGGGGTAACGGACCAGAACAGCCAAGTGGTCATTGACCGGTCGTTGAAAGCCATGATCGGGGATACTGGACACAGCGCCATTAGGTTATTCAACACGTTGGCCGCCGACCGTAACGAAATAGCCCGGGTAAAGGTGCCCTCCACTTGGCGCCGCAGCGTTTGGGAGGTGGTCGATCAGGAAGGCAATGCTCACCCCACCCAGTTGATAAAAGAAGGTGGGCACACGTGGATGTTGTTTCGGGCAAGCGTCCCGTCCTTCGGCTATTCGACCTACACGCTCCGGGAGAGCGAAGTAGTTGTCCACAATGAGCTGTTGTTTCGAGAGGAACACGGCAAGTACGTGCTGGAGAACGACCTGTACCGACTGGTTATCGACCCCCGGAAAGGCGGCGTGATCGAAAGTCTGATTGCCAAGCAATTGAATAACAAGGAATATGTCGACACCACCAGCCCGTGGCATTTCAACGAACTGAAAGGCTACTTCGGCGAGCAGGGGAGGTTCCTATCCAGTGCCGACCAGCCCGCCCGGGTACGGGTAGTGGAGCACGGACCACTGGTGCTCCAGATAGCGATCGACGGTTTTATCGGCGAGCACCCGTTTACACAGACCATCCGGCTTAAACATCAGGAGGAAAAAATAGCGATGGGCGTGTATATCGATTGGCAAAGTAACCCAGCCATCGGTGAGGCCGGCATCGCGTTCAGCAACGAGAACCCGAGGAAGGCCTTCTATGACGATCGGTATAAACTGCTGGTCTGTTTCCCGGCGGCCATCAACGATCAGCAAATCTATAAGAATGCGCCTTTCGACGTGACTAAAAGTCAATTGGAAGACACCCATTTCAATCGGTGGGACCAGATTAAACATAATATTTTGTTAAACTGGGTGGACCTTGGAAGCAACAGCAAAGACCACAGTTTGGCGTTGTTTGCCGACCATACGACCAGTTACGTGCACGGAGAAGACCACCCGTTGGCGTTGACCCTCCAGTATTCCGGAAAAGGGCTTTGGGGCAGAGATTATACCATTACCGGCCCAACCGATATTTCGTACAGCTTGATGCCGCACGCCGGTCGGTGGGATAGCGACCGGATATGGACGGAAGGCGAGATCGCAAACGAGCCGCTCGTGGCTACGTTGATCGACGGGCAATCCGGTGATGCAACGCAAAAATCGTATCTTTCCATCGAGGATGATGCATACGAATTGGTGTCGACCGAGATGAAAGGGACCGACTTATATGTCCGGCTCTTCAACGCGCAGAGCGATGGCGCCGACAAGCAAATCACCTTCGGTGGCAAAGCGGATGCGATTGAATGGGTGGAGTTAAACGGTGAAACGGCCGAAACAGCATCATACCGGGCTGGCGACCAAGGAATAGCCATTACCGCCAGCATTCCGCGCTTCGGTATCCGGACCATCAAACTCAGCAATGCCAAGATAGAATAAGAAACTGATGTTTCCGTTGATTTCCTCCTTGATCAATTACCTGTTTGGCACGGATGTCACCTGGCCCATACCTACTTTTGGGTTTTTTGTCGCCCTGGCATTCGTGCTATCCTATCTGGTGTTCCGTAGCGAGTTTGTCCGTAAGGAGCGCACCGGCCAAATTCGGGCCATTGACAGGAAAATCTGGATCGGGACGCGTTTCAAGCTATTCCTCGTTTTGGGATACGCCCTGCTGGGTTTTATCGTGGGGTTTAAGGGGTGGGAACTGTTTTCGGGGCGCAGCAGCTGGTTGGCCGGTATGGTGTTCATGCTGGGGGTGCTGCTCGTCCTGTTCATCGCGAAGCGGAAATCGTTACTGCGGCCGTCCCGGCTAGAAATACAGACCGTGCGGCCCAAGGAGCTGTTGCCCACCATGCTGCTGTGGGCAGGGGTGACGGGTTTTGTGGGTGCCCGTGTTTTTAACGTGTTTGAAGATGGCGAACGACTAGGTGCCCACGGCGTTATGGGGCTGCTGGATGCCGGTGGACTGACGTTTTGGGGGGGACTGTTCTTCGGTGCGGCATGTTACCTCTATATCGGTATCCGTAACGGCATGGACTGGCGGCACCTGGCGGATATTGGCTCGCTGGGGATGCTTGTAGCCTATGGTGTCGGTCGCATGGGATGCCATCTAGCAGGCGACGGAGACTGGGGGATTGTGAATACGTACGCAAAGCCCGTTGAGTGGCTGCCCCAATGGGCGTGGTCGTTCCGGTTTCCGCACAATGTGATCAATCAAGGGGAGTATATAGCCGGTTGTTCAGGTCCATACTGTTCAATACTGCCCCAAGGCGTCTTTCCAACCTCCTTGTACGAGTCCGTGGCGATATTGCTCGCTTTTTGTCTGCTGTGGGCGGTCAGGAAACGCATCAAGACGCCCGGGATGATGTTTGCGATTTACCTGGTGGTGGTCGGTACCGAGCGTTTCCTCATTGAGTTTATACGCGTCAACTACAAATTCAATGTGTGGGGACTTGCCTTGTCGGAAGCGCAATTGATCAGCCTTTTGCTCTTGTTGTTAGCCGCTTCCTCAATGCACTGGGCGCGCAACCGTAGATTTTCCTAAACGCGATACTGAAATTGGAAGTATTGCCATACCCGGCTTTAACGACATCCCACGTGTCCATTTTGATTTTGTCCTACATAATCACAATAAAAATATGCATTTTTGCAACCATCACAGGTAGGATACTATCAAAGCGGAAATGGTAAGCAAAAGTTTAAGTAGAGATATTGAGAAAATCGCACCTTCCACGATGGCCGATGTTGTTGAGGTACGTTTACGGGAATATTTGAAGCGGAAAGCATTCAAGCCGGGCGATGCACTACCGAAAGAACTGGAGCTGGCCGAGGCGTTGGATGTGAGCCGCAACGTGCTGCGCGAGGCGTTGAGCCGATTGCGCATGCTGGGTATGATCGAATCCAGGAAGAAGCGCGGGATGATTTTGGCCGAACCCGACGTATTGGGCGGTTTCGAGCGGGTAATGGACCCATTAATCCTCGATCAGAAGACGCTGAAAGACCTGTTCGAACTGCGGTTGGTGTTGGAAATGGGGCTGGCCGATGTGCTGTTCGTGCGGATGACCGACCAGGACATCAAGGAACTGGAAAAGATCGTGAAGAAAGAAGTAAACCAAGTGCAATTACCGTTTAAAGTGAAATATGAGATTGCCTTTCATGGGAAACTCTACGAGATGAGTGGTAACGACACGTTGATGCGCTTCCAGAATATGCTGTTGCCCGTTTTTGAGTATGTGGTCAGCGAAGAAGCCAAGTTGAATGGGGAAGCGAAAGTAGGAATGGTGACCCACCGCGACCTCCTGGAGTTGCTCAAAAATGGTGAACCCGAAGATTTCCGCCAGGGAATGAAAGCGCATTTGCAACCGCATTTTGAGCGGATAAAAATATAGTAGGATATATAAAACAATTAAATCAAAGTAAACAGTTATTCCAACCCATTATGAAAAATATCAGTCGATTTTCACTGTTCTTATGCTTGGTAACCTTCAGTTGCCAAGTGTGGGCCCAGGATCAACCGGACACGCTACGGGTGTTGGCCATCGGTAACAGTTTTTCGCAAGACGCTGTTGAACAATACCTGCACGAACTAGCGGTGGCTGCCGACAAGCCCATCATTATCGGTAACATGTATATCGGTGGGGCCCCACTATCGCTGCACTGGAGCAACGTACAAGGAGACAAAGCCACATATAGTTACCGGAAAATCGGTACAGATGGGGTGAAAGTAACCCGCGATAAGGTAAGCATACTGACGGCATTGCAGGATGAACAATGGGATTATGTGTCGCTTCAACAGGCCAGTTCACTGTCGGGAAAGGCCGATACCTACCGCTTGCCGCTCCCGGCATTGCATCGGTATATCGATAGCGCAACTGCTGGCCAAGTGAAACACATCTGGCACCAGACCTGGGCTTATGCCGCTAACTCAACCCACAAGGGTTTCGCCAATTACGATAACGATCAACAGACCATGTACCGGGCCATCATGAAGGCTTCGGCCAACGCGGGGAAATTGGTGCATATCGATTTGTTGGTTCCATGTGGTACCGCCATCCAAAATGCGCGGACCAGTTTCATCGGCGATAACCTCACGCGCGATGGGTATCACCTTGACCTGCACATTGGGCGTTTCATTGCCGCTTGTACGTGGTTTGAAGCACTATTTGGCGAGGAGGCACCCGTAAACCGCTATCGCCCGGATAGCGTGTCGGAAGCGCAGGCCGAAGTGGCGCAGATGGCCGCCCATGAGGCTGTGCAACAGCCCTTCGCGGTTACACCGATAGCTACAACGGCGCCGGTGTCGCCCTAAGTAGGTGCCCGCATTTAACAAAAGTTTGGTTTGATGAAACCTGCCATGTCAGCGTCTGACGCAAAAGACGATGAAAATGCAGGTTCCATGAGGCCATTAAAAAACAAATTATTTTCGAATGAAAAAACTCAAAATATATTTGGAATTGTAAAAACAAAGCCGTTATATTTGTCGATATGTTCTACATATAATATGATGAGAACATTTTTATGAACCGGCTGATTATGATACACACCCGTTTTTTGTTAGTAGGAGAACAATCAAACATCGTGTCTTATTTTTTTATCGTATGCTTGCTCATTTTGGCAACAGGCGGTGAGGTATTGGGTCAGTCGGAGCAGCAGCGCAAAAATGTACTATTTATTCTGGTGGACGACCTGCGGCCGAATCTGGGGTGCTATGGCGACATGGACGCTTATACACCGAACATAGACAAGTTGGCAAAGCAGGGTATCGTATTCAATAAGGCATATTGCCAGCAGGCGGTCTGCAATCCGTCGCGGACGTCCATGTTAACCGGTTTGCGTCCGGGCGTTACCGAAGTATATAACCTGGATACTCATTTCAGGGACAACCTGCCCGATGCGGTCACGCTTCCCCAAAGTTTTAAAAACAACGGCTATTTCACGGCGAGCGTTGGAAAGATTTTCCATAATTCGAAAAATACGGTTGACCCTGTCTCTTGGACCATGGAACTATCTCCGGCTAATAACAACACGTACGTACTTCCTGAAAATCGGGTCGGAAAAGGCAAGCAGGGCGTTACGGAGATGGCCGACGTGCCGGACAGTGCGTATGCCGACGGCATGATTGCCGAAGGCGCCATCCAACTGTTAGCGGAAGCCGGCCAGCAGGATGGTCCTTTTTTTATTGCGGTTGGTTTCAAGAAGCCACATGCACCTTTTTGTGCCCCGAAGAAATATTGGGATCTGTACGACCGCTCGGCGTTTGGTGTAACGGACCGGAGCAGGCCTTTAGGTAGTCCGGATTTGGCATTTCATCGATCGCAAGAACTCAGGGGGTATCGGGATGTGCCGGATGAAGGCAGCATTCCGCCCGAACAGGAGCAGGAAATCATCCACGGGTATTATGCCTGCATCAGCTACGTAGACGCCCAGATCGGGAAAGTAATGGACCGGCTCGAAGCGCTTGGCTTGAGCGACAATACCGTTATTGTGTTATGGGGTGATCACGGTTATCATTTGGGAGAACAAGATCTATGGTGTAAATCCACCAATTTTGAGCTGGACACCCGGGTACCGCTGATCGTTGCAGCGCCCGGTATGCAAGGGAACGGCGACAAGACCGATGCTATTGTGGAGTCTGTGGACATCTACCCCACATTAATCGACCTGTGCGGCATAGCGCCGAGGAAAGAACTGAACGGCGTGAGCTTGGTGCCGCTTTTGGACAATCCATCTGCAACATGGGAATATCCCGCCTTTAGCCAGTTTGTACGGCCTTACCAAGCTATTTTTAAAAAGAATGCGCCGACGCATATGGGCTATTCGGTCCGCCTGGAGGAGTGGCGGTGCACCTACTGGTATGATCTGGAAAAGCATACGGTCGTTGAGCGGGAGTTGTATCAAATAGGCGGTAATGGTCTCGAGAAGGAGAATATGGCGGGTCGGCCTGCTGTTGCCGAGATGGAAGCCCAGCTCGCTGCGCTGATCGATCAATACCGGAATAATCAATACCGAAAAACTAATTACAATTAAAATGCGTGAACGGGCGTATTTTAACCGGTACTTCGGGTATTTATCTTATATTTGTCTGATATATTAACATGCACGTATGATAGACACCGGTTTGAATCCCATTAGCAGCATTACCATGACCGACCAAGCAGAAGAGCGGCTGCGGGATTACTTTGTGAATGAAGGCTTCAAAATTGGTGATGCACTACCAAAAGAAGCCGAATTGGCAGAAGCATTAGGAGTGAGCCGAAGCGTGATCAGGGAGGCATTGAGCAGGCTACGGATGTTGGGAATGATTGATGTGCGCAAGCGGCGTGGGACAATTCTGACTGAACCCGATGTATTAAGTGGGATGTCGCGCATCCTAGAACCCAAGCTATTAAGTAAAGAGACCCTGAAGCGCCTTTTTGAAGTGAGGCTTATGCTGGAAATGGGGCTGGGCGAATTTCTCTACAACCGTGTCACCGAAAAGCATTTCTATAAACTGGAAGATATTTTGGACGAGGAAGCGGAAGCTGGCAATAAAACAGAATTGGTGTTATTGGATATCAAGTTCCATTCCACGCTATATGAGATTACCGGGAACCCTGTAATTATCCGGTTTCAGCGGATGTTACAACCTATTTTCCAATATGGATTGGACTATCGCGCAGAAATCCATAAACCCGGTAAACCTCCCAAAGTAACGCATCGCGATTTAGTTGATATTCTTAAAAATGGAAACGCATCTACGTTCCGGGAAGCTATGCGTCAACATTTTGAGCTTCATTTCCAGTTGGTTAGCTAATTGTTAGCATATATCAAAAATTAATTTTGATAATTTAAGTTTCTGTTATTACATTTGTTGCAATCAAATACATCAGACATATACGTCTTATATGATGAGTGAAAGAATGGAAAGCTGCTTCGCCGACGTTATGTAGTACATTAGGATAAGAATCGGTAAATGTTAAACCAAATTATTAAACCGTGAAAAAGAGATTATTTGTTCATTCAATGGCACTGTGGATTGTGGTTATGCTAATCGCCGAGGGCGGTCAAGCAGCACAACTTAGCTCAACAGATTCGTTGGCCACGTTTGACATTTCCGGAGATACTGCGCGCCAGGTCGTCGTTGCTCAAGGCGATTCGGTCACCTATCAAGGGCATCCCACTACCGTATTGTTGCCAGACGGCAAGACCATGTATTGCGTGTGGACATACGATCACGGCGGGCCGTGTGGTCCGTTGAAAAGGAGTGACAATGGTGGCAACACTTGGTCTGAACTGCTCGATGTGCCCGATAATTGGAAGGATGTATATAATTGTCCTACTATTTATCGTCTCCCCGATCCGACAGGTAGTTATCGGTTGTTTGTTTTTGCTTTGGGTGGTGAGGATGCTGAAATGCACCAGTCGTATTCCGAAGATGATGGTAAAACCTGGACTCCGATGGAGAGGAGTGGCTTAGATTCCAGTGTGATGCCGTTTTGTACGATAGAACCTATTCATGGCGGCAAGCGGTTACTGGCGATGAGTAACCTCCGTAGACCCGGCGAAAAAGTAGAGCGACGATCAAACGTTGTCTCCCAAAGCATCTCAGAAGATGGCGGGTTTACTTGGAGCCCCTGGGAAATAGTAGTGGATATACCGGGGCTTAAACCCTGCGAGCCGGAGTTAGTCCGTTCTCCCGATGGAAAGCAATTACTTTGTCTGATTAGGGAAAATGAAACGCATGTTGCCTTATACATGACGAGTGAAGATGAGGGCAAAACCTGGTCTGAAACGAAACCGTTGCCGTTCGGCTTGCACGGTGATCGCCACAAGGCCGCTTATGCTTCCGATGGCCGTTTGGTTGTTGTTTTCAGGGATACGGGAATAGATAGTCCGACAAGGAAGCAATTTGTCGCATGGATCGGCCGCTACGAAGATATTATCGAAGGCAGGGACGCCGAGTATAAATTGAAATTATTGCATAATTATAAGGAATGGGCTGATTGTGGATATCCGGGCCTGGAACTGCTGCCTGACGGAACATTTGTGGCTACTACCTATGTGAAATACAGGCCGGGGCCCGAAAAAAACTCAGTAGTAAGCGTGAGGTTTCATTTGGACGAAACTGACGGGATATCGTCCAATAATCGGTAAACTTATTATTAACTTTTATGCTTAAAAGCTTTGTTTTTTTGCTGTTACTGGCATCTTGTCAGAAGCAGATTTCCTCTCCCGTGGAAAGCGGTGATAATGCATCTGACGATAACAGGCCGGTGCCCGTCGTTAACCTGATATCATCGGCAACGGTTACGACTTTACACCCCGCTCATTTGAACCGGCGTTTTGTGGAGAATATAAAGGATGGAAGAGCAGGAGTCGATGCTGATCACGGTTGGGTTCCACGGGTAACTGGTATTAAAGAGGAACAGCCTGTTCTGTTAGCACTATCGTGGGATAAACCGGTGACGGTTGACCGGGTTATTTTGAAAGGGTTCCAAAGCGGATCACTAAATTGGTATGCTACGGACTACATCATGGCGAGCTGGAATGCTGCTGAGCCGCTTATGTTGGAGGCACCAGCTCCAAAGTTTGATCATACGGATGTATTTGTTGGGGGAGAGGACGGTTATCACACCTATCGTATCCCCGCGTTGGTTGTCTCGAAACAGGGTACGATGCTCGCATTTTGCGAAGGGCGAAGGAGCAGTGCATCGGATGTGGGGGATATTGACTTGCTATTGAAAAGGAGCACCGACAACGGGCATACTTGGGGAGAGCAGCAGCTGGTGTACGGAGAGGACGGAGAAGTTACTATAGGTAATCCGGTGCCCATTGCCGACCAAGTGACCGGTGATATCCACATGATCTATTCCAGAAATGAACGGGAAGTGTGGTACGTGAAAAGCTCAGATGATGGGGTAACGTTTTCTGCACCCGTTAATATTACGGAAGCGGTGGCTGAATTGTGCCGGAATACAGGTTTCAACTGGGGAAAAGTATGGACCGGACCGGGGCATGGATTGCAGCTTGCTGATGGTCGGCTTGTTGTTCCGTTGAAACCGGCCGGAACAAAACAGGGGAACGCAAGCCGGAGAGTAGGCGTAATCGTAAGCGATGATCACGGGAAAACATGGAAGCCTGGTGGCATTGTGCCGCCCACCATTGGCGAAATGAGTGAAAGCACGGTGTTCGAGTCCGGTGATGGTACATTGGTCATGAATATGCGTTGGCATGATGGCCTTTACCGTGCGGTAAGTAAAAGTTATGATCGAGGAATAACATGGAGTGACCCGGAAGCGCATACTGACCTTCAAGACCCGGTCTGTCAGGGTAGTGTGATCCGATATTCTGCTGATAAAAGTGATAAACGTGTTTTGTTTTCAAACCTGAACCATCAGGAAACAGGGACAGCAATGAGGGGGAGGCTTACAGTAAAACTCAGTACCGATGACGGGGAAAGGTGGTTGCAGTCGAAGGAAATTGTACCCGGTCCAGCCGGTTATTCGGATTTGGCGATCACAAAGAACGGTGGTATAGCGGTGTTTTTTGAAAGTGGAACTGAAATCTATTCACAGAAGCTGACTATTGCTAGGTTGAATATGCAGGATTTTGATGTAGCGGATAGGCCGGTACCGCCAGGAAGCCCACGTTATGATATTGCCCTAGCTAAAACCTACCCATCAAATCTGTCGTGGAAAGAACAGTTGCATATAAAAGGTAACAAAAAGGGAGGGACGGTCGTACACTCATTTGATACTCCGTTTGTTACCCATACCTTACTTCTTTACGTGTACGGGGTTGAACAACCTCAGGGGTATGCTTACCTGCAAGAACTGGAAGTATGGGGCAGGGATAGTCATTAATACTAGTAGCCAATTAATAATAATTTTATGAAAAAGCACCTATTTAAAATCTGGTTGGTTTGTTGTATGCTACATGGCGCGTATGGTTGGGTGACCGCATCGATAGTCGATGTCGGAATACCCGATATGCACGGGGAGCCGCAAATTAATCGAGACATTGCTGACATACAGGGCATACAGCAAATAGACGTCAGGGGAACCATAACCGATTCCACTGGCATAGCATTGCCGGGGGTGTCGATTGTTGTAAAGGGAAGCCGTAATATCGGAACAACGACCGACCTGAACGGAAAATACATTCTCGGCGTGCCGCCAGATGCTGTACTGGTATATAGTATGGTTGGTTACGGAACACAGGAAATCACAGTCGGTAATCAGGAAGTGATCGATGTCACACTCGTTGAGTCGTCTTCTCAGTTGGATGATGTGGTGGTGGTTGCTTTCGGTACCCAAAGAAAACAGGACATGATCGGCGCCGTAACTTCAATCAATCCTTCAGAACTCAAAGTGCCATCCAGCAATCTGACTACGGCGCTTGCCGGTCGGTTGGCCGGAGTGATTGCGTACCAACGCAGTGGCGAACCGGGGCAAGATAATGCGGATTTCTTTATCCGTGGCGTAACGAGCTTCGGCTACAAAGTAGATCCGCTGATCCTGATTGATGGGGTTGAATTTACTTCGACGGATCTCGCCCGTCTTCAGCCCGATGATATTGCGAGTTTCTCTATTATGAAAGATGCTACTGCTACTGCTTTATACGGTGCACGCGGTGCAAACGGAGTGATTCTGGTAACTACCAAAGAAGGTAAAGAAGGCAGGGCAAAGGTGTCGATTAGGATGGAAAATTCGTTATCACAGCCCACGCGGAATATTGGCCTCGCTGATCCCATCACGTATATGAGACTTCATAATGAAGCGGTGTCAACAAGAGATCCACTTCAGGCAGTTCCGTACTCGCAAAGCAAAATAGACAATACCATCGCGGAAACGAACCCGTACATGTATCCGGCTGTCGACTGGAGAAAGGAACTATTCAAGGAAAATACGATGAACCAGCGGCTAAACTTTAACGCGAGTGGAGGCGGTCAGGTAGCACGCTATTATTTTGCCGGTACATTCAATCAAGATAACGGGGTGCTGAAAGTAGATGGAAGAAATAATTTCAATAGCAATATCGATCTGAAAACCTATCTGCTCCGATCCAATGTCAATGTTAATGTGACCAAAACAACCGAAGTCGGGGTAAGATTATATGGCTCTTTTGATGAATATACGGGTCCGGTTGACGGTGGTGCCGGTATGTATAATAAAGTCATGCGATCCAATCCGGTGATGTTTCCGGCATACTACCCTAGTATGGATGGGTATCGGCATGTGAACCACATCATGTTCGGAGGTACCATGCTACCGGGCTACATCAATCCGTATGCTGATATGGTAAGCGGATACAAGAATTATTCACGCGCACTGATGCTGGCCCAATTTGAAGTCAAACAAGATCTTGAATTCTTTACCGAGGGACTTACGTTCAGAGCTTTGGGTAATACGAATAGGGAATCTTATTTTGATGTTTCCCGGTCGTACAATCCATTTTTTTACGAAGCTTTTGCCTATGACAAAGCAGACGATTCCTATCGGATTCAAGTGCTCAATGAATTGAGTGGAAGAGAATACTTGGATTATGAGGAGGGTCCTAAACGGATTACATCGGTGTTTTATCTGGAGTCTGCACTGAATTACAACCGGACATTTAGAGACAAGCACGGGCTGAGCGGTATGTTGGTTTACGTCATGCGTCAGACCCAGCAGGGTAACGCCGGGGACTTACAGCAGTCGCTTCCTTATCGGAACCTCGGGTTATCAGGCCGATTTACCTATGCCTATGACAGCCGTTATTTTGCTGAATTCAATTTTGGTTATAATGGATCGGAAAGATTTCACAGTAGTCATCGTTTCGGATTCTTCCCTGCAGGCGGGGTCGCGTGGCACCTTTCGAATGAAAAATTCTGGGAGCCGCTTTCTTCAGTTGTGCCACTTTTCAAAGTAAGGGCAACATACGGGTTGGTCGGAAACGATGCGATCGGTGGGCCGGAAGATCGTTTTTTCTACCTGTCCAATGTTAATATGAATAACGAAAACCGCGGAGGCAGGTTCGGAACAGACAATGCTTATTACCGGGACGGGGTTTCTATTGCCAGATATGATAACGTCGATATTACCTGGGAAACTGCCGAAAAGATTAATTTGGGACTTGAACTGAACCTGTTTAACAAGCTAGGCATCCAAGCCGATTTGTTTTCCGAGTATCGCCGGAATATTTTGATGACCCGGGCGTCTGTGCCGGGCTATATGGGTCTGTCGGCGGCTGTGCGATCTAATGTTGGGGAAGCCTCCGGGCGTGGATTGGATTTGTCCGTGGATTACCAACAGTTTTTTGGTCCCCACATATGGATAACAGCCCGTGGTAACTTCACCTACGCCACAAGTGCCTACAAAGTTTATGAAGAACCGCTGTATGATCAAGAATGGTGGTTGTCGAAAGTGGGCTATCCGTTATCACAGCGATGGGGATACATTGCCGAACGTCTCTTTGTCGACGATAATGAAGTGGCTAACTCCCCAGTGCAGAATTTTGGTGATCAACCCCGGGGAGGAGATATCAAATACCGGGATATCAACGGTGACGGACAGATTACCACATTGGACCGTGTTCCCATAGGAAATCCCACTACACCCGAAGTCATATATGGGTTCGGCTTCTCGTCAGGGTATAGAAATTTTGATTTATCCTGCTTTTTTCAGGGGCTGACACAGGAATCGTTTTGGATTGACCCTGAAAGAACAGCTCCTTTTGTCGGCAACCAGCAATTGCTGCAAACCTATGCGGACAACCATTGGTCTGAACGGAATGGAAATATCATGGCCCTGTGGCCTCGATTGAGCGACTTCGCGCATTCAAACAATACCCAGCCGAGTACCTGGTTTATGCGGGAAGGTTCTTTCCTGAGACTTAAATCGGCTGAATTCGGATACACCGTCCCCAAAGAGCGGCTGCGCCGCGTCAAAATGGAGTCTCTGCGGGTGTATCTGAGCGGAACCAATCTGTTGTCATGGAGCAGCTTTAAACTTTGGGACGTGGAAATGGCTGGCAATGGATTGGGTTATCCCATACAGCGGGTCTTTAACCTTGGTGTTCAACTCTCATTTTAAGCACGATGAAAAGAAAAATTATCGCTATATGTTTAGCAGCCACATTACACGCCTGTAGCTATCTGGAGGTAGTACCTGACAACGTGGCGACCCTTGATAATGCGTTCAGCATGCGTAGTATGGCAGAACGTTATTTGTTTACCTGCTATTCGTGGTTGCCTAACCACGCAGATGTTTTTAGAGGCAACCCCGGATTTACCGCTGGCGATGAGTTTTGGTTTTATAGCAATATTACCACGAACTACAATTCATGGCGTATCGCGCTTGGCAACCAAAATGTACTCGATCCCATAGCAAATTTCTGGAACGGGGCTGCCGGGGGGAAGAATTTGTACCGCGGGATCCGAGAGTGTAACATATTTCTGGAGAACATTGGACGTGTGGAAGACATTTCCGAAACTGAGCGGTTAAGATGGATCGCTGAAGTTAAATTTCTTAAAGCCTATTATCACTTTTGGCTGGTACGTATGTACGGTCCGATTCCGCTCATTCGGGAGAATCTGCCGATTACAGCCAGTGTGGCGGAAATCAATAGCATAACGAGGCAGCCTATTGATGATTGTTTTGACTACATTGTCAGTTTACTGGATGAAGCCGCGCTTGACTTGCCTGATATGGTGCAGTTTGAAGTACAGGAAGATGGCCGGATTACCAAGCCGATTGCATTATCTGTCAAAGCATTGGTACTCGTCACCGCGGCAAGTCCGTTATTTAACGGCAATCAGGATTATACGCATTTTGTTGGTCCGGACGATAACCCCTTCTTTGATCCGCAATTCAGTCAGGAGAAATGGGAGCATGCGGCGCAGGCTTGTATAGAAGCGATTAACCTGTGCCGCTCGGTAGGTATGGAACTCTATCGTTTTATTCCGGGGTCGGGACAAAGCCTTTCCGATACTACACTAACAGAGCTTAGCATTAGAAACAGTGTAACCCAGCGTTGGAATTCCGAAATTATTTGGGCAAATACCAACAGCATGGTTACACAGTCTGTCCAGGTAGAGGCTCAGCCCAGATTATTCAGCGGAACAGTGTCGTTGCAGAGCCGGCTGGCCCCTCCGCTTAAAATTGCGGAAATGTTTTACAGCAGGAACGGTGTACCTATTGAAGAGGACCTCTCCTATGATTATGTAGGTCGGTATAGTCTTCGTACGGCTGTTCCATCCGAACGACTCTATCTGAAAGAAGGTGGAGATTATCCGGTATTACATTTTGACCGTGAACCTCGTTTTTACGCAAGTTTAGCGTTTGACGGAAACAGGTGGTATGGACAGGGTAACTTTGACGACGAAGACAACCTATATATAGAAGCGAAGTTCGGTGGTGTAGCGGCAGGCGGCGTTTTCGATTATTCCGTAACGGGGTATTGGCCAAAGAAGCTGGTTAATTACCTGAATGTTGCTAACCCGAATACGTACACCGCCCAGCCTTATCCATGGCCTATTTTCCGGCTAGCCGATTTATATCTGTTAGGTGCAGAAGCTATTAATGAAGCATATGGGCCATCTAGATCTAGCGATGTATTCGAACTGCTTGACCCAATCAGAGAACGCGCAGGACTCCTTTCTGTTGAAGAAGCATGGTCACGCTTTTCGTCACAGCCAATTAAACATACAACGCAACAGGGATTACGGGACATTATCAGGCGGGAACGGATGATCGAGCTGGCGTTCGAGAGCCACCGGTTTTGGGACGTCAAAAGATGGAAGATGGCTCAGGAGCTATGGAATGAGCCCATCACAGGATGGGACCGGCTTCAGGAAGTTGCGGAATTATATTATAGACCCCGATTGCTTTTCCAACAAAAATTCAATGTCAGGGATTATTTCTGGCCAATTAGGGAGTCGGAGTTATTGATAAATAAAGGATTGGTGCAAAGTCCGGGGTGGTGATTTAAAAACCGTTATTCCCCAGAATGTTTCACATAAATTATTCAAACATGATCAATAAATTATTATCACTGTTCTTGCTCCTGCTCGTATTCAGTGCGTGTAAGGAAGAACAATTAAAACCGATCAGCGAAGATGGGGCAGCACCCGGAAGTATCCAGAATTATGCTGTAAAGAATATCCCGGGCGGAGCCGAAATCACATTTGGTACTGACGCTGGATCTGGCGTATTGTACGTAGAGGCTGAATGGCAATTGCATGACGGCGTCAAGATGTCTGCTACAGCATCTTATTTTTCCAGGGAGCTGCTTATTGAAGGCTTCGGTGATACGACTGAATATGATATTAAGCTATATGCCGTTGGACGAAATTTAAAGCGGTCCGATCCAGTGACCGTTAAAATCAAACCCTTAACTCCGCCTATATGGGATGTCTTTACTTCCCTGACGCTACTGGAAGACTTCGGTGGGATGTCAATTGATTTCGTTAACATTCATGAAGATGACATCACCATTAATGTTTTTGCAGAAGACGAGATAGGAGATTGGGAACCTGTTGATATATTCTATACGGGTAGAAAAGAAGGGAGGGTTTCAGTCAGGGGGCTTCCGCCGGAGCCGACTAAATTCGGCATTTATGTCAAAGACCGGTGGGACAATCAATCCAAAATGATGGTTGCCGAGTTGACCCCGCTGTATGAAGAACAATTGGATAAAAGTAAGTTCCAACGCTACGATTTGCCAACAGATGCAGCCCAGTGGAATCAGTCCCGAATTACTAACCTTTGGAGCGACGACCTTGCTGGGTTTGACGCTGGCTCAACAGGTTGGTTCCGGACCAATAACGGGTCGGGAATACCGCATCACTTTACATTTGATATGGGGACCACAGCTAAGTTGGGTCGCTTCGTAGCATGGCAAAGAGGAGTAGTCAGCCAGAAAAGCTTGTTATACTCTGGCGGTACTCCTAAGACGTTCGAAGTTTGGGGAAGTAATTCACCAGATCCGCTGGGTAGTTTTAACGGGTGGGAGAAGCTGATGGACTGTGAGATTGTCAAACCGTCGGCCAGACCAGTGGGGGATAATACGCTCGAAGATGAGGAAGTAGCGTTAGCTGGTCATGAGTTTACGTTTCCGATAGATGCACCACCCGTGCGGTATATCCGTATCCGTATCACCAGAACATGGGGTGGGGTAGACTATATGTGGCTGAGTGAACTCACATTTTATGGACAGCCAGAATGATGAATGTGTTGTCGGAAATTTTTAAAGATGACCAAGAGCGTGAAAATAATAAATTTCATTAACTAATTAATGATGAAAAAATATAACTATAGCCTGCCATATCTGCTTGTTCTGCTTGCCACTTTTATAGGTTGCCAGAAGCAGGACGCAACTTATCGGGAATTTATCGAAGGAGGTGAGATTACTTATGTTGGGAAAGCCGATTCCATAAAGGCGTTTCCGGGTAAAAACAGATTGAAGCTCCAATGGCTGCTCATAGCAGATCCGAATGTGAGCAACGTACGAGTTTTATGGAATAACAATCAAGATGTATTGGAAGTGCCTGTCAACAAAACATCGGAAATTGATACGGTTTCGATTATTATTCCCGATTTAAATGAGGGGTCCTATCTCTTCAATGTGTTTACGTATGATATGGATGGAAATTCATCCATCCGGGTGTCAGTAGATGGGCAGGTATACGGCGATACGTATATCGCCTCCCTGTTGAACCGGACTGTCGAAACAGGTTTTTTTGACGATAAAAAATTGAGTATAGTCTGGTACCCTGCTGATGATGAAGAAATCGGAACAGAACTGGAATATACCGATGAGGATAATGTCACACATACCATTATGGTTTCTCCTAATACAGACACCCTGGCGTTGCCTCATGATTTTCAATTGGGTACCGCGGTGAGATATCGGTCGTTATATTCACCCGATAGTTTATCCATTGATACGTTTTATACCACTGAATATACCCGTATAGATCCCAATATATGGTATGTAGAGCCGCCTGTTGAACTCGATGTAGAACTTGATAAAAGTCTGTTTTCGATATATCCGTTACCTGGTGACGCAGTGGCCGCATCATTTGCCAATAATAATTTGGCCAGTTTGTGGAGTGGTGTGTTTATCGGAAATCAGGCGGCAGGAGCCTGGTATCGGACAGTAGATGGATCCGGGATGCCTCATCATTTCAATTTCGATTTGGGGGTTGTCGCCAAACTTACCAGCCTGCGTGTCTGGCAAAGGGGGGCTTTCGACCAGAATAGTTTGGTATATGCGAATGCAAATTTACGTAAATGGGAAATATGGGGAAGCACCGATCCCGCACCGGACGGGAGTTATGATGGGTGGACGCACCTGCTAACGTGCGAGTCTTTTAAACCATCGGGGTTGCCCGTAGGACAACGTTCGCCAGAGGACATCGAGTATGCTCAGGCGGGAGATTTGTTTGAGTTTGCTGAAGATGTCCCGGAAGTACGATACATTCGTGTAAAAGTATTGGAAACTTGGGGGAATACGACGGCCATGTTTGCAAGCGAATTTACTTTTCGGGCAAGTGAATTGACAGAAGTGGATTAAAAAATGTAATGGATTCTACACGCACACTTTTTCTGTTATTCATGCCCTATTTCCTTGTCATGCCCGGTACATTGATGGCGCAAGATCTGTCTTGGAATCTAGCCGGGTCATTACCTGTGGAAAAAGGGTTGAGTGGAATGGTTGCGGGAGTGAGCAACGGCGCGCTGATTGTAGCCGGGGGCAGTAATTTTTCAGCGCCGATCTTACAGGGGGGTACTAAGGTATTTTACGATGATATTTATGTGGCCACAGATCTAGCACAGCTCAATTGGAGACATGCGGGCAAGCTGCCTAAGGTACTGGCTAATTCGGCATCGGTTTGCGTTGGCGGTGGTATATTGGTAATGGGAGGTACTGATGGTTCTTCCGTGTCTGATGATGTGTTTTTTCTAGCGTGGGATGAAACAACCCAACGTATCACAATAGACAGCTCCTTTCCCCGTTTACCCTACCCGGTCGAGTCATTATCGGCAACGTGTTTGCAACATACGGTATATGTAGCCGGAGGAAACGCGGCGGATGGTAAGTCGAAACACAATTTCTGGAAGCTAAAGCTTGAGGGTACTGTTGATATACCGCGGGCGCAATGGGAAGAAATGCCGCCATGGCCGGGAGCCGAACGTGCCGGATCGGTATTGGTTGGATATGCGGACGGGGTGTGCGAAAGGATTTATTTATTTGGTGGAAAAGGAACACAATATTACAGTGATGCCTATGCATACGATCCGCAGAGCAACACTTGGAAGATACTGGCTCCCTTACCAAGACCGGCTTATTTTAGCCATGCAGTGACCATGGGTGCCGCGCAAATAGCTGTATTCAGCGGGTCAGATGGTCATAATGCTACACAGGCCATTGCTATGCAGGATAATTACCACATGCCCAAGGATGTTCTCTCTTATCATACGCTCAATAATGAGTGGTTCGTGTTGGGCGACATGCCGGTAGGTGTGGCAGGGGCTGGAATTGTAAAGCGGAATAATCAAATACTGATCATCGGCGGAGAACTGAGGCCAGGAATACGTACCGGTGTAATTCAAATCGGAGCATTGCAGACCGATTTTCAAGGTCTGCCAATTGTGAGATAATATGATGAAATGGAATCCATATGATGGGAATATCAATAGATTTGGCGTAAAGCGAGTGCTTTTTTTTGTTGCTGCATTGATTTGCTTGTTGGCCGTAGGCGTAGACGATACAGAAAGTTCCGGTCAGGAGCGGGGCGTAGAGGTGGTTAATGTGGGTTCAAAGCTGGAATTGATGATAAATGGATTCCTTATCGATAGCTATTACGGCGATGTGAAACATAAATTGCACCATCCCCAATCGCAGAACATCGCAATTGTTCATGATAGCCCATGGGAACAAGGGAGAGGTACTTACCACACTATATTCAAGGACGGTGACGTATACAGGATGTATTACAGTGCTGGCAAAAGTTTTATCTGTTATGCTGAAAGCCAGGATGGTGTGCATTTCCGGAAGCCCGATTTGGGGATTGTGGATTTCGATGGGGCCGGCACTAATAATATTGTATGGAAAGGCGGGCCTATCAGCCACAACCTTACGCCATTCAAGGATACCAATCCGAATTGTCCACCCGAGCGTCGTTATAAAGCAATAGGCGGCGTAGATACTTCCGGTGTTTTTGCCTTGGTTTCGGCCGATGGTATACAATGGTCAAAATTGTCCGATCAAGCTGTTCTAACGGATGGTTGGTTTGATTCGCAAAATACTGTCTTTTGGGACAGTACACGAGGTCATTACCGGATGTACTACCGTGATTGGCACAGGCAGAGCCCTGCACGCAAGGTTCGGGGTATTGTGACCGATAGGATTTATCGAGGTATTAAAACCGCTATCTCAGCGGATTTCACTAATTGGGCCGAGGCTCGATGGCTCGAATACAATAATGCACCAAATGGAGATCATTTATTAGAACACACACACTTGTATACAAATTCGATCAAGCCGTATTACCGTGCACCACATATCTATTTGGGTTTTCCGGTACGTTATGTCGAAAGGGCGTTTGGTGCGTCCAGCAGGCAGTTGCCCAATGCGGAAAGGCATGAGCAACATATGCGGCGCATAGGGCGCGAGAATGCGCTCACAGAAGGGGCGCTCATTGCAAGTCGCAACGGTACTACTTTCGATTATTGGAGCGAGGCCTTCATCAGGCCGGGATTGCGTAATAACAATTGGGTTTACGGTGACAATTACGTGGCATGGCATGCCGTTGAAACTATGTCTGGACTATCTGATCAAATTCAGGAACTTTCTCTTTATGCTACGGAGAATTCTGGTACACGCAAACCTAAGCAGCTCCGCCGCTATACGCTCCGGATTGACGGTTTTGTTTCCCTAAATGCTTCGCTTGTTGGTGGCGGTATAGTAACTAAGCCAATCCGGTTTGATGGAGTCCGTTTGATTATCAACTACGCCAGTTCTGCGGTGGGTGGCTTGAGAGTCGAAATTCAGAATAGCGAGGGTAAGCCAATATCCGGTTATACCTTGTCTGATTGTGACGAGATATATGGAGACCAATTGGATCGCACGGTGACATGGAATGGTAGCGAGGACGTCGCAGACCTTAGCAACAAACCGATCAGGCTCCGTTTTTCGCTCGCTGACGCGGACTTATATAGTTTTGTGTTTCTCGAATAGCTTCGGTCAGGGAGATGCCAATCCCGGTTTGGAGCTAAGCATGCCGCTTTTTAGCTTTTGTAATATTAAGAATGATATATATGAAACATGTAATTGCGTTAGACTACGCACTAAGTAAATTCCGGCCGCTTGCAACAATCATCAGTTATGATGATTTTGACAAGGGTCTCAACGGATGGATAGACTTACACCCCAATTATGTCGGTAATGGATTCAATACATTACGGTATAGCCATGTTGACAAAACCCAGTGGGGGCCCATCATGCTGAGCTCGGCCAGCTTCCGTTTTGCGGGCACACACGGATCGATGGATGGTACCTATTCCCTCAAACTATCGACAAGACCAGTTGCCAATGTGTATACAGAAGCACCGGCACCCGGGAGTTTGTCGCACGGAATCAAGCGGTTGACTACGCATTTACCCAAAGGCCTTCGGCAATTTGAGATGTGGTACGCTTATACACCTGAGCAGGACCGTCAAGGGCTTAGCGAACAGGCGATGCGCGCATTCGGTGTGTTTTTTGATATTCAGGACGATGATTACCGGTATTTTATCGGAGCCCGTTATCTTAATGCGGTGGATGGCGAGATGGTTAGGAAATGGCAGGTTTTTCAGGCGAAGGATGTATCCGATCTGGAGTGGGCTTACGGGGTGGAAAACGACTGGTGTAAGCATGGTATAGATGCCATGTGGTACGGGAACCGCAGGCCCGATGGTTCTACCGATGGTTTCGAATGGGTTCCGGATGGTTACCAAGACCTCTGCTACAATGAGAGTGATGATAAAATCAATTGGAGTTATCTCCGTTTATTGATCGATACGGAGAAGCGGGAGTATGTAGAGTTACAGTCGGGCAGTACCGTGTTTGACCTGCGGGGCATGAAACCTACCCTTACTCCGCCTTATGCCAGAATCAAAGGGCTGTTCAATCCCAGTGTCTGGGTAGAGAACGATACAGACCGGAGTGTGTTTTTTTATGTGGATTCCATTGTAATTTCCGGAGAATAAATATCAGATGAGACATTTTCATGCATCGGCGGTAGAGCGCCGGATAACGATTACGGACAATTTGGTTTCCCACCCCATGGAAGCGGGTTGGGCGTCGGAAGCTATTTTCTTTTTGATTGTTGAGGAAGTACAGGGTACGGATGCAAAATTACAGGCCACGGTCGAGATTTCTGCGGATGGGATCAATTGGATCCCGGAAGGAACGGAGTTTCCTATAATCAAGCAACCCGGTCATTATTTTGCCAAAGTTTCACATTTTGGTAATTGGCTGCGGGTAAATGGTGTGGTGTCGGGAACAGATGCTTCCATCAAGCTATCTGTGCACCTGCATACCAAATCATAACATAGCAGGTACTATGGATAGAAGATCAGCAATTAAGACGACAGCGATTTTGATGGGAGGGGCGGTTTCCCCGCTTGGGCTTAGTGTGTTCATCAATGGGTGTACGCAAGAGACGGGGTACGAAAGTGTGGGTGCGTTTTCCCCGCATCAGGTTGGTATGCTGGTTGAAATAGCAGATATAATTATTCCGGAAACGGAAATACCGGGAGCCAAATCCGCTCAGGTAGGGCCTGTTATGGCCCGGATCATAAGCGATTGTTATCCAGACCGTGTCCTGCAGGACTTTTTTGCGGGCTTCGCCGAATTTGAGCGGCAGGCTAGGCAGCGCTTCCGGAAAGATTTTAGCAAATTGGAAATTGCTGAACGGGCTCAGTGGTTGCAGGAGTGGAGAGCACAGGTTTTGGAGGAAGAAACCGAAAAAGCGAAACAGAACCTGCTTTTTTTCGCGATGGTAAGAGACCTGACCATATTGTGTTACACGACATCTGAAATAGGCAGCACACAATTACTGGAATATATACCGGTGCCGGGCCGGTTTGACGGATGTATGGATTACAAAGAAGAGGATAAGCGGTATGTTATTTAGACCGATCATATACAAGTTATGAACTTGAATTTAAAAGCAAAAGAGCAACATACGTATGATGCCATTGTAATCGGAACCGGAATCAGTGGCGGCTGGGCCGCCAAGGAACTTACGGAGAAGGGGTTGAATGTGCTGATGTTAGAACGAGGTCGAAATATTGAGCATATCAAAGACTATGACACAGCCTTGAAAGCTCCGTGGCAGTTCACCTACCGCGGCCGGATTACGGAAGAACAAAAGCGGAC
This sequence comes from Parapedobacter flavus, assembly GCF_035818675.1. Classification (NCBI taxonomy): domain Bacteria; kingdom Pseudomonadati; phylum Bacteroidota; class Sphingobacteriia; order Sphingobacteriales; family Sphingobacteriaceae; genus Parapedobacter; species Parapedobacter flavus. The sequence goes on from NZ_JAYKZZ010000004.1 coordinate 343,734, forward strand.
CCATCCCGTACAACGAAGGGCAAGGGGATATAATGAATATAATGAAAGTTTATGGGTAAATGATGAAGAATGCCCTTACACAGAAATCAAGCGTTTTGATTGGTTTCGCGGTTACCATGTGGGTGGGCGGTCTTTGATGTGGGGTAGGCAATGCTACCGGTTGAGCGACCTGGATTTTGAAGCCAATCTCAAAGATGGTTATGGGGTGGACTGGCCGATCCGGTATCGGGACATAGCACCGTGGTATGATTATGTGGAGCGTTTTGCGGGAATCAGTGGACAACAAGAAAATCTTTCCCATTTACCCGATGGTCAGTTTTTGCCACCGATGGAACTGAATTGTGTAGAAAAATCGGTAAAGGCAAGGATTGAGCAGCATTATGAAAGAAACCGTGTCATGACCATAGGCCGCGTAGCTAACTTAACAGTGCCCCATAACGGAAGGGGACAGTGTATGTACCGGTATCTGTGTAACCGGGGATGCCCCTTCGGTGCTTATTTCAGTACCCAGTCAGCCACACTGCCCGCAGCCATGGCTACCGGACGGCTTACGCTTCGCCCGTTTTCTATTGTGACTCATATGCTGTACGATAAGGAAACCCAGAAGGCAACAGGTGTTTCAATAATTGATGCAGAAACGCATGAGACGATTGAATTCTATGCCAAGATTATCTTTGTGAATGCATCAGCATTGGCGACGACGTTCATTCTGTTGAATTCTAAATCGGAGGCGCATCCCGAGGGGCTGGGAAATCAAAGCGGCCATCTGGGGCACAACCTGATGGACCACCATTTCCGGTGTGGCGCCAAAGGAGAAGCCGAGGGCTTTGATGATAAATATATGTATGGGCGGAGGCCGACCGGAATATACATCCCCAGGTTTCGGAACATCAACGGTGAAAAACGGGCGTACTTGCGCGGTTTTGGATACCAGGGAGGAGCAACACGGTCGGGGTGGCAGAATACGGTTGCCGAGCTTGCATTCGGCCGGGAATTGAAAACCGCACTGGCCGAACCTGGAAAATGGACGATCGGATTTAACGGCTTTGGCGAAACGTTGCCCTACTATGAAAATAAGGTATCGATCGATTATACGAAAACAGATAAATGGGGTCAACCCGTATTGGCAATTGACTGTGAGTTCCGGGAAAATGAAATGAAGATGCGCAAAGACATGATGGAAGATGCTGCTGAAATGCTTGAGGTGGGCGGTGTGAAGAACGTGACAACTTATAATGACAGGACTTTCCCGGGAGCAGCCATACACGAAATGGGTACCGCCCGTATGGGGAAAGACCCCAAGACCTCCGTGCTCAACCAATGGAATCAAATGCACGAGGTGAAAAATGTATTTGTCACTGACGGGGCCTGCATGACTTCCAGCGCCTGCCAAAATCCCTCCCTGACTTATATGGCACTTACCGCCCGCGCGTGCGATTATGCGGTTAAAGAGTTAAAAAAGCAGAACATCTAATGCAATGACAGAAATAATTCATAACCAATAATTATGCATAAGATTGATTATATTATTCTCATAACTTATTTCGTAGGCGTATTAGCTCTCGCCGGCTTCTTCAGTAAATCACAAAAATCACTCAAGGATTTCTTTATGGCCAGCGGAAATATTCCCTGGTGGGCGGCTGCGTTTTCCGGTATCGCCACCGTAGCCAGCGCCATATCGTATATCGGCGGGGTAGGGCTCGGTTTTAGTCATGACTTCTCGTTTTTGCAATATCGGTTAGCTTTACCCATTGCCATCGCCGTTATTTGTATCATCGTTCTCCCATTTTTTTATAACCTGAAGCTCTATTCTATCTATGAATATCTCGAAAAGCGGTTTAATCTGGCGATAAGGTTATTGGGTAGTGGTCTTTTCATTCTTTTTAAATGTTGTTTCTTAGCCATAGGGATATATGCCCCAGCTATTATCATCAGCGTTTTAACCGGGTTTGACATCATCCTCATCGTGTTACTTACCGGGGTGTTAACCACTTTATATACCTTGATGGGCGGTATGAAAGCAGTGATCTGGACCGACGTGCCCCAGCTGATTATTATGTTGGGCGGTATCTTTGTTATCATAGGTGTGGGGGTGGCCGGTGTAGACGGCGGATTTGCTGAAGTGATGAATATCGGGAGGGAACACAACAAGTTTGATTATTTCAATTTTTCCCCAAAACTGACCGATACATATACGATCTGGAGCGGTATTATCGGAGGGACCTTTTTGATTATTTCCCAATTCGGAACTGACCAATCGGAAATGCAGCGTTTCTTGACGGTCAATTCCCTGCGAAAGTCCAACATTGCGTTGATTACCTCAGTCCTGTTCGCTACCTTGTTGGGTTTCCTTATATTTTTTGAGGGATCAGTGCTGTATGCTTTCTACGAACAGCGGGGGCAGGCCGATATTGCAACCAACGAAGTTTTTATCAGGTTCGTCATCGAAGAGCTACCGGTTGGTGTCCGGGGATTTCTAATTGCGGCATTATTTGCTGCGGCCATGTCAACCATCAGTTCGGTGCTCAATTCCCTGACAACGGTTTTCCTGTCCGATTTTTACAATCGTTTTAAGGAAAAGGAAGCTACGGTTACCTTAGCCAGGGTTGTTACCATGGCTATCGGTTTTTTCTCCACATTGCTTGCCTGTTTGGGAGGATACCTTGGAAACGTACTGGAAGCCGCCACCACGGTCATCAATTTTTTTGGCGGGGCATTGGTTGGTGTATTCCTATTGGGGATGATTAACAGAAAAGCAGGGGCAAAAGGAGCTTTGATTGGGTTTTTAGGCGGTTTTGTGGCAGTGTCCATGATTGCAGGGCTTACTGACGTTTCCTTTATGTGGTATAGCGCCATTGGCGGCACAACTACATATATTCTTGGAAGCTTGGTTAGCTTTGTGCTGAAGGAAAGACTCCGACCCGATCAGTCGTTGTTGGTTTATCAGCGGAAGAAAAAGAGCAAAGTATAATAGGTATGCAGTTGATTGTGAAAAGCGACAGCGCTCTACATTTACGTGCGTTGAAGAATATTGCCGTTGTTTTAGTTGTTGCGCTTAATTTAAAAGTGGGTTACGCAAGCGGGGATGAAGACAGTTTAGCCCATAACGGCAATTGTCTACATGTGGATACTGCGCTAATACCCTGGGCCGGAAAACTTACGGCTCCCGGAAATGTACGTGTTGCGGTTCCGTCATTAGCGGAAGAAGGCCATGCCCATCTGGCGTGGCCAAAAGCAATCCGAACATCCAATGGAACCATTCTTCTTGCTTACTTAGCCGGGAATTTCCATGGCACGCATGGAGGACACTCTCCTGCGGTTTCCATTTCATATGATGATGGAAAAACGTTCGGTGCACCCCGTATTTTAAAAGATTTTTCTTCTGACCGTGAATATACGGCGAGCGGGAACCTTGCCATGGGGATAGCAGAAGATGGAGCAATTGTACTATTGGCTATGGGTTTTCGGGGGAACGAGTCAAACCATATCTTCGGTTGGCGGTCAGTAGATGATGGTAAGTCGTGGGACACTGTAGATACGGATGCATTGGGGCCCAACAAGACCGGGTCGGTATGCGGAACGATAGTCCAGTTACCTGATCAACGATTGATGGTGATGGGTCATTACCGGAAAGGGGCAGCGCCTTATCAAACCGGTATATGGCAGTCCATTTCCCTGGATAATGGCAAATCATGGGGTAAGCCGAGAATGGTAACCAACATTAACGGAGGGGAGCCGGTACTTGTGAGGACCGGTAACCGCCTGCTCGCTTTTATCAGGGGACGGGGAGTTGGTGCTACCCATCAGTATTTGGCAATCTCTGATAATTATGGTGAAACATGGAGGGTAGAATTAACCGATATTGTGGCCCAAAATGATCATACCAAAGGATTGGCGCATCCTTTTGCCATGGTAAACCCTACAAAGGAAGATGAATTGATGGTGATTACAGTTGAAAGACCCCTTCCCGGAAGTGTTTGGCTGTGGCGGGGCGGAGTAAAGGATCTTGATTTTAAGATCGATAAGCTTCTTATGGAAATACCCGATGTTGATGGTGATAGGCGGCCGGATTATGGATATACTTGGTTGTTGGCTTTAGGAGATAATCGTTATTTGATGTTTTATTACCATGGGCTCAGTAGAGGGGATAACTCAATCTGGGTTGCGGAATTTGAATTAAATTGAAAACCTATAGATAATTCATAAAGGAATATGATTGAGTAAAGACCGTTATCGGCTAGGGCGTTTTTGTCCCGCCGCGGATATATTTCGTTTAGTCCAATATAATCACAAAAAAATGCATTTTACAACATCACGAATACGGAAATATTTGAAAAAGAAAGCATTCAAGCCGAGCGACGCATTGCCGAAGGAATTGGAACTGACTGAAGCGTTGGGTGTGTACGAATGCTGAAGAAATAGTTGTAGATATCGATTTAATAATCTACATTTGACTTTATGTACTACATGATAATGAGGCCCCGCTGATTAAATTGATACTAAATGACCAAGATGACCTCGAATGAAAAGACGTGATTTACTGAAGGGAGTTGCGGCACTGGGAAGCGTAGTCTTTCCGATGGGACTAAACGCAACACCGGCCAATAACCGATTGGACGTCCCTGAAGGACCAATTGATAAAGACCAATTACGTAAGAGAAAGCAAGCAAGGCGTCGGACACGTCGGATTATCCTGAACAATGATGGTAATGACATCCTGCGTCTGCCTGTGGATGGTATTGTAACGCCCGAATTGTTCCTCAATAAGCGTACTTCTCCTTTGCTAGGCAGCCACGTAGATTCGATATTCTATTGTGATGGTGTCAATGACCGCTATACACACAAAAGTGATGTAACAACGGTGAGAGATGACCTTCGGGTTGAAGCCCTGCACCAGCAGGATACCGATCCGCTCAATGTTATCATTGGGTTTTGTCGTCAACATCATAAAGAAGTGTTTTGGTCGATGCGAATGAATGACACGCATGATGCGGCATCAAAGGAGCTTCGGGAGTTGGTTAGATGGAAAAGGGAGCATCCGGAATGTCTTATGGGGAAACCGGGAGAAAAATCTCCTTTCCTACAAAAATGGTCTGCGCTAAATTACGGATTGAAGGAAGTGCGGGACCGAGTGTTGGTCACGATAAGAGATGTTGTGTCCCGTTACGATATAGACGGGATAGAGCTCGATTTTTTCAGGCATCCTATATTTTTTGAGTCACAATATATGGGCGGCGTCGCTAGTCAGGACGAGTGCAGTAAAATGACCCAACTTTTATACAATATACGGGAGATTTGTGATGAAGTAGCAAAACAGCGAGGGAAGCCGATATTAATAGCTATACGTATTCCTGATTCCATTGCCTTTTCAAAAGCGATTGGGCTTGATGTCATTACTTGGCTATCGGAAGAACTCATAGATGTCATGTCAGGTGCTGGTTATTTTAAAATGGAGCCCTGGCGTAACTGGGCCGGTTTGGGTAGGAAATACAACGTGCCGGTATATGCTGTTTTCAGCGAAAGACGTATTTCCAAAACATTGACCCCTGAAACGGAAACGGAAATAGAACGCTGGCGGGGAGAGGCGCGGATTGCGTGGAAGGCAGGGGTGAACGGCATCTATACGTTTAACCGTTTCGATCCACATGACCGACTTTTTCATGAATTAGGGGATCCTGCTTTACTGGAGGAACTACCAAGGGTTGATGAGGAGAACTACATTAATCCACAAGCGAAGGGGGTGGTGGAACCTGAAACATGGTTGAAAGGCGCCCGGAAATACTTGAAAGAACGTGAATGACAGGAAACTACAAATAATCGATTTGAAATTATGATTAGAAAATGTGTTGTTTTTTTCTCGTTATTAATCACCGGGGTTAATACTGGTTTTGCCCAATCGCCCAAGAACTACGGTATCCGTACCTTCGATTTATCGAACGATTCGTTACGACATGTAATCGTGGCTCAAGGTACGCCTGAGGTTTACCAAGGTCACCCCACGACCGTATTGCTACCGGATGGAAAGACAATGTATAGTGTCTGGACCTACAATCACGGTGGGGTGTGCGGCCCGCTGAAGCGGAGCTGCGACGGGGGGCTTACTTGGAGCGATCTGCTCGATGTTCCGCAGAATTGGTCAACGGTTTCCAACTGTCCGGCAATTTACCGGCTTCCTGATCCGCAAGGTAACCATCGCCTGTTCGTTTTTGCCGGTGAGGGTCCCAATGGCAACATGTACCAGTCTTATTCTGACGACGGGGGGAAAACTTGGTCGCCAATGGCACCGAATAATACGGGCCCCAGCGTGATGCCTTTTTGCACAATTATGCCAATAGATGGAGGAAAGCGGCTGCTGGGCCTGTCGAACATTCGTCGGCCGGGCGAGCAGGTAGAGAAGCGTTCGAATGTACTGTCGCGTAGTTATTCTGATGATGGCGGTGCCACTTGGACCCCGTGGGAGGTCATACTTGACCTGCCGGGATTGAAGCCTTGCGAACCAGAACTGGTGCGATCGCCTAATGGCAAGCAACTGCTCTGCCTGATTCGTGAAAATACTGAACGCGTAGCATTATACATGACGAGCGATGACGAAGGGGCAACTTGGTCGGAAACGAAGCCATTGCCGCCTCCGCTGCATGGCGATCGCCACAAAGCCAAATACGCGCCGGATGGGCGCCTGGTTGTGGTATTCCGGGACACCGGCCATGATAATCCAACGCGCAACCATTTCGTAGCCTGGGTGGGTACCTATGACGATATCTTGGAGGGCAACGAAGGCCAGTTCCGCGTAAAGCTATTGCATAGCCACAAGGGTTGGGATTGTGGCTATCCGGGATTAGAGTTGTTGCCGGACGATACGTTCGTGGCCACTACTTATGTAAAGTATAAGAAAGGAACGGACCAGAATTCGGTTGTGAGCACGCGGTTCACACTGGCTGAACTTGATAACGACTACCACAAACGTTCAAGATTTTAGTAGAAACCGGATGCGCTCCAGTGTGTGCTAATCTTTCTAAAATTTATTTTCCCAGTTTTTTTAAAATAATTTGGTTGTATAAAAATAAATCATTTATATTTGTCGATATGTTCTACATAATAGTATGTAGTAAAGGTACCAATAGTAAATCGTTAAATAGCCTTTATGAAGTAATTGGACTTGTCTAGTAGAAATCGTGTGCGGAGCGTCATTTGTCGGCTAACCACGACAAAACGCCGGTTGCACGGCTGACAGCTTACAAGATATGAACCTATATAATTACCTAAATAATATGATTAGCAAATACACCATCTTTGCCTACTGCCTCATCTTAATGCAGCTAATCGGTTCCTGTACAACCGAAGATGAGATGCTCCTGGCTCCCCCCTTGGAAGCCGCATTTGAAGCGGATATCCGCCAAGTCAAGATTGGCGATACGGTGTCATTCCGCGACATGTCAATCGGCCTTCCTAGCCAGTGGAAATGGGTTTTCGAAGGTGGAAGTCCGAGTAGCGCGATAGTACACAGCCCGATTGTTATCTACGATACGGTAGGCTTGTATCCCGTTACCTTGGAAGTGAGGCGCGGCGATAAAGTAGCGTCTATCTCGGTCCCGGAGTTCATTGAAGTGGGGTACCGAGATTTGAATGCTGATTTCACTACAGATACCACCGTGGTGAAGGCAGGCGAAAAAATCCGGTTTACGGATAATTCTGAAGGCTTGCCGGTCTCCTGGGCATGGGAGTTTTACGCAGCGGAGGGTCCGGTAATTACGGCCAACGAGCAATACCCGGAGGTCGGATTCACCGAACCGGGTTACTATACGGTGAAGCTGACGGTCTCACACCCGGGTGGAACGCACACCATAGTGAAGGAGAACTACCTCACTGTGCTGAACGCTAACCCGCCACAGGCTGATTTCAGTGCCAGCAGTACCGGTGTTGTAGCGGGGAGCGGCATTACGTTTGAAAGCACGAGTACCGGGGAGATTTCTGGATTTAATTGGACGTTTGAGGGGGGAACTCCAGCTACCTCAACCGAAGCTAGCCCGACCGTGGTGTACCAAACTCCGGGCAGGTATACGGTGACACTGGAAACTTACGACCAAATTAGTACGGATACCAAGACATCAGAGGGTTACGTGTTGGTGGTGCCTGCCGATGGACTCGTTGCTTACTATCCGATGGATGGCTCCGGGGCCGACGCTGGCCCGTCGGCAATCGATCCTTCGACGGTAGGTAATGTGGTATTCTCGGGCCCCGATCGAAGGGGGGCAGCCACCGCGGCACAGTTCGATGGCAGTAGCCTGCTTTTGGTTGCTGATCACCCCGCATTCAATTTCGGAACAGGCGACTTTACCGTGTCGTTGTGGGTAAACACGTCAAATACGCGCCGGATGACCGTTTGGAATGAAAGTGGGGCCAATGGCGGGCGCGATAACCAGGCATGGTTGCGCCTGGGTGATAACACAACGGACCGTAAAATGCGATTCTGTGTGGAAGACGGAACCGGAGGTACCATTCTGAATATCCGTGACGGGGTATCTGATGGGGAGTGGCACCACGTGGTGTGTGTACGCGAAGGCAGGGTCTCTCGGGTTTACATTGACGGCGCCTTGGTTCGGGAAGGAACCGCATCCGCGGCGAAAGACGTATCAAGTAGCCAGCCCTTTAAGATTGGGGCGCAAGAGACGGGAGGTGGCGGATCTTACACCAATTACTTTAATGGTCTGTTGGATGACTTTTTAATATACGGCCGCGCATTCAGCGCGCAGGAGGTTAGTGAATTGTTTGAGCTGGAATAAAATGCATGTACGGAAAAATAACGGCTATGAAATGTCTTTTTAATTTGTTGGTGTTCGGATTGGTTGCAATAACCGCTCCTGCCTTGGCGGTGGTCGATAATGAACTATCGGTGGTGCAACATGCCAATCAGGTACCCATTTTGATCAATAAAACGAATAATCCCGTGCTGCGGATTAACGTAAAAGCACCGCTAACGGCATCGGATGCTGAGCTGGAGGCTATCCGGTTGTCAACTGACGGGACGACCGCGGTAGGTGACATCAGGGCGGTCCGGGTGTACTATTATGGGGGTGATGCGGGCGCGGGGGGGATGAAAAGCGTGAAAAAGCCACTTTTCGGCCAGTCGACAGCGGTTGGCGAGGAGATTCGCATCACCGGAAAGCAGTCGTTGAAGCCGGGCGACAATTATTTCTGGGTATCCTACGAATTGGCTGGTGATACTGATTTGGATCACTTGGTGTCTGCTAGCTGTGTGGGCATGGATATCAGCGGTAGTGCTGTTCCGGTAAATGCCGCCGAACGGCCCGCGCCGCAGCGTGTCGGCATTGCTGTGCGGAAGCACTGGCAGGATGACGTGCACACCTCACGGATACCGGGCCTAGCGACAACCAACAACGGAACCCTTCTAGCCATATTCGACGCTCGGCGCGAGAGCGGAAGAGATTTGCAGGGGCACATGGATATCGGGTTGCACCGAAGCACCGACAACGGACAGACGTGGCAACCCCTGCAGATTACCATGGATATGGGCGAGTGGGGCGGACTGCCACAGAAATTCAATGGCGTATCTGATGCGTGTATCCTGGTAGATAAGAACTCGGACGCTATTTTCATCGCCGGCTTATGGATGCACGGCGTGATCAATGAGGAAGGAGAATGGGTGGAAGGACTCACCGAAAATAGCGACGATTGGAACCATCAATGGCGCAACAAGGCTTCCCAACCGGGATTTGGCGAACGGCAAACCGCACAGTTCCTTGTGGTGAAAAGTACGGACGACGGAAAAACCTGGAGTGAGCCGGTAAATTTGACCCGGATGTGCAAAAAGGAGGCTTGGTGGTTATGGGCCCCGGCCCCGGGAAATGGTATTACGATGACCGACGGTACACTTGTATTTCCTACCCAGGGGAGGGACGAGAACGGCCGGTCGTTTTCGAACATTACCTACAGTAAAGATGGCGGTCGTACGTGGACAACCAGCAATCCGGCTTATTCGGGTACTACCGAATGTGCAGTAGCCCAGCTGAACGACAACCGGTTGATGCTCAATATGCGATCGGGTCGGAACAGAGGCAGGCTCGGCAATGACAACGGACGGGCGGTAGCGGTGACCGATGATATGGGTAATTCCTGGACGGAACATCCTTCGTCTTTCAATGCACTCCCCGAACCGGTATGCATGGCGAGCCTGTATATGTATCCTTATGGTGAAAGAAATCAAAACCGATCCATGCTGCTATTTTCGAATCCGAACGACAAGGAATTTAGGCAGGATATGACCGTCAAAATCAGTCACGATGATGGGAATACCTGGCCGGAAAACCTATGGATATTGCTGGATGAAGGCCGTAGCAGGGGGTATTCATGCTTGACAACCGTTGACGGACATCACGTCGGTATTCTCTACGAGAGCAGTCAGGCAGACATGGTTTTTCAACGGATTGATATCCGGGCTTATATGCAATGATTGTGGCTTTATAAAACGAAATTATGATAACATTTCAACGCTTGTATGGCATTTTTTTCAGCACATTGGTTTGTGCGATCCTATGGGGGTGTTCGAAGAATATCCAGGATTACTACAACCCGGAAAGTTCGCTCGACAAGAACATCATTGAAGTACTCGAAGAAGACGGGCGGTTTTCCAGTTTTGTCGGAATTATAGACCGGCTGGACCTGCGGAGCACATTGGGGGAAGCGGCTATTTATACCTGCTTGGCACCGTTGGATGAACACGTATCTGCCTATTTCAATGCGCTGGATTATGCGTCTATTGAGGCGGTGCCGGAGGAGGAGTTGCGGAAGTTTGTCAACTACCATTTCATCAACGGTATGTATTATCAATATGATATCGAGCAACGGTATACGAACGCTACGACGGCAATCGGCCGGAGCCGGGCGACCCAGTATCGCTCCCGGGGGGAGGGTAACATTCCCGGAAAGCCCGTCCGATTCTTTACGCCGTATTTTTTCGATACCCAGGCTGCGGACTACGAAAGCTTCTTTGGCGAAAGCGCCGACGGGTTTAAGGTAGAGAACGCTCGTATCTCGGATACGGATCGCGATATTGGAGCCAGCAACGGCGTAATCCATGTGTTGGAAACGCCACTGAGTGTACTTCCTCGGACGGATATCGCGTTGGCCAATGATCCGGAGACGACGCTGTTCAGCAGTTGGCAGGAGAACCATGCGGCATTCGTGTTGGGCGAAAAGGACGAATTCGGATGGGTAGATACGACCCTATATAAAACCTATAGTGTGGGCCGAAACCTCGCAGATGAAAACCTGCAATCTACCCTGCTGGTGCCGACAAATGAGGCGATCATGACCTACTTTGAGCCTTACCTGCCCGATTTGGACAATACCATCGATTCTGTGCCGAAACACGTAATGGAGTCCCTGATCCGGGCATCACAGATCCCTAATTTATACTATAAGAGCGACCTGGTAAGCAAGGAAGATGGCGGACTACGAGAGGGAAGGGCTTATGTGTACCTCATGCCCGATATTGCCAATGTTATTTCGGGATCGGTATTGGCGAGCAACAGTGTGATTTATAAGACCGACGTACTTATCGAATCGCCCCAAATGCACAGCGTGGAAGGGGGCATTTATATGAAACATAAGCGGTACAGCCAATGGTATTGGATGTTTGATCACACGAATTTGAATGCTGGATTAACCAATGGGTTGTCGTTCCAACACCCTAAGAAAACGCTGCTCGTTCAGTCTGATGAGGTGTGGGGATTCCCGTTGGCATCGGATATGCTGCCGGAAGACCGTGAATATCGTTATCAAACTTGCCGGACGGGGATGCTGAATATCGATGTGCGGGAAGATGGCGGTTTTCGCAAAAGGTTTTATCCAACAGACTTCGGCTATGTCTTATATGACGATGGCCGATTCTACGACTACACCGGCCACTCGGTGGCCTTACTGACTAGCGACCCTGTCTGGGAGCGGACCAATGGTACCATATATGAAATTGACGGGTTCCTGACGCCGATGGATCGGTTGGATGTGGAGCAGACAATCTATGCCAGACTATTGGCCGACCCGGACCTTTCTCAGTTTACAGCGGCGGTAGCCCGCGCTGGCAACCTCGCTGCGGAGTTGCAACTGACGGGCTTCTTTACCTATACCCTCTTTGCACCGACTGATATGGCTATTGATGCGTCAGGGGTAGACTTGGAAGGAATGTCGGAAACCGCGTTGATTCAGTGGGTCAACCGTTATATCATTCAAAACAGATATATTTTTTCAGACGGGGTCTTCACCGGGCAACTTGCCAACCGGAACGATGAACCCATACGGATTAGCGGGGCATGGGAAACGTTTAACATCAGCGATGCCAGCGGAAAGTCCATTCCGGTGGGGACGGACAACACGCAGGGAGCGAATGGTGTATTGCATAAAATTAACCAATTGTTCTAAACCTTTGATTATACTATGAAGAGAATCCATAAGAAACTAATCGTTTTGGCTACGTTACTGACGGGCTTACTGAATGGGGCATTTGCCCAGGAGGTGCTCAGCGGGCGGGTGTATGCCGAAGGCATGAATGCGCCACTACCCGATGTTTCGGTGACCTTGGTGAATGCCAACAACCTGATACTTAGGGGAGGGAAAACCAATAGTACAGGTATATTTGAAATTAAACGTCATCCCGATGCCGTTAAAATCCGGTTTTCGAATGTCGGCTATCAACCGAAAGAGTTTCGCTTGCAGGCGGGAGAAAACCAGGCTTTTGAAGTGGTATTGGTGTCGGATAATCAACAGTTAGATGAGGTGGAGGTCGTCGGGCAACGTGATGCATCGGCCGATCTGGGCTTCCTCACCATCGACCGAAGGGAGCTGTCAAGTGCCGTCGCCTCGGTCGACCTGACCGGCGTGGAGAATATGCCGGTAGCGTCGGTAGACCAATTGTTGCAGGGAATGGCGCCCGGATTGCAGGTTGTGGCTGCAAGTGGCGACCCGGGTGCAGCTGCATCAATCCGTATCCGGGGGATTTCGAGCCTGTCGGGCGTCAATGATCCGCTCTGGATTGTGGACGGCTCCGAGGTAATTGGCAGCAACTATCAGGTGGAAAGCATTTCCGATTTCGGGTTCAGCCCCATCGGTGATCTCGACCCATCGGATATTGAATCCATCGACATCCTCAAAGATGCATCAGCTACTGCGCTCTATGGATCTCGCGGGGCCAATGGGGTAATCGTCATCAGGACAAAGCGGGGTAAACGGGGGAAGCCGCGGTTTACCTTCAACTCGCGGTTTACCATGACGGAAGTGCCAGGGACAATCCCCATGCTGTCGGGAGATGAGCAACGGATTTACTATTTGGAACGTTGGACAGGCGGAGCCGATGATGGCACGGCACACCCGCAGCTCCGAGGCGACCTGACCCGCGACGACGCCTGGATGTTTAACAACAATACGGATTGGGTGAAGGCCATCAACCGTAAGGGAGCATACCAACAGTATAATACCTCGCTAAGCGGCGGGGGGGAACGGATCAACTATTATTGGGGCTTGGGTTATACGAACCAGTACGGTACCACGAAGGGTACGGGATACGATCGGTTTAACACGCGTTTCAATCTTAACTACACCGTCTCTGACAAATTAAGGGTATCTGCCGACCTAACCTATACGAATTCCCTCACCGATAAGCGAGGGCAGAATCATCCGCTGAGCAATGGATCGCAGTCGATCAATCCCATTTTGTTCGCGCGAGAAACCCCCGCATACTTCCCGATTTATTCGCGTAACGGGTTGAATTATTTTATGGACCGGAATGCGGGCGTATCCAGCCATTCCCGGTACAATCCCTTGGCTGTTATTGATTATTCGACTTACCTGAGTCGGGCAAACCGCTTTATGGCGTCTACGGCCGTTGATTACAAGATACTTGACAACCTGGAGTTCCGAACCCAGCTCGCAGCGGATTTCCGGGAGTCTGCCGATGAGTATTTCCTCCCGGGTTATGCAACCGATGCGCTGCCGGGTGAGGTCTTATACAACGCTGGCAGGCAAACCGAAGGCTACCAGCTGATGATTAATAATAACAACCGGGTGGTCTGGTCGGCCATTCAGCAGGAGAAGCACCGGCTGACGTTCACCGGCGTGCTTAACTTCAATTTAGACCGCGACAATTCGATGGCGGTGTCTTATTTCAACGGCGGATCGCCGCAGCTCAGGGCATCGGATGCCTCGGCTGTGATTACCGGAGCGACCGGCTCTTACGCTACCCGGAAATACCTTGGGATGTTTATACAAGGGCATTATGCATTGCTGGATAGGTATTTCCTCACCGTAACAGGTAAAACCGAAGGGGATTCAAGGTATGGCAACGATAATCCGTATTCTGTTTTTCCGGCAATCGGCGGCGCGTGGGAGATGACCAACGAGTCATTTATGGAAGGGGCGGACTGGGCCAACGCCATCAAACCCCGCTTTGCATTCGGCATTACGGGTAACCTGCCCAACGTCTTGAACCTGTATGACATTGCCTACGGCTCTCATATCGGGTATATGGGAGAAAACTATATTACCCCGTCTAAGTTTGCCAATGACAACATCCGCGAAGAACGCACCACGGAATACAATCTAGGGCTGGACTGGAGCTTGTTTGACGACCGCCTATCGGGGCAGTTGGATTTTTATTCCCGCACAACCAATGATTTGCTCTTGCAGGAACGGCTGTCGACCACCCTGGGGTATGAAACGCAATATACCAACTTCGGAACGGTGCGTAATAGCGGATGGGAATTGGGGATAACAGCGGTGCTGCTCAAAGGCAGCGATACACGGGTCCGCTGGAAGTCTTTTTTCAACATTGCCACCAACCGTAACGAGTTGTTGCACCTGCCGGACCAATTTAATGAAGAAGCTTTTTCGGCGACACGAAACGGCTTTACGTCGAAACTTCAGGAAGGCGATGTCATTGGAGGTTTTTACGCCTATCGCGCCTTGGGTGTGTTTCCGACGGATGAAGCAGCGATTCTGCGCGGACCGGATGGAGACATCATCTATGAAGCCGATGGAATCATGCCAAAATACTTGCGCTACGGCTCGAATACCGGGCATCGGTTCAAGGGCGGAGATATGATCTTTGATGATGTCAACGGAGATGGCATTATCAATGAGCTCGACCGTGTCCAGATTGGTGATGCCAATCCGCTGTTTTTTGGTGGCTGGAACAATACGATGAATTACCGGAAATGGGTGCTCACCGTCAATTTCCAATACCAATATGGCAACGACGTGATCAACGGCACCCGCATACAAATGGAACAGATGGCTTACTCGCATAACCAATCGCGATCCATCATGGGGCGCTGGCGCAGGCAGGGCGATATTGCCGACATTCCACGTGCGCAACCGGACGGGGCCTGGAACCGGGTGGCGTCTTCACGCTGGGTGGAGGATGGCTCGTATCTGCGCCTTAAAACGGTTTCCCTCACCTATAATGCGGGTAGGGAATTTACTAGTCGCTTAGGATTGGGGATCCGGCAGCTCAGTGTTTTTGCCACAGGGTACAACCTGTATACGTGGACGGACTATGTGGGATTAGACCCCGAGGTGCCCATCACGGGTAGCGTCTTTCTGTTTGGTGTGGACAACGCGACCACCGCTCCAGCGAGACAATATACATTAGGGCTGCGGGCAACATTTTAACTGAAAGTACTTGAAAGATGATGATATCGAATCTAAAATACAGCATACTCGGCCTATGCCTGATGTTCGCAGTTTCCTGCGATAGCATCCTGGAAGTGGATGTGCCCGACAACCTTGTGCACGATGAGTTCTGGCAAAACCGGGATCAGGTACACGCTTCATTGATGGGTATGTATTCCTCTATGCACAGCGCGTTGAACGCCTACCACGTGTGGGGAGATGTGCGCTCCAGCTTATATGCCCCCGGATCGGGCGATTCGTACACCGGTTCCTATGGGCAATTTATGCAGCATGATATTTACCCGAACAATGGGCTGCTCTCTTGGAGTTCGGTGTATCGGTCCATTGCCATCATCAATTCGTTTATCAAGAACGCACCGGCTGCCGTAGACAATGACATCACCCTCCGTCCGGAAGAACTGCGCACCATGATGGGCGAAGCGTATGCGCTCCGCGCATTGAACTATTTCTACCTGGTGCGGGCATTTAAAGATGTGCCGATACTCGACGAACCTTACGAGTCCGATAATCAGCAGTTCGACTTAACGGTATCTCCCGAAGCTGAAGTGCTGGATTTTCTGGAAGCGGATTTGGAGCGTGCACTCCGCGATGCGCCAACGACTTTTGATGACGTCGCCCACCGTTATGGGCGGATCACGAAAAATGCAGTTAGGGCATTGTGGGCCGACGTGAAACTGTGGCGAAACGACTATGAGGGATGTTTGGACCTTTGCCAGGAGCTGGATGCACAATATGCATCGTCATTGGTGGACCCGCTGTCTTGGTACACGATTTTCAACCCTGGCAATTCCCCCGAGAGTATCTTTGAGTACCAATACGGACAATTAGGGCCCGGCTCTCCGTTATATAATTGGTTTGCGTCTTTTTCAAGAGCCAATTCTAATGGAGAGAAGTACCTCGCCAATGCCACTAACGTGCAGCTCAACTCGCAGGAACTGTTGTACCCCCCTGTGCTGCCGGAGTATGAGACGTCGGATACGATCCGCTTAAAATCGTATGCCATGACTTCCAACGGAACAGTCTCCAATGGATTCGGCTCGGCGTTAGAGGTGTACAAATTTTTAGGGGCGGCGCCTTACCAGCGTTCGTACCGTGCAGCGAATGACCGGACGGCAAACTATATTTTTTACCGATACCGCGATGTGTTGTTTATGAAGGCCGAAGCGTATGCCATGATGAATCAATATGCGGAGGCAGAACAGATGATCAACATCGTGCGCGAGCACTGCAATATTCCGCTCTTGACACCGGGGGAAAGTGGGGAGGGACCGGAGTTTATGGCCCGGCTGCTTATGGAACGGGAATTTGAACTCGGCTTCGAAGGCAAAGAATGGTTTGCCGCCGTGCGGATAGGCCGCAGACCGGGTTATGAAAATGTCCTGATTGAAAAAGCGGCAACAAACAATTCGCTGGGGAAGTCGTTTCAAGTCATCCGTGCGCGGTTGCTGGACCAAGAAAGCTGGTTCTTGCCGTACCACCGCACAGAGGTGGAAAATAACCCCCAGTTAGAACAGAAACCATTTTACCGGAATAAGTAAAGATGCTGACCATGAAACGTATAAACTTATTTTTTTGGCTCGTGGGCGTAATGATAGGTCTGCAAGGGTGCGAAAAGGAACTGTCGGGCGCACGGTATGACAGTACCGATGAACTCCAGTTGATGGATTACATCGATAGCCGCGACGATCTATCCATTTATCGGGAATTGGTCGATTACATCGGCCAACGCAACCTGCTGAAAACGGCTGGTACTTATACAGCCTTTGTGCCCAACGACGAAGCTTTCCAGCGGCTATTCGTTAACCTATCGGAGGATGGCACAACCATCAATGGTATCGCTGATGCATCGCCTGAGTTCTGGATGGATTATTTTAGGTATCACTTGTTGGATCTGAAGGTTAACACCAACGAATTCGTCCACGGACCATTGCCTTATTCAACGGCGTACCGTGAAAAATACATCCTGGCCGACATTAGCGACTCGTACGCAGCTATTCGTCTGAATAATGCCGCCACGATTGTCGAATACAACATCGAGATGGCGAATGGGTACCTCAACGTGATTGACGATGTGCTGAGCCCGCCTACGAAAAGCATCTACGATGCGCTCGAAGCCTCGGGGAAATACGATATCATGTTGGGGTTGCTGGAAGAACACGGCTACGGCAACTATTTGCGCGACAGCACAATAACTCTGTTCATTGAAAGCGATGACGCCCTGCAGCGCAGTGATTTTTCATTGGAAGCTATTGATAACGTCGACGATTGGTTGAAATACCACATCGTTCCCGACTCGGGTTATTTTCTCAATTTGCTGACTGCCCAACGGTTTTATTCCCTATATCCCAATGAATCACTGAATTTTCACGATGACGGCATGGGGCAATATTATGTCAACGACACCTTCCCCTTTAATCAATCGCGTGAGTTCGGAATCGATAAGATCAGCGCTAATGGCGTTTACCATACGCTGGACACGTTATTGGAAATTGTGGAATCCCGCCCAACGACGATCCGATTCAACCTCTATCCGCCGGGTAGCCCGTTTGGTGCACAGAATGTCTTTGCGCAGGCTCCCGCGCGCATCCTTCTGAATACGGGAACGCGGAGTTATCACCAGAACCGGGAGTTTCGCATTACGCAGTTTGACGCCACACAGGTGGGCGATCACTTTTGGATGACGATTCCAGATGTGCCCATGGGTCAATACCGGATCCGGGTTATGCATCGAGGTGGTGGTACCCGTGGACGATACCTTACCATTTACAATGATCAGATTGTGAGAGAAAACATTGTGATGAGTAAGGCAGATGGCACATTCGAAGAATGGGATTACCTGGTGTACAACTACGGTGGCGACATCGATGTCGCAGAGCGGGGAGACGTGACGCTGTATTTTGCGTTTGCCGGGTTTGGTTCCAACTCGAATCCCAATTATTGCTGTGACCTGTTGATGGACATGGTGGAACTGATACCGATAACTGATTGAAGAACCTAATACATAGAAATGGTAATGAACGGTTTATATAGGATTTTTGGGATTGGACTTGTAACGTTGGCGAATGCTGCGGTGTGGCCAGTGTATGGCCAGGCGGAACCGGATACGCTGGCTACGAAAAGTCGCGCTGACAGTGCATTCTCAGCGGTCACACACGTACGTATCCCGGCGCAGGCCGATGCGATTTCTTTCGCTGAGGTCCTGCCGGGCAATGCGAAGATACACGTTACAGAATCCGGTGTCACGGGGGCTGCACCCCAGTTGATGATCCGCGGGATGCATAGTATTCATTTAAATGTGACGCCACAGGTATTCGTAGATGGTGTCCCCGTGCGGTACAATCGCGCCCTGCCATCATTTTTATCGACTTTTGAGCCGACACGCTTCAGTTTTATCAATCCGCATGATATCGGTGAGATTTACATTGCCAATGGCGGCATGGAGTTGGCTGAAATTGGTGGAAGAGGTGCGAACGGGGCAGTCTACATCACCACGGAACGGGGCGAATTCGGGGGAACCCAGATTGATTTCACCGCCAATTACGGCATTTCCCCGGCACGATACCAGATAAGCCGCATGGGAGCCGATGATTTTAAACGGTATTTATGGGCTTATATGGCCGAAAATGGTACCAGCGAACGCGAACTGGCAGACAATCCCTTGTTTGATACCGTATTACCCCAGTATAGCTACCATACCGACTGGATGGATATGATTACACGGACGGCTGCTTTTAACGATTACCACCTCAAGTTAAAAGGCGGTGATGGGGATGCTAACTATTTGTTTAGTTTGGGGTATGCGGATAAGGAAGGGACGCTTATCGGTTCGGATATGCACCGGATTGGAATGCGGTTTAACTTGGATTATCAGCTTTCTCAGAAATTTAAGATAACCAATAACTTAGCTTATGCCAACACATCGGTCAATTACCTCGAACAGGGAAGTAATTGGGAGGTACATCCGGTGTACGTGGCTGCAACAAAAGCCCCGTTCATGGGGCGATATGCCTATAATGAGGAAAACCAGTTGACCAACCTGCTGGCCGATGTGGATGTACTAGGGAAAAGCAACCCCTGGGCATTGGTCAATAACATGAGTAATGACAACGAAGAGAACCGCGTAGACGGTTCGATCAGTGCCACTTGGCAGGCTAGTGAGCAGACGTCGCTGACGTCGGTGATGGCGGTGAATTATTTCAACCTGAAAGAAAAACAATATCGACCAGCCCTGGGTATTGTGAGCGACCGCAACCGTGTGCGCCAGAATGCGCAGCGCTCATCCAGTGAATTTACGCTATTATGGAACACCCACGTGGATCACGAAGGGCGCTTAGCTGATTGGGCCCGATACCATGGCCGGGTGGGGGCTTGGATAGAACGTTTTGAGGAAAAGGCCGTTTATGGGCGGAAGATCAATGCTGGTACGGATGACTATGAAACGCTGGAACAGGGTACTGTTGATAGCGCTTCGAATACGAAATTCCTATCCAATCTCATGCGGTTTTACGCGGGTGGGGATATCCGGATATTAGACCGGGCCACGGTGGCTGCAAACCTCAGCGTGGAGGGTACTTCCAATTTTGGCGGCCGTGGACGGTGGAACGTGTATCCCGGCGTTGAAGCAACCGTCGATGTGCTGAAACCCGGTGAGGCAAACCAGTTGCGTCTACGTGCGTCATGGGGGATGAGCGGAAATCACGACGTGAGGGGGTTTTATCACCACAATTTGTACTACCCCGTCGGCTATTTCGGATACGGGGGGACGTATTTCGGAAATGTGGGTAATATGGATATAAGGCCCGAAATAACAAACACAGTAGACGGTGGTCTGATGGCAAACCTATTCGATAACCGGGCGGCAATTGATGTGGGTTATTACTACAAACGGACACATGATCTCATTACTTCCAAAGCGCTCCCCATCGAAATCGGGCTGGGACCGCAGTTTGAGAACCGGGGTGTCATGTATTCACATGGTTTGGAACTGGCGGTGAATGCACAGCTTCTCCCATCTGCCAATAGGTTTTCCTTATCAGTGTTCGGAAATTTGGCTACGCTGAATTCGCATGTGGAATCGCTCGGTAACGGGAATGTAATCAAAACCCTAGACGGTGTCCATGGTATGGTACAGACCGGCGGACGGATGGGGAGCTTTTATGGCTATCGCTTACTAGGTGTGTTTGGAACAGCGGATGCGGTTGATTTGAATAAAGCAGATGGGACCCCCTACATGCCGGGAGACTATATCATTGATGATCTAAATGAGGATGGTTTAATCAACGACCTAGACCGGCAGGTGATAGGGTCGGCCTTGCCCACGGTCTTCGGCGGTTTCGGTACAACGGTGGGATGGGATCGGTGGTCGTTAGGCGCGCAGTTTGCGTACGCTTATGGACAAGATATTTATAACCGTTTCAACCAGCGCATGCACCTGATGAGTGATTATTCCAATCAATCGCCCGGTGTGGCCGATCGCTGGAGGTCGCCCGAAGAACAAGGCAGCGGTTTCAGCCGGGGAATTTTGGGAGACCCTTCTTTCAACGGTGCTGCTACCGATAAATGGATAGAAGACGGTGGTTACATGCGGCTGAAATACGTGACGCTCAGCTACCAGCTGGATACGGAGTACGTGTTGCGGTTTTTACGCGGTGTGCAGGTATTTGTTACCGGCGAGAATTTGTGGACAAGGACCAACTACAGTGGTATGGATCCGGAAGTCGTATCCTACAGCGACCCATTGATGCGGGGTATCGATTTCGGTGCGTCACCCTTACCCAGAACGTTTTTAATGGGTGTTAAGATTTCACTCTGATTTTACAGCAAAAAGAGTATGATAACCATGAATAAATTGATGCTACAACAATTGGCCCCCTTAGCGTTGGGCTGTCTCCTCTTGTCCGGTTGCTCGGGTTTCTTTGAGGTAGATCCTTATGACGCGGTAAAGGAGGTTGATTTTTATAAAAACCGGGAAGATCTGAATGCAGCCGCGTTCGGTATGTATGAACCCCTCTCCCGAGACGTGCATAAATTCCTCCTTTGGGGTGATGCACGGGCAGATATGGTAACCACCGGACAATTGGAACCGGACCCTTACATCAACGAGTTTGCACGGAACAATGTTACCGTAAATAATCCGTATACCAATTACGCCGCGATCTACGAAACCATAGCCCGGTGCAATCGACAGTTGGAACGGGTGTACGATGTGATGGCTACAGACGATAAATTGTTGGAGCGGGACGCAGGTGCTTACTACGGTGAGGCTTTGCTGTTACGTACCTATTGCTACTACGTATTGGCTAGAACGTTCGATCGTTTTCCAATCATCCGGTCAGACTATGCGGAGGACATCCGGTTTGTGAATGAGCAGGGCGATACCGTATCGCGGAAAACCTTGGAACTGACCGTACATGAAATCAGGGGACTTTACCGGTTTCCGGAAGATAAGCAGGAGGTCTGGCAGATGCTATATAACGATGTGCTCACCGTGCTGGGGATTCTGCCCCTTAACTATCGGTGGAACCGGAATAGCTTGCCCGCGCAGGAACGCTATGGAAGGGTGTCTCAGCCGATGGCCAATACGCTGGCAACCGAATTAGCCCTGTGGGTAGGCGAGTACCAGTCGGCCTCGGCTTTTGCTAATTCGCCGGTGATCAACAACAACCATTCACTGGGCGCGTCGGGCAATTGGATCAACCAATTTACCGGATCGTGGGCGGCGCAGCATTCCCTGTTTTTATTGGGGTACCAGTATGACAGAAGCTTTGAAACCAATAGGCTACAGGAGTTTACATCGCCTATCGCTGCCGACGGGGGGCGTTATCAC
This sequence comes from Parapedobacter flavus, assembly GCF_035818675.1. Lineage (NCBI taxonomy): Bacteria > Pseudomonadati > Bacteroidota > Sphingobacteriia > Sphingobacteriales > Sphingobacteriaceae > Parapedobacter > Parapedobacter flavus. Next base: position 366,259 of record NZ_JAYKZZ010000004.1, read on the forward strand.
CTAAAGCCGGTATCGCATGTGATCAATACGATTTTTTCTCACGAAGGAGAAGATATCCGGACGAGTTTTAGCTATAAGGTGATTGGCCAAGATACGGTGATCTGGAAATATATCGGTGCCGATAATGTTTCTTCTATGCGGCCAGCATACCAAAGTAATGCGAGCTGGCATGTCTACCGGAGTGCCGATGCTTATTTGCTGAAGGCGCTGGCCGACCTGATGGTGAATGACTACGCTTCGGCATTTAATTTCCTGAATATGGTGCGGGAAGCGAGGGGGTTGGAACCTTTGCTGCCAGAAGAGTTCGCGTATACCGACAAGGAATTTATGATGGAGCAGCTCTTTAGGGAACGGGCGCGAGAGCTGGCTTTCGAAGGAAAACGTTGGTATGATTTGATGCTGTGGTCCCAACTCTCGGGCGAAAACAAGCTGGCACCCCACGTGGCATCCAAGTATAGCGGTGCACTACGCGAGCAGGTGGCCGAAAAGCTCCGATTTGAACAGAATTGGTACCTTCCTGTTGACCCGTTGCTTTGGTAGCAGCCGGTTAATGGGAGCAATACGAATGTTAGAAAAAATTTCACAATCATGAAGATATTGATCGAAGGCATAAATTGGGTGGCACAGAAACTGGCAAGGCTGGGAATGTTCTGCGCTATGCTGGTTCTATTGTTTGCCGGATGTTATAAAGAGCAGCACTTTGGATTTCCGGGGCCGTTTGATGAAGAGCAACGTATGCCAGACAGCCTACCGTTTCCCTTTGATGAAAACCGCGAAGCGGGCCATTGGCTTATGCGTGCCGGCGTGCCCGATCATAGCGGGATTCTGTTTAAAGGCTATACCGATTTCTACGCGGCGGGCGACACGACATCGTGGGTGCCGGAACCCGAAGGGATGCGGTTGATACCGCATCGGAATTACTACCCGATTACAAACGATGATCATTTTGGTGGGAATCCGAACAGCTACCGGTTTAATTGGGCAATGAGTAAGTACTTTGTGCCTATTGGCCCCGGTAAAAGCTTTTATATGTATACACGGTTAACGGTGGGGACGTTTAGTGGAACGGCTATGGGGCTGATGCTGGGAGTCAATTGGGAGACCGGGCAGAATTTCGTGTTCGGCATGGACGGTTTCTCAGCGATTGCACCTATGTTTTTCGTGGATCTGTATGGTACGACGGCAAGCGTGGATCCCAACCAGGGGTGGCCCACTGTCAATGAAGTGATTGTACCCGGTGTCCCTGCCGATGTGGAAGTGGTTGTCCATGATGGACTGTTTTACGTTCTCATCAATGGGACGCTTTGTTTCCAGTTTAAGCTTCCGGGGGAGACGTTCTATTTTACGCCGAAGATCAGGCCTCATAGAAATTTTATTACGGTTCATGACCTGTATATCGAGAGCCCCGACGCATTTTCTGTTGACTACGCGATGCACGAATACGAACAAGGCTACAACCGGATACAGTCGCCAGCGCTAGCTGAAGCAGCAAACGGGGATCTATTGCTTTTTGCGGAAGGCCGCTCGAACCCACGCTCTGCTGTAGAGCGAATTGCCCAGCAGACCATGCCGGCGGGCGATACCGATATCATCCTCCGCCGGTCGTCGTCGCAGGGAGCATCCTGGGACGAACAGATTTCCGTCGTGGCAGGGGAAGGCTCCGGCGAGACATTTGGTTTTCCCCAGGCGGTTACCACAGCATCCGGAGAAATCATCCTGCATTATAGCCGCTTGCCGGGGCATGTGGAAGACGAAAGTTATGCTTTTGACGCCAGCCAGCAACGCGTATATCAGGTCATCTCTGCCGACGACGGCCGTACATGGTCGGCGCCCACCGAGATTACCGACTACCTGCAATCCGATGTGGGATACCTGCGGAGTGGTCCCGGCCATGGGATTGAGCTGACATCCGACGCTTTCAAAAACCGGTTGGTTATGCCGGTGGTACATGATGGCAAGCAGGTTCGTGTCGCCCTTTCCGATGACGGTGGGCAATCCTGGCGGTTGTCAGATCCCGTGGCCGGAAACAACCGGTCGTCTGGTTCTGTAGTGGAGCTCGACGACTCGAGGCTGATGATGGTTTTAGGACACGGCAATACGTCGCCACGTAACCGTTTGGTGTCGTACAGTGATGATGGCGGTGAAACGTGGGCGGTACCCGTAGACATTAGTGCTACTGTGAATACGGGCGACTTTGGGCACCTAACGGATGGGGTGCTGGTGAAAGCAGCGGATGGTACCATCAGCGTGGTGACCCCCGTGAACCGTGAATCGGACAGTGACACGTATGGCGGTCCACAATATGGGGTAACGCCCACGTTGTTTTCCAGTACGGACGGTGGGCAGTCTTTCGGATCGGGTGTTCCCTTGTTTGACGGACTCACCTATCACGGTTACGCTGCCCCGGTTGGCGCAATGGATGCCGTGGCGTTGCAAGACGGCACAGTCATCGTTGTGGGGGAAGGCGGCGTGGAAAGCCCGCGCGAAGGAATAGTGGTTTACAGAAAATAAAAAAATGGCGATTATGAGGATAAAATTTGCATTTCACCTGTGGTTAATTGGACCGATGCTCTGCTCATTGGGTTGTGATAAACCCGGTACCGGCCTGACGGAAGCGCCGGCGTTTGTGCGGCCGGAGGTTGAAAATGAGGCGCCGCAAGGTGAGCTGGAAGAACCTGAAATGGGTGTCGTACGCATCTTTCAGGAAGGTGCAGATGGTTACCATTCCTATCGCATACCCTGTCTGGCGCGTGGGGTGAACGGTAATTTGATAGCCTTTGCCGAAGGGCGGAAACACACCAGCCTGGATTATGGGGACATTGACCTGGTTTATAAACGCTCTACGGATAATGGAGCAACCTGGTCTGATCTACACATCCTGTTGGATGAAGGAGAGGGGACATGGGGAAACCCTACAGCGGTGACCGACCACGAAACCGAACGGATTTGGTTGTTTCTCTCTTGGAATGACGGCAGCCATGCCCAGGTGGGGGGTGCGTTTGATGGCAAGACTTATGACCGGGTCGACACTTGGGGGCAACGCCGGGTGTTCACGACCTTTAGCGATGACCACGGTGAAACTTGGTCTGCACCGGTTGATCTGACCGAAACGCTGGTGCCACCAGACTTCACCTGGGACGCAATGGGACCGGGCATAGGTATCCAGGTGGAGCACGGCCCCGCAAGCGGCCGCCTGATCATCCCGGCACAGGAACGGAACATTTATAGCGATGACCACGGCGAGACGTGGCAGTACCAACAGGTACCGCCCAATACTGGCGAAACAGCTATAGTAGAGCTCCGGAACGGTTTGCTGATGCGCAATGACCGTGGGGTAACTTCCGAATGGGAAAGCAATCGTACTCGTTTTGTAGCTGTGGGGTCTATTGAAAGCGGGTTTTCACCCTTCCGTGCCGATAGTGGATTGCCTGATTCGCGATGCCAAGCGTCTATTTTACGCTATTCTTGGGAACCGAGCCGGATACTCTTCTTGAATCCGGCTAATAACGAGGGCAGTGGTATGCCTTACCGATGCCAGATGACCGTAAGAATAAGCCTTGACGAAGGAGCAACGTGGACCACCTCACGCCGGTTATACCCCGGCTTAACCACTGCGGAAACCTGTGAACAGGGGTATGGCGGCTATTCGAGCATGATGACCACGGCAGATAACTACATCGGTGCGTTGGTAGAACACAATAGTAATCCGTTGGCGGGCGCCGCGATGGACAGAAGGCATTCGATCGATTTCCACCGTTTCACCCTGGCTTGGATAATGGACGGGGAAGAATAACGAACCGAGGGTACACAGTAAAATTTAAAGTAATATGTTTAAACGAAAAAGGAAAGCGTTACGTCTGCAGGTTGTTGCTGTGGGATTGTGTTTGCTAGGTCTTACTGTTAATGAAGTAGTCGTTGCTCAAGAACATGTAACCGTATTTGAACCGATGCCCGATCAGTATTCATCTACGCGCATCCCGGCATTGGTGATCACAAAAAAAGGAACACTCCTTGCATTTGCTGCGGGCCGGATCGAGAGTGCGAGCGACTGGGCGGATATGGATCTGTTGTTGCGGAGAAGTGACGACGGCGGTGAAACCTGGGGTGCCATACAAGTGGTTGCAGAACGTGCAGGGGGTAAACCGACCGATAACCCTACGCCAATTGTTGGAAAAGACGGAACGATCCATTTGGTATATCAGCGTGATTATGCCTATGCCTATTATACGCAGTCTACAGACGATGGGCTCACCTGGAGCCCGGCGGTAAACATTACCTCCACCTTCGAATCGTTTAAAAAGGACTACGATTGGAAGGTGTTAGCTCCTGGACCCGGGCACAGTATACAATTGAAAAGTGGCCGCTTGCTAGTGCCCGTTTGGCTAGCAAACTCGGATAGACTTACGCCGCACCGAAGCCATCGTCCCTCCCGTATTGCCACCATTTACAGTGATGATAATGGGAAAACGTGGCGGCGAGGTGCGATGGTGCCCGATGTAGACGGCTTCAAGAACCCCAGCGAGACCATGGCTGTTCAGCTTCCCGACGGTCGCGTCATGCTGAGTATTCGGAATGAATCGGACAAGCGCCGTAAAGGGGTTAGCTTCAGTAAGAATGGAATATCCGGCTGGACGGAACCAGCCTATGACGAGGAATTATTTGAACCGATCTGTATGTCGAGCATCATCGCCACGCCATATAATGGAACGGATTATCTGCTCTTCCTGAATCCCGACAGTGAACAAATCCCGAAGCATCCTCGGCAGAACCTGACGTTGAAAGCGAGCGATGACGGGGGTAAGACTTGGGCGATGGAACAGGTAATCAATGAAGGGATTTCCGGCTATTCAGATATAGCCATGGGTGCCGACGGGACGGTTTACTGTTTGTTTGAAACGAAAGCCGACCCTAAAGATAGTTGGTCATTGGTATTGAAGCGGATACCAATCAAGTCTATATTACACGATAAACGATGAGGAGAATACGTTGTATTGCCGCTTTAGGCTCGTTGACACTGCTGGAAACGAGTGCACAGAAGAATTGATCTAATGAAAATATTCAAGTTATCCGTACTTTGTTTACTGTCCCTTTTATCGTGTCAGGAGAATCCCAATCGGAAACCAAACGTATTATTCATTGCCGTTGATGACTTAAATGATTGGACGACGCTGTTTGATGCGACTAATCCTATCCGTACTCCCCATATTGATCGCCTTGCATCCCAGGGCGCTTTCTTTACGCATGCATATTGTTCTTCACCAGCTTGCAATCCGTCACGGGCATCCCTACTCACGGGTAGGCGTCCGCATAAATCAGGTGTCTATGGGAATAAATCGGATTGGCGTAGGGCATTACCTGAGGTAGAAACGATTCAGCAGTATTTCATGAAGCATGGCTACTATTCGGCGGGTGCAGGGAAAATTTTCCATCACCATTGGGATGGTGCGTTCCATGATGCTGAATCTTTCGATGAATTCCAACCGATGCCGGATACTTACCCTGATTCGCCGTTGCCCGCGAAAAAACTAAATGGTTTTGACTGGTATGGTAGTAAAAACACAGACTGGGGAGCCTGGCCATTGGAGGAGGAAGATGCGGTAGACTATCGGTCGGCGAGCTATGCAGTTGATTTTCTGGATAAATCACATGATAAACCGTTCTTTCTCAGTATCGGTATATTCAGACCGCATATGCCATTTTATTCGCCGCCACAATACAGGGAGCAGTACCCACTTGAAAATGCGGTCATGCCAGCAGTAAAGGCCAACGATTGGGACGATCTCCCTAGTGGGGCAACCCATCTCATGGAAGATACGAAGTGGTTTTGGCGCGGTATGGAGCGGGCTATGGCTGAAGACCCAAAAGCATGGGCTGACATGGTCACTTCGTACCAGGCAGCCGCGTCCTTTGCCGATGCGCAGATCGGACGTATGTTGGATGCCCTAGCGCAAAGTGATTATGCAGAGAATACCATCATTGTGCTTTGGAGCGATCATGGTTTCCATGTTGGGGAGAAAGATCATATGGAGAAGTTTGCCTTGTGGGAAAAGACCACACATGTACCGTTTATCGTAGTGGATCCCCGTCAAATACGGCCAAAGACAGTCGTTCACACCCCTGTTGATCTGACCACGGTTTACCCAACTCTCATCGAGTTGTGTGGGTTACCTCCCAAGCCCGATTTGGATGGAAGCTCCGTATTACCACTTTTGGAAGATGCCGGTGCGCCATTTCCGCCGGCGCTGATGACCTATAGGAAGGGAAATCACGCCGTGCGTACAGAGCGTTGGCGATACATCCAATATACGGACGGAACGGAAGAACTGTACGACCACGCCAAAGACCACCATGAATGGAATAACCTAGCGACCGAAACACGTTACCATGCGGTACTGGATAGCCTCAGGCAGTTCATTCCGTCGAAAAACGCTAGTGCAGTTGCTGACATGGTGAAACCATCACAGGTCAAGAGTACGGAATACAAGGCCAATAAAGATAACAGATGAATAACATGAAATACACATTACCGGAATGGCTATTAATATAAAAACGATTGCATTGCTCGGGGGTAAGCATGCTCTCGTCGTTTCGGACCGATGAATGGTAAGGTAGCTTTTAAATAAAGTTGATAAATTAATAAATTTAGAATAGCATGATAAAAATCAATGGGCTTATTGCGGCCACTTTTGCAACATACCACGAAGACGGCTCGCTCGATTTAGAAGGCATATCGCCTTTGGTTGACAAGTTGGTAAACGATGGATTAAAAGGAATATTCATCTGCGGCACCAACGGCGAAGGGCCGAACCTCACGGTGGAGGAACGGATGGCTGTGGCGGAACAATATGTTGCACTGGCGAAAGGAAAGCTCTTTGTGTTTGTGCATGTTGGGCATACGTCCATCGCCGAATCCCAGAAGCTGGCGAGCCACGCCGAAAAAATTGGCGCCGACGCCGTATCGGCTGTAGCAGCGTTTTATTTTAAGCCTGTGAACGTGGCCAATCTGGTCGACAGTATGGCGCAGATCGCCGCGGCAGCACCTGCTACGCCGTTCTATTATTATCACATTCCGGCGCTAACGGGCGTAGGCATGGATATGGTGGATTTCCTTCGTCTCGGCGAAGAGAAAATACCGAATTTGGCGGGGATAAAATATACGGCCGCCACCATCCACGAATACCAGGCGTGCTTGGCTTACGGTGATGGCAAGTTTGACGTGCTCTACGGTTATGATGAATTGCTGCTGCCTGCACTGGCTGTAGGGGCGAAAGCAGCGGTGGGAAGTACCTATAACTTTGCCGCTCCGCTGTATATCCGCGTGATGGAACTTTTTGCCCAAGGGAATATCGAGGAGGCACAGCAAACACAGCTGGTATTGGTCCGCATGATCCGCGAGATGGCCAGGTTTTCACCGATCCCTTCCCAGCGCGCCATCATGGACATCTTGGGGTACCCCATGGGGCCTACGCGCTTGCCGTTGGTGCCCCTCAAGCCGGATGAGAAAGAAGTGTTAGCGTCGCGACTGGAGAAAATTGGTTTTTTGAAAGCGCTGGACGAGGCGAAACCGAAAACGCAAAACGTATGACGAAACGAGTTGGAAATATTTGGTTGCCGGTGATGGTTTTCACGATGATACAAGCGTGCGAAAATAAAGGGACGGTAACACATTTCGATTGGCAACAGCTTCAACAGCTACCCGATGCCGTTGGCTTTGCCGGTGCGTATGCCGGCGTAAGCAACGGTCACCTTCTGGTGGCCGGCGGGGCCAATTTTCCCGAAGGAACGCGGCCATGGTCTGGTGGTGTGAAGCAATGGAGCGACCAAGTATTTGTGTTTAAAGCGGATGCCGGAGAGTGGGAGCGGGCCGGTAGCCTGCCACGCCCCATGGGGTATGGAGTGTCTGTCGTATGGCGAGACAGTCTCATCATCATTGGTGGTTCGGATCGTGCGCGGCATTATGCCGATGTATTTGCCATAACGTATACGGAAGGTGAACTGAAGACGAGCGCATGGCCATCGTTGCCTGCGCCGCTTGCCAACACCTGCGGCGCATTGGTGGGCGACGTGATTTACGTGGCCGGAGGCCTTTCGTCGCCAATCGACACGACGGCGAGTAATGGGTTCTTCGCGCTGGATTTGAGCAAGCCGGCCGCTGAACGGCGATGGGAAACGCTGGAGTCCTGGCCGGGGGCACCGCGGATGCTCGCGGTAGCGGGAGCAATGGGCGACGGTTTTTACCTCCTCAGTGGGGTTTCCTTATCGGTAAACCCCGGAGATTCACTACCCACCCGTACCTACTTGGTGGATGCGTTCCGTTACGAGCCACAAGTTGGGTGGACTGAAATAGCGGATTTACCCCATGCTGTCGCCGCGGCACCCAGTCCGGCGTTCACCACACGAAATGACGAGGTGCTCGTTTTCGGTGGTGATGATGGCCGGCTGGCGCCCCAAGCAGGTGCCTTGAAAGACCGCCATCCGGGATTCAGTACGGACATATTAGCGTATGATCTTGCAACAGATAGCTGGCGCGTGGATGGCAAATTACCAGTAGATAAGCTGGCAAACCCTGAAAACGACCCGAATGCGAGTACGTGGGCGCCGGTAACAACCACGGGTGTGGTATGGAACGACCACTATATACTTCCGATGGGCGAGGTGCGCCCGGGTGTGCGTACCAACCGCGTTTTGGCCGTTAAATGCGAAGCGAAATGACGGACACCTTAACAGATCTCGAAGCAAAAAATAGCCAAATGACAACAAGTTTAACGGAAACGGATACCGTCGTTACCGTCTTATCGAACCAATCTGTTTCTTATCGCTTCTATAGCGACAAACCGAATCTTGTGTTTTATCAGCCGCCGGCGGGAGAGACAGACTCCTTATACGTTCCCGATCTTGGTGTGGTGTATACGGCAGAAGCGGCGGGAGCCCACCATCTGTTGCTGAATAAGGGTTTAGCTAATGAAAGCTATTTCCATACCATTACCGAAACGCGGGTTCCAACGGACAAATTCGAACCATTTAAAAGCGGATTCAGCTCCTTGGACATTATCATATTTGTTATCTATTTTGTCGTTCAAATGGGTATTGGCTTTTGGTTTTATAAGAAACAAAAGGACCGGGCGCAGTTTTTTAAAGGAAGCGGCAAGGTACCCATGTGGGCCATTGGGTTCAGTATTTTCGCCACCGCGCTTAGTGCCATAACCTTTATGGCCATTCCCGCGAAGGCCTATGCCACCGACTGGTCTTTTTCTTTGATTAATATGGGGCCGATTCTGATTGCGCCGTTGATCGCGGTTTTATTTATCCCAAAATTCAGGAAATTGAATGTCATATCGGGCTATCAATATATCGAGAATCGGTTCAATGCGGTCGTTTCCGTTTTTTGCAGCGTGTCATTTATTCTCTTCCATATTGGACGGATTGGTATCGTCTTACTGCTTCCGTCGATCGCCCTAAACGTAGTCACCGGAATCGATATATTTCTGTGTATTAGCCTAATGGGGGTGCTGTCTTTATTGTATACCATGGCGGGGGGAATAGAGGCAGTGATTTGGACCGACGTGATACAGGTTATCGTATTGATGGGTGGTGCGATCTTGGTTGTTGTGTTGTTGGTTTTTACGATCCCGGGAGGCCTGGCGGGCATCATCCAAGAAGCGAATGCGCACCAAAAGCTATCCTTGGGGCAAATCAATTTTGATATCACCCAGCCCACGATATGGACGCTGGTATTGGGTGCTGTTTTCACCAACCTCATTACGTACGGGTCGGATCAGACGATGATCCAACGGTATGTGACCGCTAGCTCGGAGAAAGAGGCGAAGAGAAGCATGTGGCTAAATGCCTGGATGGTCGTTCCGGCAACGATTCTGTTCTTTTCTATTGGAACGGGCTTATATGTTTTTTATAAAACATATCCGTTTAAGTTAAACCCGGGTCTGCAAGACGGCGACTCCATATTCCCCTGGTACATTGTTACCTCTTTGCCGTCGGGAGTGAGTGGATTGTTGATAGCCGGTATTTTTGCTGCGGCTATGTCTACGTTGAGTAGCAGCATGGCATCTTCGGCGACTTCATACTGTATTGACATACATCCGCGCGTTTTTCGGAACAGCAAAAGGAATGAACTTGTGTTGGCCCGTATGGTGACTTTTACGTTAGGGGCAATTGGGATTCTATTTGCGTATTATATGGCTACATTGTCTGTGAACTCGATATGGGACGAATTCAATAAGGTGCTCGGGATCATCCTGGGCAGCATGGGAGGAGTGTTCTTGCTTGGCTTACTGGTTCGGAGGGCCAATTCTTTTGGCGCAGTAGTAGGCATCGCTTGCAGTATCCTCGCGCAGCTGTACGTGTCTTTGTTCACTTCTATGCATTTTATGCTGTATAGTGCTACGGGTGTCATCTCCTGTTTCTTTGTGGGTTGGATAGCCAGCGTCGTTTATCAAGAAATTAAACACGCGAAACCGGGATTTAAATAATATCGGGCGCTAACGGATGCATATCCGTCTTTAGAAAATAATTGATTATGTACAGGTTCTTCATATTGTCGTTTTGTTTACTGCAATGCTTGATTGCAGGCGGAAAAGAATCAGACAGACCAAACGTTCTATTTATCTTGGTGGATGATCTGGGGTGGGCCGACCTCGCCTGTTATGGAAATCCAGTACACGAGACACCTCATATTGATCGACTCGCTGCAAGCGGGATGACCTTTACGAATGCTTATGCTTCGGCCCCTATTTGTTCCGCGTCACGAGCATCACTTCTCACAGGCAAGTCACCTGCGAGACTGGGTTTTGAATTCGTGTCCAAGCCGGATGGCAGCAACACGCCCAAGGGCACGTTGCTATCGCAGCCCTCATACCCAAGGGACCTGCCGCTGAGTGAGAAGACGATAGCCGAACAGCTTAACCTGGCTTATTCAACCGGCTATTTTGGGAAATGGCATTTGACACAGGAAAACGATGCATATTTGGGTTGGGGCACTACATTAGGTCCTTTGCAGCAAGGCTTCCATACCGGTTCGGAACATCGCGGTAGTCATTCGTACGGTTACTCGCCTACGGAAAAAGGTACGTTCGCTGATTCGAAAGCTGGCACATTTCCGGCCGACTCATTGACAGAATTAGCAGTTCGCTTTCTCGAGGAGCATCGAACCGAGCCGTTTATGCTTTTTTATTCGATGTATTATGTGCATACACCGGTAAAAACACGAAACAAATGGCTGTACGATAAGTATCGGGAAAAATTGGGGCCAGATGCTGACGAAGCGCTCATAAACTATGCTGCTTTCATCGAGACAATGGATCACTATATCGGCCAGCTGCTTCGAACGCTGGAGGAATTGGGTATAGACGAAAATACGATTATCATATTTACATCAGATAACGGCGGAGATCCAAGATTTTCAGAAAGCGACTTATTGAGGTCGGGCAAGTGGACGCTCTATGAGGGTGGAATCCGCGTTCCGGCGATTGTACGTTGGAATGGCAGGGTCAAAAGCGGGTCTGTAAGCGATGTGCCAATCAACGGTTACGATTGGTATCCCACAATCGCTGAATTGACAGGCCATTCCGCCATAACCAATGATGGGATAGATGGTCAAAGTATTGTATCGGTACTGCGGGGCGGACAATGGGCTGCTGGTGGCAATAGCCGACCACTCTACTGGCATTTCCCATTTTATCACCAACCCGTTGTCGATTCCAAACCGCAGTCGGCCATTAGGGTTGGGAAATACAAAATGATTTATTTCTATGAAGAGGATCGTACGGAGCTGTATAACCTCGATTCAGATCGAGCGGAAACGCACGATATTGCCCGGTCATTGCCAGAACAGGCTGCAAAGATGAAAGATGAGCTTTTCAGTATATTGGATTCGGTAGGTGCACGCGTGCCTAGCAGAACGTACTAACGAACAAAAAGCATGGTACTTATTTGATGCAAAAGTTTTCTATTAGGCTAAATATACCAAGGTAAATTATGAAACTTATTTTCGTTTTCTTGTGTGTGATATGCATGACATGTTGTATCTCCCAACCGGGGCAAGCCCAAAGCCGCGATTTTTTCGAAGACGTGTCTTATATCCGGTTAAGCCTCAATTTTAAAGATTATATTTTGGTAGACAACGATTCCTTTAGAACCAAAGACAGGTATGCCGAAAGCAAGCAGACTTTTTTGAAGACCGACTCATCGGAATTTATTGTGGTGAGGTTGACTAGACGGTTTCCAAAGCAAACCGATAGCATCAACACATCAAACAAAAGTCAAGATAGACGGGGGGATGGTGGTACAAACAACGGAGACGCCCATGGAAAAATGAATGAAAAGACATTGGAGAAGTTGGGTGCTTCATTCGGTTTTTTTGCTTCAAATATTGATTTCCGCCCTTCGGTTGGACAATATGCGGTTAAGTCGGGAGCCTTTATGGGACATCCTTTAGGGGTTGTGAGCTTAGAAGTCTATAAAACACGTGAATTGCATAAAGCAAAAGTCAAAGATAAAAAATTCCTGATTTTCGTCAGTGACTTTGTTAGTTTTAACAACTGAAGGGCAAGTCGCGCAAAAAATTAACGCATCAGTATCTAATTAACGAATATAAAGCGAATATGAAAATGAAAATATTCAAGAAGTTAACAAAGATAACGTTACGCCGATTGGGTATTTGTGATCCGACGATTTGTAACATATACGGAATTAGATTTTTAATGGTCGTTAGTATGGCAGTTTTCTTTCCTCCGGGGGAAATCATCGCTCAGGAAAAGAAAAAGTGGAATGCCCCTTTCATAAAAGTAAAAGGAAATGCACCTAATATTCTGTGGATTTGCACCGATCAGCAAAAATGGAACACGATAGGTGCTTTGGGGAATGATTATGTAAAAACACCAAATATCGACCGTTTGGTCAAAGAAGGTGTTAGTTTTACGCATGCGTTTTGCCAGGCTCCTGTTTGTACGCCAAGTCGTGCTAGTTTTCTGACAGGTATGTATCCTTCGACGGTCCATACCACAAAGAACGGAGCAGAAGAATGGCCTGAAGCGGCAACCCTAATTACTAAAATATTGAAAGACGCGGGGTACGAATGTGGTCTTTCAGGGAAGTTCCATCTGTCATCCGCGATGGCAAATCGTCCAGAGCGTAGACCTAAAGATGACGGATATCAAGTGTTTCACTACAGTCATAGTCCCTATCAGGGGGGCTCAACAAATGACTATATCAACTATTGGAGAGAAAAGGGAGTAGACATACTTAAGTTCAAACAGGAGCTGGGTTATGTACCTACCGAGTACCATCAGACGACTTGGTGCACAGATAGGGCGATAGACTTTGTTAAAGAGAAACGTGAATGGCCGTGGTTATTTAGCTTGAATATTTATGACCCCCATGGACCATTAGATCCTCCGAAGGAATATCTGGATCGGTATGATATTGATGCATTACCGGGGCCAATATTTTCCGAAACCGATATTGAAGAGAAAAGTGTATTTAATAATGTCAGTTTCCAGTCTAAGCCGAAGAAATATTCTGACAAGGAAAACAAACTTCGTTTGGCTAAGTACTGGGCACAAATTGATTTAATTGATGAGAATATAGGACGTTTGTTAGCCGTACTCGAGGAAACGGGGCAGTTGGACAATACGCTGATCATCTTTTCATCGGATCATGGCGATATGACAGGAGATCATGGACTCATAAACAAGGGGTGCCGGTTTTATGAGAGCCTCGTCAGGGTGCCACTAATTTTTTGGTATCCTGCCGTGTTCGAAAAGAACCTGCAAAGTGATGCATTGGTTGAGTTGATAGACATCGTACCATCTATATTGGATATAACCGGATTGCCTGTTCATCGCCGGATTCAAGGGAAAAGCCTCAAGCCGATTTTAACGGGTGCTAAACCCGCAGGTCTTCATAAAAGCTTCGTACGAAGTGAACTTTATAGCGACGGAAATACCGCGCGAAGTGACTTTTTTCATAAACCGCCAACGACGATAACGTATGGCACGATGTATCGGACGGATAAATATAAGTTGGTTACTTATCACGGTCATGAAAAAGGAGAACTATTTGACATGCTAAATGATCCCAACGAGTTTAGAAATTTGTGGGATGTTCCAGCGTTTCAATCTGTCAAAACGGATTTATTAAGGAAAAGTTTTGATGCCTCGGTATATTCGATTGATACTGGTCCTGATAAAACAGGAAGATATTAGAATGGGATAGTGCTTCCTAAGGAGCGTAGATAGCATGTATTTGTGACCTCCGTGTCTTCTTATGCGCGAAGATCACTAGTATGAACAGGTTACCCCACCAACCAGTCCGGAAACACCCCCACTACCCATACAGCGACCGTAAGTAACACCGCCAACCACAGGATGGAATACCGCAACGGTTTCATCTCGGGTTGGCTTTCTGCTGTTTTCAGGAATGCGTGCAACGGAATCTTGAAATAGAAGAATAAAGAAATGACGGTGGTAAGCGCGCCCACGATCAACAGCACGACCATGCCGATATCGCCGGAAATTTGCCATTCGTGGAATACGGCGGTAAATACCAGTAACTTCGCCACGAAGCCCGAGGTAGGGGGGATTCCGGTGAGCGATATCATGATGAGCGTAAAGCACACCAGCGCCAAGGGCATGGCCTTGCCCAGACCGCGGTATTGCGTCACATCCACAGCGCCGGTGCGCGACTCGATGTAGCCCGTCAGCATGAACACCCCCATGTTCATCAGCGAATAAACAGCCAGGTAATAGAATAAAACGGTATAGTCTTGTGCGGAGTAGGCCAATACGGCCATCATCAGGAAGCCTGTATGGCCAATGGACGAATAAGCCATCATGCGCTTCACGTCGGTCTGCCGCAGCGCCGCCAGGTTACCCCACAGCATCGTCACCGCCGCGGCAGCCACCAGCATCAGCCGAAGGTGCTGATAGGCGAAACTACTCGGCGGCCATGCGTACAGGATGTTGGCCAGCAGGGCAATGCCTGCAATTTTGGGTGCGGTGGAAAGGAAGGCTGTAACCGGTGTGGGTGCCCCTTGGTACACGTCGGGTGTCCAGAAATGGAAAGGCACGAAGGTCAGCTTGAATCCAATGCCTGTGAAGACAAATAAGAGGGCTAGGGTGACCAACAACGGCGAGGTATCGTTCAGCCCCTGGATATGCTGGGCGAATGTGTAATCAAGGTTGCCGGTGAAACCGTAAAGTAGTGACATGCCGTAAAGCATCACGGCGGAGCATACAGCACCGAACAATACGTATTTCATCGCTGCTTCGGTTTGGCGCGAGTCTTTGGCCAAGTAGCCCACCATAAGGTAGGAGCCGATGGATACCATTTCGATAGCGATGAATACCATGAGCCAGTTGGAGGCGAGTGCCATCAGGTTGAGCCCGATCTGCACCGCCAATAAGATGCTGTAGAGGTCGGCCGTCTTTTTACGGTGCGCACCGAAGTCGGGACTGGCATGCACGAAGAAGGCAAACAGCAGGCAGACGACGGCAATCAGCATGCGCATGTATTGCCCGAACGCATCGGTGGAGACCATGCCGAATAGCACTCCATCGGCATCGGGATTGCTCAATTGAAAGCTGCTACACAGGGCGGAAATCAGGATGCCGATGACCGTTATGGTAAACGTGCTGTGGCGCCACAGCCGGTCGACAAACAACCCGGTAAGGATGCTTGCGACGAACGCCGCAATCAGCACCAACTCGGGCGCCAATGCGGGTAAGCCACGGAGAATGTGGTCTAGCTTTTCAGTGATGTCGGGTAGTAATTCGGCCATCATCAAATCAACCTGTTACCAATTCAACCAGCGCCAATACCGACGCATTGATTTTATCCAAAGCCAACGCCGGGTATATACCCAGTACCAGCGCTAGTACCAGCATGGGTACCATAATGACCGTCTCGCGCGGCGATGCGTCGGTCAGCGCTTCGGACCACGTCGCACCGCCCTTAAGGCGGGCTTCCCCGAAAAACATCCGTTGCAGTGTCCAGAGGAAGTATGCTGCACTGAGCAGGATACCGATGGAGCCGGCGATGGCCATCCACCGTGGCAGCAGTCCATGCACGCTTTCGGCATTGAACGCCCCGATGATCACGAATACTTCGCCGATGAATGCCGAAAACCCGGGTAAGCCCAGGGAGGCAAAAAACGCAATGGCCACAAATACCGTATACCGCGGCATCAGCGTTGCCAGTCCGCGGAAATGGTAGATCCCGCGGTCGTACACGCGGTCGTACAGCATGCCCACCAGGAAAAACAGGGCGGCCGACAGGAACCCGTGGCTAATCATCTGGAACATCGCCCCGGCGGTACCCTCGGTGGTGAGGGAGGCCACGCCCAGCAGCACAAAGCCCATGTGCGATACCGATGAGTAAGCAATCATGCGTTTCAGGTCGCGCTGTGCCAAAGCAACGAGCGCCCCGTAAATAATGGATACCACCCCGATCAATCCAAGCCACCAGGCCGACTGTACGGCCGCATCGGGGAAGATGCTGAAGCAGATGCGGAGGATACCGTATCCACCTACCTTCAGCAGGATTCCCGCCAGAATGATGGATATCGGCGTTGGCGCCTCCACGTGCGCATCGGGCAGCCAGGTATGCAGGGGTACGATGGGCACCTTGATGGCGAACGCGATGAACAGTACAATGAAGCCGAGCAGGCGCGCCGGTATGCCGAAGAGTTCCTGGTTGGCCAGTGCCGAGAAGAACGATCCGGGTACGTAGTTAGCCGGATCCATCATGTGCAGCATGTTGAACGTATGGGCGCCCGTTTCCGGATTGGTTACCGAAAAATAGAGCCCTACGATAACGAGCAGCATGAAAACCGAGCCAAACAGCGTGTATAGGAAGAACTTGATGGCCGCATATTCGCGCCGGGCACCGCCCCATATCCCGATGAGGAAATACAGCGGCAGCAGCATCAATTCATAAAAGATGTAAAACAGGAAGAAATCAAGCGCGGAGAATACGCCCATCACCGCCATATCGAGGATCATTAGCAGGACGAAATAGCCCTTTGCGCTTTTC
The DNA here is from genome assembly GCF_035818675.1 of Parapedobacter flavus. NCBI lineage: Bacteria > Pseudomonadati > Bacteroidota > Sphingobacteriia > Sphingobacteriales > Sphingobacteriaceae > Parapedobacter > Parapedobacter flavus. The sequence goes on from NZ_JAYKZZ010000004.1 coordinate 383,305, forward strand.
TGCACATTCCACGAAGCGCCGATGGCAATGACCATCACCAGTGCGGAAAGGAAGAGCAACGGCATGGAGAGCCCATCCACGCCGATGAAATAGTCGATTTCCAATTTGCCCAAGCCGCCCATATCGAGCCGTATCCAGGGGATATGGTCGACAAACTGGTAAAGCCGCTCTTGCGTGATGCCGGCACCTTTCGGGTTAAACAGGTAATACATCCCGCCGCTCAATACCAGTTGAAGCACACCGGTGATGAGCGCAATGTACTTATAGGCGGTCCGTTTACCGGCGGGAACAACGAACATCACCGCCGCGGCAACGAGCGGGAGGAAAATGAGTATGGTTAATAGATGTGGGTTCATGCTTGCACGATCATATGGTATAGCAAAATCACCAAAATAACTAAAAATAGGCCAGAGAAATAGCCTTGCAATCGGCCGGTCTGGGTGCGGCGCACCACGGTGCCCAACCCCCAGGCCAGTTTACCGACAAACCTGACCAGTCCGTCGACAATCCGTTGGTCCACCCAACCGGCCACGGCAGCTAAGTTGCGCCCCAACGTGGTAAATCCATGTACGAGTCCATCCACCACGTTGGTGTCCACCCAACGCAATGCCCGGGCGAACGCCAATACCGCACCCACCACGAAGCGGTCGTATAAACCATCAAGATAGCCTTGGTGGAACGAGAGCCGATGGAGAAGACCGTTCGTCTTCAACGCGTACGTACCTTTTACATACCAACGCCAAGCCAGGAAGGCCACGGCCAGGGTGGCGAAGGCCGATCCGGTGGGGACCGCAAGGTGCAGCAGGGGAAGCGACGCCCATGGTTTCGATACCGTGATTCCCTGCAGTAACCATACATGCCCGTCGTTCAGCGGATGGAACGAGAACAGTGGGAAGAGCGAGCAGAGGGCCAGAAGCACCATCGGAACCACCATCCACAGCGAGGGGTCGTGCAGCTTGGCCTGACCGCTGGCTAGCGGCTCCGTTGCCGCAGCGCCAAAGAATACCTTGGCCAGCAGGCGGAAGATGTAGAAGCTGGTGAGCACGCTCACAAAGGCCAATACATAAGGTACGAAGTGGGCCGCGCCCTGGCGGTCGGCCGCCCATTCAAAGGCGTGCACCAACAGCGCATCCTTGGAAAGGTAACCCGACGTGAGTGGAAAGCCCACGAGCGCGAGCGACGCGATGCCCATGGTGATAAACGTGACGGGCATATACCGGCGCAAGCCGCCCATCTGGCGGATATCCTGAGGGTCGATGCCGAGACGGTGTTTTTCGTTGAGGTGTTGCATCTCATGGATGACAGCTCCGGCGCAGAGGAACAGCAGGCATTTGAAAAAGGCATGCGTGGCCAGGTGGAACAAGGCAATGGGATACATGCCGATACCGATGGCGACCACCATGAAACCCAGCTGTGAGACCGTGGAGAACGCCAATATTTTTTTGATATCGAATTGGGTGAGGGCGAAATAGGCAGCGACAAGGGCGGTCACGGTGCCCGTGGCAGCGATAACGAGCAATACCGTCTCGTCAAACAAGGGGAAGATACGGGCAAGCAGGAACACCCCAGCGGCCACCATGGTGGCCGCATGGATGAGCGACGACACGGCGGTAGGCCCTTCCATGGCTGCCGGCAACCACACATGCAATGGGAATTGGGCCGATTTGGCCATGGCTCCAAGGAAAAAGGCCAGTCCGGCGGCAGTAAGCCAGCCCGCAGGCAGTCCGCCTTGGGCGATGGTACCGGGCCTATCTACGCCTACCGCAGTTGAAAAAAGCCCTTGCTCACCGAAAAGCGCGGTGATATCGAGGGTGCCGAAACCACTGTACAGGAGAGCAAAACCGATAAGAAATCCGATGTCGCCGATGCGGTTGATGATAAAAGCACGTTTATTGGCCTGCACAGCGGCATCTTTGGTAAACCAGAAACCGATAAGCAGGTAGGAGGCAAATCCCACGAGTTCCCAGCAGATGTACATGAACAAGAGATTGTCTGCAATGACCAGGCCCAGCATGGCGGCACAGAAAAGGCTGAGGTAGGTCCAGTAGCGATGGATACCCGAATCGCCTTGCATATACGCTACGGAGTAGATATGGACGGGTAAGGCTACGACGGTAACCAACAGCAGCATCAGTACCGACATATTATCCAACAATATCCCGACATGAAAAACCTGCTCACCGATGGTGAACCAATGCCATTGGGCGTGGATGGGATCGCTGTCCCAAACCTGCGCGAAGGTGTAACCGGCCGCGATAACCGCCAGCGCGATAGTAGTAATGGAGATGACGCCGCTTTTGGCCCTTTTGCCCGCTAAGGCCGACAACAGGAAGCCGACGAACGGCAGCAACACCGTCGCTACAGCGGTCAAAATCGGATATGTCAGTGTGGACGGTATCAATGGAGTGTCGTTAGTCTTTTAGCTGGTTGATATCTTCCGGATTGATGGTTTTATAATGCTTATATACATTGAGGATGATAGCCAGTGCCACCGCTACGCCTGCGGCTGCCAGCACAATGGCAAAGAGCGCGAATGCCTGTCCGCCATAATGTGCAGCATCATAACGGCCAAAGGCAACCAGGTTGAGGATGGCGGCGTTGATCATCAGTTCGATGCCTACCAGCACCATGATGGCATTACGCCGGGCCATCACGGCGTAGAGGCCGATGGAAAACAGGCAGGCGCCAACGACGAGGAAATGGGTAAGGGTGATCATGGCCTGTCCTCCTTCCGGGTAAGGTGCGCCGCGCCGATCAAAGCCATCATGAGCAATACAGAAATCACTTCGAAAGGCAGGAGATAGCGCGTCATCAGCTGTATACCGATATGTTGTACGGTACTGTCGCTGGGCGCGATGGCTGTACCGGCCTCCTTGGCATGAGCTATCCATGCCGGCTCATTGGCGCCCAGTTGCATCGATGCATAGACAAGGATAACCAAGAAGCCCCCTGCAAGGAGCAGCGATTGCCAGACCGGCAGCGCAAAAAAATGCGCGGTGCCGGTTTGCAGTTGGTCCAGCAAGGTTTTGTTGGATAGCATGAACGCAAAGAGCATGAGCACCAGCACGCCGCCCACGTAAATGAGTATCTGCGTGATGGCTACGAAATCGGCCAAGGCAAAGACGTAGAGACCGGCAACGGAAAAGAGCACGATGAAAAAAAGGAATAATGCCCGGGCTAGGTTATGCATGCTGACCAGCACAACGGCCGATCCGATGGCGATTGCCGAAAAGGCATAAAATACAAGTGCCTGCATTACTTTTTCTTTGCCGCCTCCTTCTCAGCTTGGAATTTCGTCCATTCGCGTTTTTTCTCTTCGACCTCTTCGGGCGTCATATCGGCGAACGAATAGGTGAGCTCGGCCAAATTGGTCATGCTGCGGTCGTATTGGTCGGTCATGGTGATGCATTCTGTGGGGCATACCACGGTGCACAGGCCACAATACATGCATTTGGCCATGTCGATATCGAACTGGGCGGCATAAAGTCGCTTCACGCTGCCGTCGGACGTTTTCCCAATCACATCCGTGGCCTTCACCGCTTCGATGGTGATGCAATCGACCGGGCAGGCTTTGGCGCACAGGTCGCAGACAATGCAGTCGTCGATTTCGACATCCAGCTGGTAACGGGCAACTTCGGGGATGGGCATTTTTTCCTTCGGGAACTGCACCGTCGTTACGCCTTCCTGCTGGTCGAAATAGTTCGCCTTACGTACATCCCGCACACCGCGCGACCGCCGCGCACCGAAAAAGTGCGACAAGGTAACCGTAAGCCCCTTGGCAGCGGTAATGAATGCATGTAAGGTTGTTTTAAACATTTTTTTTCTTTTTGTGAGGTTGTGAGCATGTGAGGTTGTGAACCTGTCCCGGTCATTTCTCACAAATTCACAATCTCACAGTTTACTTCTCACAAGTTCACAATCTCACAGTTTCACAGTTGTACTTCTCACAAGTTCACAAGCTCACAATCTCACAGTCTCAAATCAAACCATCACCCACACCCGCCATATTCCCGAAATGGCCATACACAGGAACGCCAGCGGCGTAAGCACTTTCCAGCAGAGTGACATCAACTGGTCGGCCCGCAGTCGGGGTAATGTCCATCGGATCCAAATCTGTACGCCCACGATGAGCAGCGTTTTGGAAAATGTCCAGAAGATACCCCACGCCAATCCCGTTGTCCAGTCGGCCAGTTTCACCGCGCCGATATTAGGTAGCGGCGTATTCCAGCCGCCAAGGAAAACCACCACGCCGATCATGGCCACCAGAAACATCATCGCATATTCGGCGAGGAAAATAAAAGCAAAGCGGAGTCCGCCGTACTCGGTATGGAATCCACCCACCAGTTCCGATTCGGCCTCCGGTATATCGAATGGTGCGCGGTTGCATTCAGCAAGTGATGCGATGAAAAAAATCACATACGCCAGCAGCAGGTGCGGCGCTTGGAACACGTTCCAGGCAAACGGTCCGCCGATATTCGTTACGTCCCATATACCGGCAAACAACAAGGTTTCCGCCGTTTGCACACCTTGGTTGATGACGATTTCGCGGAGATCGAGCGTCTGCGTAATCATCACCGCTGCAATGAGCGCCAAGCCCGAAGGGATTTCGTACGACACGATCTGGGCTACGGCCCGCATGGACCCTAGCAGGGAGAACTTATTGTTCGACCCCCAGCCGGCCATCAGCAAGCCGATGGCATCGACGGAGATGACCGCGATGACGAAAAAGAGACCGAGATATAAGCCGGAGGGAGCCATGCCTGGCGCCCACGGCATCACGGCAAAGCCGAGGAATACCGCAACAAAAATAATAACCGGCGCGGCAGCAAAGAGCACTTTGTCGGCCGCTGCAGGTGTAATGTATTCTTTTTGGATCAGTTTAAGGATGTCGGCCAACGTTTGCAGGCTACCATACCGACCGGTCTCCATGGGGCCTAGCCGATCTTGGACAAACCCCGCTACCTTACGCTCGCTGTACACCGCAAACAGCGTAAAGCCGGCAATAAAGCCGAACAGGAGGGCACCGATAAGAAGGTATGTAAGGTAAAAAGCCACGTTTCGCTTCCTGCTTATAAATATCGTGCAAACTTAAGGATTTGATGGGATAATATATAGTAAGTTGATAGATTATTATTTTATAGGTGTTTCCGGCAAAGCGGCGAGGAGGTACGGTAATTTATATGGGGCAAATTGTTAGTGAATAATTAACCAAAACGTGCATTTTTTTCCTATTTTTATCGTCGATTTACCGATGAACGACAAGCTGCTTTGATTTCCGTGCTCCATCATGCTACATATCGCAAAGACATTACTACCGATTCTATTATCCGTTAGCTACCTTATACCTGCCGCTGCGCAAGAATATACGATTGCCAAACTGAAGCTGTTTCCCGATCGGGAAGAAGTGCTGGTAAAAGATGTTACCGTTGACAGTCTCGGATTCATCTGGTTCCTCACCAATGGCGAAATTTACCGCTATGATGGTTACCGGTCGTTGGATATCCTGAAAACCATCGCCGACCAACAATTTACCGACGATATGCCCCAGCGCATGTTGATTGACCGGCGGAACCGGCTGTGGATGGCGGGTAACGCCAACCTGAGCTACCTCGACCTTAAAACATGGACGGTACATCCGGTGGATCCGACCGTTCTCCCTCCCGTTCGGGACCGTTCGGTCGTTTGGATTAGGCAACTGACCGATTCGGCTACGATGGTAGCTTATGAGAACGGGCATCTCCTGCTGGTTGAAGGCGACCGGTTTACACGTATAGACGACTTGTATAACCGGGGTAACGAAGCCAATAACAAAGAATCGCCGCGGGGTTCTGCGTTCTGGAAAGGGAAATACTGGGTAGGCACGACGGCCGGCGGGGTTTTATCGGTAGACGCGGATAACCCTGCTGATGTACAATACCATGAGTTGCCTGGAAAAAACAAAATGGTGAGCAACGTGATTGCACAGGACGAGGGGTTGTTGCTGGATATCTATGACGAAGGTGTCTATCGGTTTGATGGCGGTGGCGTGCTATCACCGTTCCAGCCCCGGCATTTTGAGCTATCGAAAGATAGGTCGTATGTGATGGCCGCAGGCAATGGGATGCATATTTATGCCGACGATGAATCGGCCTGCCTACTTGATGCTGACCTTGGTTTGCAGCAGCGGTTGGCAATCCCCTCGACACATCGGTTCAATACCACGAATATTACCGTTTTCGGAAACGAAGCATTGCTCGGTACCGACGAGGGGATTTTTGTGGTTTACCCGAAGACAGACGGATTATCGCAGCTCATCCCCACGAATCCCGGTGTCAATAAAAGTACACGCGGAATATATGTTTATCCCGACGGTGCATTGTTTTACGGCACATACAATGGCGCAGGCTTTATCGGGCCCGATGGGGAAGCCCGGAATTTCCAAGACGTAAAGCATGCCTATACGATGTTGCCGATGAACGACAATGAGCTTTTAATTGGTACGGAAGGGGGGATGCTGAAAGTTTTTAATCGGCGGCTCAGACAGGTCTCGGACCTGCCGTATACCCTTTCGGAGACCGCGAGCAATCAGTACGTTTATAATCTGCCAGCCTATGTGATGAGCCTCGCGGAGACGGCCGGTGGCTACCTCATTGGTAGCATGAGTGGTCTCTGGCGTTTGGATAAAGAGAGCTATCGGCTTGATAAGTATCTGTTGGCATCGGATGATCCGAATGCGTTGGACTTTCAAATCAGGCATATCCAGGTGTTGCCCGACAGTAGTTTGCTGCTAAGTACCCACCTGGGCCTTTATGCGGTGAGCGGGGGGGAATTAACCAAACGATACCCGCAATCGGGCAATGTGGGTGTTTTCAAGTCGGTCGTGGTAGGCGATACCATTTGGTTGGCTACCCAAGGGGAGGGGTTGGTAGCGCTTGATAGCGCCGGGCGTATTACGGATGTGTTGACGAGAAACGAAGGCCTCAGTAATAACCTCGTCTATAGTCTGGAGCATACCAATGGTGTGTTTGTTGTCGGTACGGCAGATGGATTGAACCTGATCAGCGGTCACCGCGTGAGGCGTATCGGGATGGCCGAAGGGCTAAGCCAGTCGGAGTTCAATTCGGGCGCATCGTTCTGGGATGCCCCACGGCAGCGGATGTACGTGGGTGGATTGATGGGGTATACGGTGTTGGATATGACCCAACCTTGGTTTGAGCACCAAAGCCAATTGAAGAGCTACGTTACCGAAATACATACCGCCACGGGAGCCTCGGGCGGCAAATCGGCCGATTACACCTGGCCTTACCGGGGCGAGCAAGCGCTGGAACTGCAACCGGGCCAGAGCTTAACCGGCCTTTATGTGGGCACCCCGGGCAATCACCGCGTCAATTGCGAAGTCCGGTACGCACTCAACGGCGGCAATTGGGAGCTGTTGGAATTGGGGCAATTCATTTCGCTCATCGGACCGTCACCCGACGAATACCGCTTCCAGTTGGAAACCCTCAGTACCGCTGTGACAGGCAGTAAAAGAACGTTTACCATTACCAAGCTGCCGCACTTTTATGAAACGTGGTGGTTTAACGTGCTGGTGTTGTTGGCGGTGGCCGGTGTGATCGGTGGTTTTTTTAAATACCGAGAGAACATCCTGCGGAACGAAAAGAAAATGCGCATCAAGATTGCCAGCGATTTGCATGATGAGGTGGGGAGCTCGCTTACCCGCATTTACTTCCAGGCGGATATGCTGTCTGCTAATCATGTGGACACGACAGATGATAAGCAGTTGCGCCAAATTGCGGATACCAGTAAACAGGCGCTATTGACCATGAGCGACATGGTTTGGTCGATCGACTCGCGCTTCGATACGGTGAAAGACCTGGTGATCCGTATGAAAGATTACCTATACAAACTGCACGACGAGCTGGAGATTGCCTATCGGTTTGATGTGCGGGGCGACCAATCGGCACGGGCGGTGACGCAGCTCGTGCGGCAAAACCTGTTCCTCATCTTCAAGGAGGGGTTAACCAATGCCGTCAAGCACGGTGATGGATCGAAAATTACCATCGAATTGGATTTCGGTCGCGAGATTCGGCTCACGATCCAGAACCGGGACGTGGGCCCAAACGGCCACATGGCGGACCAGCAAGGGGGGCGTGGATTGGAGAACATGCGGCAACGGGCCCAGCGGATGGGGGGCGATTTGGCCCACACTACAGACACAGGGGTATTCCGGTTAACATTGGTTGTTCCGTAATGATAGGCGTATATACGTGAATCTTACAAATCAATTCTATAATTCCACAACGTTCCATCACACAAAAATGGCCAATTTTGCATTGTACAAAGAACAATCGAGGTATGGCAACAAACAATCATCAAGAAATCATTTTTCAGAGAAAACTGTTGCCAATAGCCCTAATGCTATTGGCAACTTCCCCCTTGTTTGCCCAAAAGGTAGTTCGGTACGATTTATATGTAAAGGACACCCTGGTCAATTATGCGGGCAAACAGAAAAGAGCCATCGCCGTAAACGGACAGATACCGATGCCCACACTTGTGTTTACCCAGGGCGACACCGCCGAAATCGTAGTGCATAACCAGTTGAAAGAAAGTACCTCATTGCATTGGCACGGTGTGTTCTTGCCCAATAAAGAAGACGGCGTGCCCTGGCTAACCCAAAAGCCCATTGAACCGGGTGCAACCTATACCTATCGTTTCCCGATTATCCAACACGGAACGCATTGGTATCATAGCCATTCGGGTATGCAGGAGCAAATAGGTATGTATGGAAGTTTCATCATGAAGAAAAGAACCGATGACGAAACGTTTAGAAAAGGTATCGATGACCTGCCTACCGTTCCGCTCACGATAAGCGAATGGACGAACCTGGACCCAGATAACATCAACAGAATGTTGCACAACGCCAATGATTGGGCCGCCATCAAAAAAGGTGCAACCCAATCTTATGCAGAAGCCATCAGAGAAGGGCACTTGAAAACCAAGCTCACCAATGAATGGAAGCGGATGCTGGCCATGGATGTCAGTGATGTTTATTATGATAAAATATTAATCAACGGAAATCATACATCAGCCTTGGAAGCCGTTGACGGAAAAAGGTTAAAAGCCGGGGATAACGTTCGTTTGCGAATTTCCAACGGCGGTGCATCATCCTATTTTTGGCTTCGGTATGCTGGCGGTAAAATATCCGTTGTGGCAAGCGATGGGAATGATGTGAAACCTGTGGAAGTAGACAGATTGCTTATTGCCGTATCGGAAACTTACGATATCGTGGTGACCATTCCCGATGACGGTGTTTCTTATGAATTACTGGCCACCACCGAAGATCGGACACAGTCTGCCAGCTACTTTGTGGGGCAGGGCATCAGGCAATTGATTTCGCCGCTTCCTAAGCTGAACTATTTTGAGGGCATGCAGATGATGAACGATATGATGAAGATGAATGGCGATCTGGACGATATGGGGATGCATATGAGCCTGCAGCAAATGGACATGAACGTGGTGATGTATCCGGAAATTACCGGTGATGGAAAACAGGAAAAACAGGGCCATAGCGGCCATCATATGGACCACGGTTCGAGTGATATCGTTACCTTAAACTACGCCATGCTGGAATCGCCCCATAATACATCACTTCCCGAAGATGCCCCTGTAAAGGAATTAAAATTCACCCTTACCGGGAATATGAATCGTTATGTGTGGAGCATGGACAATAAAGTTATGTCGGAAACGGATAAGATATCCGTAAAAAAGGGGGAAGTTTTACGCATCACGCTGTATAACAATTCCATGATGCGGCACCCGATGCATCTACATGGCTTTGATTTCAGGGTAATCAATGGCAAAGGTGAAAAATCACCGTTAAAAAACGTGTTGGACATTATGCCGATGGAAACAGACACCATTGAATTCCTGGCAAACGAAGAGGGCGATTGGTTTTTTCACTGCCATATCCTTTACCACATGATGGCGGGGATGAACCGCGTTTTTGCCGTTGGCGATTATCAAAACCCTTATTTACCCGATAAAGCGATGGCCTATAAAATGCTGCAAATGGAAAGCAATATGCCCCATTTTATGATTGAGAATGATTTTGCAACCAACGGTAACGATGGGGAAGCCATGTTGCAGAATGCCCGTTGGAGCTTAGGCACCGAATGGCGTTTGGGTTATAACAATATGCATGGCTATGAAGTAGAAACCCATTTGGGGAGATACATCGGGAAAATGCAATGGTTCATGCCGTTTATCGGTTTCGATTGGCATTACCGCAAAATGGGCATGGACGAACATGAAACCAATTTATTCGGACAAAAGAATGAAAAGGACAACAGAGCCGCGGTAAGTTTAGGGTTTATGTATACCTTACCCATGCTGGTGAATGTTCAGGCAGAAGTGTATCACGATGGCATTGTTCGGTTGTCGTTGATGCGTGAAGACATTCCGGTTTCCAAACGATTACGTGCGGGGTTTATGGTGAATACCGATATGGAGTATATGGGTGGACTAAAATACGTCATCAATAAAAACATGGGTATCCGAGCACATTACGACAGTGATATGGGATTTGGCGTGGGATTGTCTTTGAATTACTGATCATGTCTTCACGACAACGATACTCCCCAAAAAGGGGGGGGTGATTTTAATAGGCATTCCCTACCTTTACAGCATGATACGCCTAGGCATTATTGAAGACGATGAGCAGATTCGGCGGATGCTAGTGGATTTTTTCACTGGACAACCCGGTTTTTCCGTTCAGCTTACTGGTTATTCGGTCGAATCGTTTTTTGAGCAATGGAAGGAGGATGTTTTTTTAGATATCGTGCTTTCGGATATCGGTTTGCCGGGCGAATCGGGCATCAAGGGAGTGCAGCGCATCAAGAAGCACGCGCCGAAGTGCCAAGTGATCATGCTGACGGTCTACGACGATGCCAACCGTGTATTCCAAGCGCTGTGCAACGGGGCTTCCGGTTACCTCCTGAAGCAAACACCGTTGCCTAAAATCAAAGAAGCGGTATTATCGTTGCACGAAGGCGGTGCGCCGATGTCGCCCGGTATCGCTCGCATGGTCGTGGAGTATTTCAATCCCAAGCATACCGAAGACCTACAGGAAAAGCTGACCCCGCGGGAGGCGCAGGTTGTCGAAGCCATTGAGGAGGGGCTCACCAACAAAGAGGTAGCCATTCGCTTTGATATTTCGCTGGAAACGGTTAAATTCCATATTAAGAACATCTACGAGAAGCTGCAGGTGAATAGCCGGCATGCGCTCATCAGCAGGAAGTATAAATAACGTACGCACTTCTCAATACCGTATAAAGCCCTTTTCGGACACCTATCGCAAAAAAAATATAAACAACTACCAATCAGTCATTTAATCATAAGAATATCACTGTCGTGCCAAAATTACTGTCGCCTGATTTTCAATTTGGCGCGATACTGCTAACACGCTGCCCCAATATTTCCCAATTTTAACAGGTGCGGATAACGGGCATCGTTCTTTGACAGCTTATTACACCCCCGGGGGGAAGCTCCTGCTCACCGAGAAAGCGTTATTGATCATGTATAAACAGTCATTGCACGTTTTCAATGCTTCGTTGAAAGTGTTCAAAAGTTCATTGCACGCTTTCAATGCTTCGTTGAAAGTGTTCAAAAGTTCATTGCACGCTTTCAATGCTTCTTTGAAGATGAGCAAAAGTTCATTGCACGCTTTCAATGCTTTTTTGAAGATGAGCAAAAGTTTGTTGCACACCTTCAAAATTCGACGAGGTTGCCCGCCGGCTTTTGAATAGTATGCGTTGCGGTCAGACCGGCGTGCTTGAAGCAACATAGTCGTTTTGGGAATATACCCCCCCAAAAGTGGGGTGTTATGTCTAGGTGATTTGTCGTCAATTTGTAGCGCTATGGAAAGATTTCTACCACGTCTACTTGTGCTGCCAGCCCGGTTATGGACGACTCTGCTGTTTGTGCTGCTGAGCTTCTCTGCGCTGGCGCAACAGTCGTTTGTCACCACTTGGGAGGTGACTGACGCTGACAGAACCGTTACCATTCCGATAAACACGACAGTAACGGGTTACAATTATACGGTAGACTGGGGAGATGGCGGCCCCGTCACCAACCACACCAACGAAGACGCGATACATACCTACGCAGAAGCTCGCACCTATATCGTGTCCATTAGTGGAAGTTTCCCGGCTATACAGCTCCAGCGATTCGGCAACGAATTAAGCGACAAATTGAAGAGCATTGAACAATGGGGTGACATGGCGTGGGCTTCTATGGAGGGTGCTTTTTCGGGAGCGAGGTATATGGTGTTGAATGCTACTGATGTGCCGAACCTGAGTGGTGTGTCGTCTTTGGCGAGGATGTTTGATGGCGCAAGTTCCCTCAATAGCAACCTCAATGATTGGAACGTTTCCAGCATCACGGATATGAGCCTGATGTTCAACATGGCGTCTTCGTTTAATGGTAATGTCAGTGGGTGGGATGTGTCAAACGTAACAAACATGTACGGGATGTTCTGGTATGCGGGTGATTTTAATCAAGATATCGGCGACTGGAACGTATCCCAGGTAGAGAATATGGGCTACATGTTCTATAGCGCAGCGGATTTTAATCACGATTTGAGCGCCTGGTCGGTTTCCAACGTGACAACGATGACCCGGATGTTTGCTTTCGTGCTTGGCTTTGACCAATCCTTGGGCAGTTGGGATATTTCGAAGGTAACGGATATGGAAGGTATATTTTCTGGAATATCCAACCTATCGCCCGAAAATTACAGTGCCACGCTCATCGGCTGGGCGCCGCAGTCCGTGCAGTCAGGTGTTGTCCTGGATGCGCCTAACCTTACCTATTGCCCCGGCACGGACGTTGCCAACGCCATCCAGCAGTTGGAGAACAAAGGTTGGACGATCAACCACGTAGGGGAAGCGGCGGATTGCGACGGTGGTGGCATCGAGCCTGCCGACCCCGATCATTTCATCACCGTTTGGAACACTGAGATTGATGCTGGTACCGGACCCTACAACATCAAGATACCGGCCACAGGCGAGTTCACCTATACTTGGGTGAATATCAACGAGCCGGCAGTTACGGGCTCGGGAAATGGAAGCGGTGAGACATTGGTGACGTTCACGAAGCCAGGGATTTATGAGGTACGTATCGCTCCGACGGGAAGCGATCCTTTTCATGCGATTCAACTCCATTATAATTTTACCGGAAATGATGCAGCTAAGCTGCTGGAGGTGAGAAACTGGGGCACCGTACATTGGAGTAGATTTGTATTCTATGGTTGTGAGAACCTGAAAGTCACGGCAACGGATATCCCGGACCTAAGTGGTGTAACGGACTTGGGCTTTGCCTTTAGCAAAAGTGGGATTGACGGAATACCCGGCATTAATGATTGGGATATCAGTAATGTAACCAGCCTGAGCAGTTTTTTGCAAGATGTAACCGGCTTCAATCAATCCTTATCCGACTGGGACGTGAGCAATGTAATTGACATGGGTTTTATGTTTGACGGGGCGACCAGCTTCAACCAACCGCTGGAAACCTGGGATGTGAGTAAGGTAGAAAATATTAGTTATATGTTCCGCAACGCGACGAGTTTTGACCAGTCTTTGGCAGCGTGGCAGTTGGAAAGTTTCGATGGAGGGATCGCCTCCTTTTATAACAGCGGCATGAGCTGCGAAAACTTCAGTTATTCCCTTTATAGCTGGGCTACTAATCCCAACACGAATGATGGAGCTATACTTGGCGGGTCAGGTGTTACTTACAGTCCGGATGTAGCTCTCTATGTGGAGAAATTGAGGGACGAGCGGAATTGGCGCTTTCAGTTACTACAGGAAGGGACTTGTCGTATTACGCTGCCTGGCATTCCCTTCATCACCACCTGGCAAACCACGTCTGCCAATGAGACTATTCTGATTCCGATCAATGAGGATGTTGACGGCTATAACTATACGGTCGATTGGGGAGATGGCAGTACCCCCACTAATTATGCCAAGGAAAATGCCATGCACAGTTATGCCACGCCCGGTGTTTATACCGTGTCGATTACGGGCGACTTCCCAGCGATCCGGTTCGGTAGCGAAGCCACCAGTGCAACCAATGCTGCAAAACTGCTCACCATTGAGCAATGGGGAACGGGCGTGTGGGCTACCATGTATCAAGCTTTTGCCAGATGTGTGAACCTCACAACTGAATCGGATACGGATTCCCCAATATTAGCTCCCAATAGCAGTCTGGCGAATATGTTTTGGGAATGCAGTTCCTTTAATTCAGACTTGAACGATTGGGATGTGTCTCAGGCAAGTAGCATGCAATTAATGTTTGCGGGAGCGGCAGCTTTTAATCAAGCTATTGGAGATTGGGATGTGTCGAGCGTAACGGACATGAGTCACCTGTTTCTAGGAGCTGCTGCCTTTAATCAGCCGCTTAACGGGTGGGATGTGTCGAGTGTGATCTCGATGTTTTCGACCTTTGTAGGAGCGACGGCCTTTAACCAACCGCTTAACGAGTGGGATATGTCGAGCGTAACAACGACGGCAGGTATGTTCGTACAAGCTACTGCCTTCAATCAGCCGCTTAGCGATTGGGATGTGTCGAATGTAACGCAGATGTATCATATGTTCCGCGGTGCGACAGCCTTTAATCAGCCTATTGGAAACTGGGATGTATCGAATGTGACCAATATGCAATCCATGTTCGAGGGAGCTTCTGCTTTTAACCAGAACCTTGGTAGCTGGGATTTATCCAAAATCGAGTTTATTGTTCTTTTTGGCAAAGAGCGGGGGTTGAGTAATATGCTCAATGGTTCTGGCTTGTCGCGCGAAAATTACGATGCCACCTTAGTGGGGTGGGCTGCCGCAGGCGGTTTTGAACCGGGCATGCCGCTCGGTGCTTTGGGGCTCACTTATTGCGCCGATGCCCGGCAGACATTGATAGACGATTATGGCTGGGAGATTACGGGGGATACGAAAGCTGCGGATTGTGCAGATATGCAAATCGAAGTCATCATCCCAACGGGAGAAACCATAACCCTCGACGTTGCAGAATCAGATGCCATACAACAGGTAAAGCATAAGATCCAAGATGAAACGGCTATTCCGGTGGACCAACAACGTTTGGTTTTTAACGGAGTGGAATTGGAAGATGGCCGAACCCTCGAAGATTATCTTATCGAAGACGGGAGCACCTTGTTCCTCTGGTTGGCTATTACGCCTGGTACAACAGCGATTTTGTATGTCGACAAAAATGTGGATGTTGCTGCCACCGGATACACCGGGGCGGGTGATAGCTGGGCCAATGCCATCCCCGAATTGGCCGATGCACTGAAATGGGCACGGGAGCAGCACGAAGGGGGGAGCCCCGGTTGGACGGAAACCGAACCGCTACGCATCTTCGTAGCCAAGGGTGCCTACCTGCCCTTATATGATGCGGCCGACGGGCAGTATACCGCCGACGGTGGACGGGATAACAGCTTCGTACTGGTACCCAATGTGCAGGTTTATGGGGGCTTTGACCCTTCGGCCGGAATCGAAACGCTGGAAGACGCGCGCATCCTGCCGGATCGCGAAGCGGACGTCATGGCGGGTACGGTGTTGAATGGGGATCTTAACGGGGACGATGCTGCCGGCATTCCGCTTATGGACTTGCACGGCCATGCGAGCCGCCAGGACAATGCGCACCACGTTGTTATTTCGGCCGGTGAGGTGGGTACGACACGTCTGGATGGTTTTACCATCACAGGTGGAAACGCTGCAGGAACTGAAGTAGGCGTGCCCACCCTTAATGTGTATGGGAAGGCCCTTTACAACGGTGACAATGGTGGCGGGATAAACGTGCTTTATTCGTCACCGACGATAAGCCATATCGTTCTTACGGGCAATTCAGCAAAAGGTGGTGGCGGTGGCATGGACAGCTACCGGTTGCCGGCCCCGAAGCTCGAACAGGTTATCTTTTCGGGCAATTCGGCACGTGGTGGTGGCGGGATGAGTAGCAGCGAATCGTCGCCTACGCTGAATAACGTAATTTTTGTGGGCAATGAAGCGGAAACCGGTGGCGGGATGAACCTCGGATTATCATCCCCGACGTTATCCAATGTGACGATTTTCGGTAATTCGGCTGTTGATTATGGTGGTGGGATGGTAATCGGCGAAACATCTGCCACCATCACCAATACCATCATATGGGGTAACGAAGCTAGTGGGAGCACGACATCGGCGGATGCATCGGTTTACAGAATAGGATTCGACATTTACAAGCCAACCTTTGCTCATTCGTTGATTGCCAACCTGGGTGGAAGTGAAAACTGGGATGACGATATAGCCATCGATGGTGGTGGCAATATCGACGCCGATCCGATATTCGTGAGTACGACACCCGGCGAGGCCGGCTTCCTCCAATTAACTGAATGCAGCCCGGCTATCGACGGGGGCGGCAACCAAGCGTATACCGATGCAGATGGAGATTTGGCTAATGACCTTGACCTGGGCGGCAACCCACGGGTGTATGATTTTGCGGGCGATGGTGTGATAGACATGGGTGCCTATGAGTACCAGGGGGGGCGCGTGTTTGTTCAAGCATTGACCATGCCGGATGCGCTGTCAGTTGCATATGGCACTGCGCTGGAAGATGTAGAAGGCTTACCCACTGTCGTAACCGCCAGATTAAGCGATGATACAGAGGTGTCCATCCCACTGGATGGTAATCGTGACCACTGGGTACTCCTTACGCCTACCGGTGGCAGCTATGATGGAAATATGGCCGGTACGTATGTGTTTGCCGTGCCACTCGCGATTCCAGAAGAGGAATGTTTCCTGAATCCCGATAATCTGCAGGCGGAGATCACCATTGTGGTGGCGAAAGGAACGCCCGTATTGACGGCTTCATGGAATGGTGTAGCGATTGATGCCGACGAAGGACTATCGTTGACCTATGGAGATACCGGGGAGCTGTTGTTCAGCACAACGGATACGGACGGCGAGCTTACCTATGCGTTTGGCGATGGCGATACGCCGGTGCTTGACCTTGCTGATCTTAGCGCCGTTGCCGCAGAACAGGCCGGAACAGCTACACTGACCATTGAACAGGAAGAAACGGATAATTATGAAGCGGCATCTGTTGCATTGACGGTCACCGTGGCACCTAAGGCTGTTACCATCGTTGCTGCGGCCGATCAGGGTAAAGTGTATGGCTCGGATGAGCCAACGGCATACGATTATGAACTGGCCGAGGGGGATGCATTGGCCTTTGATGATGAGCTGACGGATATCGTTTCGGCGGCATCGCGCGAAGCTGGCGAGGATGTGGGCGCTTATGACATCGAACTGGTGTTTGGTGGTGACCAGGCAGATAATTACGCGATTACGTTCGAAGCGGATAATAATGCCTTTACGGTGACGCCATTGGCCATTACCGTGACGGCAGCAGATAAATCGAAAGTGTTCGGCGCGGATGATCCGGTGCTGACGTATACCTTCGCCCCGGAACTGATTGGCGACGATGCATTCACCGGTGAACTTGACCGCGAGGTCGGCGAAGACGTGGGTGTTTATAACGTCACACAGGGCAACTTAGTGCTGAGCGATAACTACGAAATCAGCTTTGAGGAAGGAACATTTACGATTACACCAGCGGCCTATGAAGGCGTTGAATTCAACAGCGGCTCTTTCGTGTACAACGGCACGGAACACGTACTTGAACTGACGGGCGAACTGCCGGAAGGAGCGTCGGTGACCTATGAACTCGCCGGCGAGGCGGGCAATGGCGCAACGGATGCCGGTGTGTACGATATTACCGCGTTAATCGATGGCGGTAACAATTACGAAGACGCCGAACTGACGGCCACACTGACCATCACACCGCTGGGAATCACGGTGACAGCGGAAGATAAGTCGAAAGCATTCGGTACGGATGATCCGGCACTGACGTATACCTTTACCCCGGAACTGATTGGCGACGATGTATTCACGGGTAGCCTCGACCGTGCGGAGGGGGGGAACGTAGGCAGCTACGCCATCACGCAGGGCAACTTAGTGCTAAGCGATAACTACGAAATCACCTTCGAAGACGGCACGTTGACGATTACGCCCGCGAACTACGAGGGTGTTGCATTCAATAACGGCTCCTTCGTGTATGACGGCACAGAACACACCCTGGAATTGACAAGCGAATTGCCGGAAGGCGTATCGGTGACGTATGAGATTGACGATGAAGCGGGCAACGGTGCCACGGATGCCGGTGTGTATGAAATTACGGCACTCATCGATGGCGGTACTAATTATGAAGATGCCGAACTGACCGCCATGCTGACCATCACACCGTTGGAAATCACGGTAACGGCGGAAGACAAGTCGAAAACATTCGGCAAGGACGACCCTGCGTTGACCTACACGTTTACACCGGAGCTGATCGATGACGATACATTCACGGGCGAACTTACCCGTGGGGAAGGGGAAAACGTAGGTGCCTACGCGATTACGCAGGGCAACCTGTCGTTGGATGATAATTACGAAATCACCTTCGGGGAAGGTACGCTGACGATTACGCCCGCGAACTACGAGGGTGTCACATTCACTAACGCCTCCTTCGCGTACGATGGGGAGGAACACGTACTTGTAATCACGGGCGAGCTCCCGACAGGTGCTACCGTCACCTACAAGATCGACGGTGAGGTAGGCAACGGTGCCACGGATGCGGGTACGTACGCCGTCACGGCCATCATCGATGGTGGGGCGAACTACGAAGACGCCGAACTGACCGCCACGCTGACCATCACACCCCTGGAAATAACGGTTGCGGCGGACGATAAGACGAAAGTGTTCGGCACGGATGACCCGGCGCTGACATATATATTCACGCCGGAATTAATCGCTGATGACGAATTTAGGGGCGGACTTGTCCGTGACGTGGGTGAAGACGTGGGCAGCTACGCGATTACGCAGGGTAACCTGTCGTTGGGCGATAATTACACCCTTGCCTTTACCACAGGCGCATTGACGATTACTCCGCGACAGATTACGGGAATCGTATTCGAAAATAGTTCATCTACCTATGATGGCACCGAACACAGGCTTTCCCTCGCTGGCGATCTGCCAGCGGGAGCCTCGGTGACCTACGAAATCGACGGTGCACCGGGCAACGGTGCCACGGATGCGGGTACGTACGCCGTCACGGCCATCATTGATGGTGGGGCCAATTACGAAGACGGCGAGCTGACGGCTACATTGACCATTACACCGCTTGAAATTGTGGTTACAGCAGCCGACAAAACCAAAGCGTTCGGTACTGA